>NZ_JBVASZ010000008.1:0-184247 GCF_057814255.1 Paenibacillus sp. F024
CAATTCGGACGCCTCCATGTGCAAGGTTTTTCGCGGGTAAGTCCCTGTTTTCCTTGCACTTGAATTCGACAAAAGAGGTCCTAAACCCTTGTGGCTGTCGGACTTTTGATTCGTTCAGCAAGCCCTATTATAAACTTTCAGGCTTACCTTTTAATCCTCAGTCCTTTCATTATATAAAAGGGTATCGGCCGGTTATTGCTGCAATAAAAAAGCCGGCTTTCTGCATTCAGAAAGCCGGCTTTTCCTTCATTCCTTTTGATTCAAAATAGCCATCGTCTTTTCCCATGCCACTCTGGCTACTTCCTTGGGATCCGAATCCCAATATTCTTCATTAAAGATCTCAACCGCATAATCGCGATCATATTTTTTCTCTTTAAGCACACTCAAAATATCCTGCAAAGGAATAACGCCTTCACCCGGATATAATCGGTGCTTGGCACCGATCAAATTCTGAAGGGGGATGTCCATAGCATCATTCACATGAACGAGGAATATCTTTTCGATTGGAACCAACTTCAAATCGTCCAGGCTTGAACCGCCCCGATAGTAGTGAAAAGCATCCACAAGAATGCCGCCATTGAACATGTCCGCTTCGGCAACGACTTCCCAAGCGGTCTTCACATCGCTCACTTTAGGCACATGTCCTATGAATTCCAAACAAACCTCAAGATTGTACTCCGCGGCGCGGCGGCAAATTTCCTCGAAATTTTTCACTGTAGTTTTCAAATCGCCTTCCGGGCTCATGACGGGGAAAATCATCATCGGATTCTGGATAAACCCGGCAAGCTGGAACAAGTCATCGAGCAGCCGGTTCAAATTTGAATCCAGCTTAGCATGCCACCCGTAATATTCCGATTCAGGGACGAATGCAGGAATCCTCAAGCCGGACTCACGAATTAAATCCTGCAAGAGTCTAACATCCCCACCCCGTTCGACAAATTCTTTAATGTCATTGCCGCGCAGCTCTACGCCTTGATATCCCGATCCTTTGGCGATGGATAACTTGTCTTCGACCAGTGCATTTTTTATCGTAATGGTATCAAGACATATACCCTTTGACATGAAAATGAACACCTTCTATTCGAAATCGTCGATTTTCGGACTGATACAGCTTCGTTTGTTGGCAATGGCCCCTTCCGGCTTTTCAACTTTCCCGTCTAGCAGCGGATCGTTCGTTTTCTGCATCCACGTCTTCAGCCGATCCGATAAATCGCGATAGACCTCCAAATAGCGTTCATTCCCCATCAAATTGATTCTCTCGACCGGATCCAGATATAAATCAAAAAGCATCTCACGATCTCGTGATCCCTCCAAGAAACCGCTCTCCAGCAAAAAATCTTTGCTTAAACAATCATCAATATTTGCCGGGACAAAGCCTTCATGAGAATCAAAAAATTTAATCAGCTTGTAGCGCTCTGTCCTTATCCCTCTCACCGGCTCATAAGCGGCATGATAAGTAACCTCGGCAAAAATCTCATTCCTGACGGATGATGATTTCCCTTCCAAGAGGGGCATCAAGGATGTACCCTGCAGCCACGATGGCCTATCTAACGACAAGTACTCGCAAAGGGTTGGGAACAGGTCAATGTGGGAAACCAATGAATCCATGGCTTCTCCCTTGCGTATATTCCCTGGGAATTTAAGAATAAGTGAGATACCTATACCGGTATCGTATAAATTGCATTTCATTTGGGGAAAAGCAATTCCGTGATCCGTAGTAAAAATGATAAAGGTATCGTCCTCATGCCCCGATTCCTTAATCGCGTCCAATACGATTCCGACGCAGCGATCGACTACACGCACTGACGTGATATATCCGGCCATGTCCTCCCGATTTTGAGCATTATCATAGAATGGAAATGGGGGAGTCACATAGTTGGGATTAACGTCCGGATCGATCTCCGGAAAATCTCGATGGGTGTTAAACATTCCGAACGAGAGAAAGAAGGGCTTATCTTTTTGCTGCTTGACGTACTTTGCCGCTTGTACCGCGTTCGCCATATCGCTTGCGACGGAATCCGTTTCAAAATCGGCCATATCAAAATTTGAATTGCCTAAAATAAGATCATATCCGAGCATTTCCGGGTCAGATGCTTCATGTTGAATACCGCACAAAGTCGTTTCAAATCCGTTGCGTCCCAAAAACTGAACCAGATGTTGACTGTAGTCCTTTAATTGAAATCCGCGGTGTGCCAATCCTGTCATGCCGGCGGAATGCGGCGACATTCCGGTCAATAGAGCGGAACGGCTCGGGGAACACGTCGGAGCGGCGCAGTACGCATGCCGGAAGAGTGTTCCTTCCTGAGCCAATTGCATTAAATTTGGTGTTTGTACGGAGTACCCGTAGGGTTCGATATATCTTCCGGTATCATGTGTATGCATATAGACAATGTTCACATGGCTACTTCCTTTCATCTCCTGATGGGCGTTGAACAAGACTCTCTGATAATTAACTCCGGAGACAACCGGATGACCTTGGCATCCTCCATCATCTCATCATTAATTCTCTGCACCAGCAACGATATCGCTTCTGCTCCCATTCGATAGCCCGGTTGCACAACAGTAGACAATGGGGGATCAAGAAAATCGACCCAAGGAGTATATTCATAGCTGACCACCGAGATATCTCGCGGGATTTTTTTGTTCAATCGTCTTAGCCCTGCAAGAATTTCCATTGTTAATAGAATACTGGTGGAAAAAATGGCCGTAGGCGGTTCAGCTAGCGCGAAAAGTTCCGCCAACGCCTTTTCTGCCGTTGTTTTTTCATCGCATATTTTGATCAATTCTTCGTTGACGGGAAAATTTTTTTCCAGTAAAGCTTGCTTGTACCCTTTGAGCCTGTCAATACGGGGACTGAAGCTTTTCATCGGATAGGACAGAAGGCCGATCCGCTGGTGCCCATTCTCGAACAAATGACGCATGACCATGCCTGCACCCAACAGATTATCGTTGACGACAGCATCCGTCTGAATATTCTCATACGTCCGATCAAGCAAAATAAAAGGGAAATTTTCCTTTTTTAACTGTTGAATCAATTCAGCATTCGTTCCCGTACCGTGAATGATAATGCCGTCGACCATTTTGTTGCGCAGCATTAAAATGTTTTCCTTTTCCAGCTCGGGATCGTCGTTTAAGTTCGTCGTGATCATCAAGGAGAAGCCTTTTTTCATCCCCTCCTGTTGTGCACCATGAAGAACCTCCGCCCAGAACGGATGCGATAGGTTCGAAAGCATTAGGCCGATCACTTTCGTTTTTTTGGTTTTCAGGCTTTGGGCCAAAGCATTGGGAGTAAAATTCAACTCTTCGATAGCGCTGGTTATTTTGTTTTTCATCGCTTCGGACATATAAATAAAGTTGCCGTTCAAAAAACGGGAAACGGAGCTTTTAGACACACCAGCTTTTTTGGCCACTTCATCAATTGTAATCATTTGGCATTACCCTTTTCTGCTAATTAGTACACCGGTGATAAACCTGCTGCTAATTACAATATACCATATTATCACCATCATTTTCCCTATAACAGGTTATCGTCATGCCCATGGTCTTTCGCTGTTTTATAAATCGTTTCTACGATCTCAAGGCCTCTTAATCCATCATAGCCGCTTGGCGATGCTTCCGAATCGTTCAAAAGAGCTTCCACGAAGGATACATGCTGATCCAGGCCGAAGGGACTGTACGGCAGCTCGGGCACGAGCCAGCTTTTATCCTCGCCGAACTTATCGGAATAGATCATCAGAGGACCTTTACCGCTGCGGAGAATGATTGAACCTTCGGTCCCGAAAATTTCCATGGAAAACCGGTCTACGGAAGAACGATGGCTCCAAGTGATTTCATGCGTAACCAAACTTTTATTTTTCGTATTATACACAACCACTGCGTGGTCTTCATTCGTAGGATGAATGGTCTCGCCCTTTAAGACGACTTCCTTTCTAACCTGCCCGACTTTGGCAAAAAGGACTTCTTCAATTTCCCCAAGCAAGTAACGGATGATATCGATGCCGTGAACTCCCGCCTCGATTACGACTCCTCCGCCGATGAGGTCCTTGTTATAGTACCAATTTGTCAACGTTGCGGTTGCCCCCGGGGCATTATGCATACGGGCCATTTCCACTTTTCCAATATATCCGTTTTCGATGTAGTAACGGGCTTTTTGTACTTCCGGAAGAAAGCGGTGCATGAAGCTGATAAACAATTTCACGTTGTTGTCTTCGCAGGCCTTGATCATTTCGCGGCATTCGTCAGCATTCTTCGCCATCGGTTTCTGGCAGAAGATGTGCTTTCCGTAACCGGCAGCAAGCTTAACCAATTCCATATGGGTGAAATTGGGGGTTAGGATGAGAACGGCATTAATTTCCTTTACCTTCAATAAATCTTCTGCCTCGGAAAATACCATGTCATCCTCAAGGTCCAACAGCTGTGCCGTTTCTTTGGCCAGCTTCTCCGAATTGTCAGCTACCGCGATAACCTCAGCTTTCTCGATTTGCTTCAATGCAGGAATATGATACAGCTTGGCAATGGCGCCGCAGCCGATAATTCCGATTCTGACTTTATCCAACAACCTGCTCACCTCTTGCCACTCTATAGATTTCTTCCGCGATCTCTATGCCGCGCAATCCGTCGTACCCGCTGGGATTGGGCTCCGTGTCATTGGCAATCATATCGATAAAGGATTGGTGCTGCGTGGCACCGAAAGGCGAATAAGGCAGTTCCGGGACAAGCCAGTCGCTGTCTTTTCCGAACTTTTCCGATTGAATTGCTAGTGGTCCCATGGCTCCCCTGAGCAGGATTGAGCCTTCGCTGCCGTATAATTCCATGGAGAAGCGGTCGACTGGCGAACGATGGTTCCAGGACATTTCGTGGTTGACCAAGCAGCCATTTTCCGTTTTGTAAATCGCAATGGCATGATCCTCATTGGTCGGGACAATCACTTCATCCTTGAGAACAACTTTTTCCCTTAATGTATCGACTTTAGCGAAAAGAACCTCCTCCACATCTCCGACCAACAACCTTGTAATATCAATGCCATGGACTCCGATATCAAGAACGGCTCCACCTCCGACCAATTCTTTGTCGTAGAACCACTTGCTTAAGGTTGAAGTGGCACCTGGCGCATTGCGTATGCGAGCCATCTCTACCTTACCAATATACCCTCCCTTAATATATTTCAAGGCTGCCTGAACTTCAGGCAAATATCGATGCATATAGCTTGCGAACAACTTCACGTTCGCCGCTTCGCAAGCTGCAATCATTTCCTTGGCTTCAACCACATTACGTGCCATCGGTTTCTGAATAAACACGTGCTTTTTGTAGGAAGCCGCCAGCTTCACCAGTTCCAAATGCGTGAAGTTCGGAGTCAGAATCAACACGCCGTCAATCTCATCGATCTTCAACAAATCTTCAGCATTCGTATAGATCTTGTCTTCCGCAACGTTTAAGATACCGGCCACCTTTTGAGCCATTTCAATTCGATTGTCCGATACCGCGAGCACTTCCATGTTCGTTAAATGTTTAAAGGAAGGGACGTGATATTGCTGGGAAATGGCCCCGCAACCGATAATCCCTAGTTTTACTGTACTGCTCATAGACTCGCTCCTCTCTAGAAATACACGATTTTACCCAGATGTGCGGATTCATAAGCTTTCAGGATCATTTCCAGTGCATTTTTGCCGTCTTCAAGACTTGAAGGGAATTCTTTGCCGGACACAAGACATTCGACAAAGGTTCTGGCCACAATCTCATGCGTATGCTTGAAGTTGATCGGAAGCTTCGGATACCACCAGCCTCGTTCCGGCTTGCGGTTGCTGAATACCTGCAGCGGTAAACTGGTTTCCCCCATGACTGCTGTGGAAGCCGAGTCGGTAAACTGTTGAATGATCGTGCCCTCGTTGCCGAAAATTTCCGTCGTATTCGTGCCCGCCTGGAAAGTCCAAGAGGATTGCAGTATCCCGATGATTCCGCCTTTGAATCGGTAGATAGCAACGCCGTTATCGTCAACCGGAATATCGGTGGAAATCGTATCAATGACCGCCGTGACGCTTTCCGGTCTGCCAAAAAGCCAGTACAGAAAATCAGCGGCATGAACACCTTCATCAAGAAATGCCCCTCCGCCGTTTTGTTTCGGATCGGTAAACCATTTCAAATCGTCAGGTATCGGTTTTTTCACAGCCCAGCCGATGCCATGTCTTTTGCGAACCGAACTGATCTTACCGATCGTCCCTTCATCCAATAATTGTTTAATTGTAGAGTTGGAAGGGTCCAGTCTCATCGGAAACGCCTGCATGTACCGTACGCCGGATTGGCTTACCGCTTTAATCATCTCATCGCATTCTTCCAAAGAGACTGCCATCGGTTTCTCACAAAGAACATGAATGCCGGCTTTGGCCGCTTTTACAGTCAACTCGGCATGCTGATCGTTCTCCGAGCAAATTCCGACCGCATCGATCACATTAGGGTCGAGCAAAGCATCTATATTTTCAAAGTGCTTAACTTTGAATTTTTCAGCCCAAGCTTTTCCTCTGTCTGGATTGAGATCCCAAATTCCTGCAACTTCTGCGCTATCGAGCATTTTCCATGCCTTTACCCAAAGGTCTGCATGCGGATGGGCAACTCCCAGCATCGCTATTCTTATTTTGTTCATCAGATTCACTCATCCTTTGTCGTTGTTGTTAGATGGCCTGCTTGCTTAATCTTTCTACTTCATCCTTCAGATAGCCCCATATTTTATCGTAGTAAGCGGCGAACTCGGCGGTTGCCCGGTAGTTGATTCTCGGATATGGAAGGTTGATATCGATGATATCCAGGATTTGTCCCGGCCGACCGCTCATAATCACCACTTTGCTGGATAAAAACACAGCCTCTTCTATACTGTGCGTAACGGAAACGAAGGTTTTCCGTTCCTTCACAGGCTTATCCTCTCCCCAAACCTTAAGCAGTTCCTCCTGCAATACATTTCGGGTTTGCGGATCAATAGCCGACAGAGGTTCATCCAGCAAAAGAACAGAGGGATCGTTGGCGAGGGCTCTGGCCAAAGCGCAGCGCTGCCTCATACCGCCCGAAAGCTGATGGGGAAGCTTGTTTTCAAAGCCTGTCAGTCCCATAAGCTTGATGAGCGGAGTAACGATCGCTTTTCTTTGCTCCACATCCACTTTTCTAACTTTTAGCCCGAATTCGATATTTTTATAAACGCTTTTCCAAGGAAACAAAGCATAATCCTGAAACAGCATGCCGCGTTGGTGGTGGGGGCCTTTCACTACAGTACCCCGAAATTGGACGAAGCCTGTTGATGCCGTCTCCAATCCCGCAATCATGCGCAATATCGTGGACTTACCGCATCCGCTGGGGCCGACAATGGAAATAAACTCGCCCTCTTGAATATCTAGATTGATGTTATTCAGCGCCAACGTTTCGGTGCCGTCACTGCTAAAAAAAGTTTTCGTCACGTCTTTAACCGATACGATCGATTCCATAGAATCACCCTCTACCACTTAAGAAATATTTTTTTCAGGCCTTGAATGATCTGATCGAAGATCAATGCCAGGAAGCCTACAATCAACATCGTCGCTGCAATTAGACTGATATCCGGCTCATTATAATAAAGGATAAACATCAGCTGGCCGAGTCCGTTGGATCCGATTTGTCCGGATTGAGAGGCCAAGGATAATTCCGCAGCAACAATAGCTGCCCAAGCCGTGGACATTGCGATTCGAGAACCGACCAGCATTTCGTGCAGCGTTACCGGGATATACACATGAAAAATCAAATCTTTTCGCTTGGCCCCGAGGATGCTGCCTGCTTCCAAATAGGAGACCGGTACATTCCGTATTCCAGAGATGATCTGAACGACCACCGGAAAGAAGGCTGCATAAGCCACAATAAACACAGAGGAAGCGTCCCCGCCCTTAAACCAAAATATCGAGAGGGGAATCCAGGCAATGGGCGCCATATAGCGAAGCATGTCAATCATGGGCTCAAACCAATCTGCTATCCTTTTGGACATCCCTACAGCGATACCGATGGGTACGGCAAGTACCATGGCAATGAAAAAGCCGGTTACTACACGTCCGGTACTCAGATAAATGTTTTTGAACATCTGATAGTCTTCAAGAAGCTTTGGATAAGAAGCAAGGATTTTCACCGGGCTATACCAAACATCCTCCCCCCATGTTAAAAGGACCCAGCCTCCCAAGATGAGAGCAAGAAGCCACCAGTTATTCAGTTGTTTGCTGAAATTCCCCTTTTTGGGGTTCTTCGAGACAATCTTGGCGATAGCTTCCACTTTATTTCTCCTTTCCTATCCAAGGAGTTTTCATCTTGATTAATTTCTTGATGGTAAAATCGATAATGAAACCTAAGAAGGCAATGGCAAACATAAGAAAGATGATGCCGTCTGTATTGGTCATTTTCCTTTGAGAATCGATCAAATAACCGAGGCCGCTTGTCGTTCCGATCATTTCGGCTGCGATAATCGACATCCAACCAAGACCCAATGCGACCCGAATACCCATAAACATCCCAGGCATCGAGCCGGGAATAATCACATTCAGCAGCAAATCCGTTTTACGTGCTCCCAAAACCTGAGCAGCATCTACATAGCTTTTTTTTATGGAGTAAACACTGGCCGTCGTATTCACGATGATCGGAAATACCGATGCGTAAAAGATGATGAACACGGCCAGGTTATTCCCTATTCCAAAAAGAGCAAGCCCGATCGGAAGCCAAGCGATTGCCGAAATCGGCCGGAATAGTTCTATGATGACATATAATGATTTTTTGGCCGGATTCCATAGTCCCATTAGCAACCCGATCGGGATACCTATGACGATAGCTGCAAACAGAGCGGACATGAAGCGGATAAAGCTTACAACGATGCTTTCAAGGGCTGCGCCCTGTTTGATCAAGGCGACCCCTTTTTCAAAGACTTGAACCGGCGAGGGTAAAACGATAGGGTTATGGACCCATAATGAGATGACGAACCATATCCCGATGAACAGCAAAATCGACTGTGAAAACGAAATAAACGGCGAAAGTACGGATGCATTTCGTCTCATGGTGTACTCCTTTCCAATGCCCCTGTTCAAGCTGCAGGAAAAGGGATTATTTCCCCCACTTGTCCATCTCCCAAACCGGAAGCCCACGAATATCCTGATCTTTCTTCAAAAAATCTTCTTCCTTATAAGTTGTGCTCTTCATCATGTCGTAAGCTTTTTTGATCGCCGGCACCGCAGGTTTCATGTTCTCTTTAATTTGTTCGGTGCTCCAATCCTTATCGACCATACCTAGTTCTTTCATCGTTTTCATTGAAGACTCCATACCCTTCACATCGCCTTCGGTCAACCAGACGAAAGGACGGGCCCAGGCCGTCTCAATGACTTTCGCTCCTGTTGCCGCCTCCATATTCCAACCTTTCGGACCCTCAACCAATTTCGCCATATCGATCGGCTTTACATTCCCGGATTTCATCTGATCCGCCGTATATTGGGCGGCCATCAGAAAAGCAGTGACCAGATCCGGATATTTCTTCAGGAAATCAGTACGGGTTACAAGCAGCGAGCGATGGAAAGAGAACGCTTCAGGTGCATAAGGCGATTTGCTGAAAGCAGGCGCTTTTCCATCTCCTGAAGTATCTGATTTACCTTGATTTGTCGCCAACGCCTTTAATTTACCCTGGTTTTTGCCTAACAGATACTGCGGATAAAAGGTAGTGACAGCGTCGATACCCTTCGGAATATTAATCATTTGCGCAGCACTCGAAAGATTGACTACCTTGATACCGTATTCTTCAGGCTTTCCAGAACCGCCCAATGCAGCCTTTAGCACCTGTACCAGAAAGATATTAAGGTCTCCACCGATATAAGTACCTATCGTTTTGCCTTTCAAGTCTTCGATCTTGTTGATGGGAGAATCCTTCGGAACCGAAAGCGAAAATTCTGCGGCCCCCTCAGGAGCGCCAAGCAGCGTAATGCCCGCACCTTTTTGGATTGCCTGCGAGTTGGGTATCATGCCGGTATAGGCAAAATCAAGATTGCCTGCAATAAAGTGCTCAATTTGAGGCGGCGCGCCGGGATAGCTGTTAAAGACAACTTCAACGTTGTTATAACCGAATTCTTTTGCGTATTTTTCAATCAGCTTGTTTTCACGAACGTATTCAAGAAAATAACCGGCGGCTGCTCCAGGTATTTGCCCGACTTTAATCGTGATTTTCTCGTTATTTTGTCCAGGCGAGCCTGATTTGTCGGCGTTTTCAGAACCCTTCCCTGCGTTTGCCGTTTGCGTGTTATCGCTTCCATTTGGCGCGTTGTTGGAGCTGCAGGCGGTCAACATGACAAGTGCGGCCATCATGATCATCAAGATTTTAAATCCTTTTTTATACATGGATAGTCCCCCTAGGATAATGAGATCATTGAGTTTACTTGCTCACTGCTTGCGCTTGCTCTTGCAAAAGACCGGCAATCAAATCATGACTTTGCTTAACCTGTTGGAAAACATAATTCAAATCAGTCCATCCTTCCGTTCCATGGCATTTGATGTTATACCAGCCGTCAAATCCCATGGCTTCCACGTTGGCAATCATGGTTTTGAAATCCGTCTCTCCACCGCCGGGAAGCTGCTGTTCTCCGGTACCGAAAGCCCGATCACTGTCCGGATAATGGAAGCCTTTTTGGACATCCCAAAGATAGAGCATATTGGTTTTTGCAGCACCAACGGTTTGGATAACCTGCTCGGCGGTAAACCCCCTGGCCTGGGCGTGGGTAGGCGCCACGACATATTCCAAATGGGTATCGACGAGCGTCTTCGATAGCTTTAAAATTTGGTGAAGATGTTCGCCGTGGGTGTATACATGCGGAACCTCAAGTCCAAGCTTTACGCCATATTTTTTACAAAGCTCCAAAGATTGTTTCAGTCTGTCAATATACTGGTTGAAGGTTTCCGTTGAACTTCCGTAGGTGATCGCCTTTTCGTTCATTTTCATATGATCGGGCCAATCAACTGACGGAGACGGTTCCCAGATCACAAGAGGAATATTCAGTTCCGCAGCAAGCTTTATGCGTTCTTCTTTTTGCTCGTCTGTTGTTAAATAAATCGTCAATGAAACCGCTTTTAAGTTATTTTCGTCTAAAAGCTTTTGCACTTGCTTAGCTGACATTTTCTTAGGATCAACATGATCACAAAGCGAAGGACATGCCCACAGATCCACGTACTTGAAGCCTATCTCAGCAATTTTCTTTAATGCTTCTTCAACCGGATGCGAGGCAAAATGGTTTGATCCGCAAACTAATTTCATGATGGAAGCTCCTTTATTATTTTGTTACCGTTTTCTAAAACCGGTTTCTCAAACCGGTCTCTGAAATCGGTTTTATAAGTATATTATCACCTCTGTCAAAAATAATAAAGAGGGGAACCAGAAAAAAACTCCCATCTCTTCGAAAAAAAAAGGAAAGTCCTCTCTCCTTTGCTAAACCCGATTTGACGCGCCAATTGAAGGTTCGTTATAATAAAATTAACTATAAAGGGGAGTAGCCCAGAGGCAAAGTCGTCATTACGGGAGAGTGATTCTCCCCGGCTTTGCCGGCAGCGCAAGCTGTTGGCGAGACCTTTACCGTACGGTCCGGTGAAGGTCTTTTGTCATTGAGCGAAGCCGCAGCCGGATCGCGCAACCAGAAAGGAGAATGAACCATGTGGAAAAAAGGCACTGCCTTAATGGTTATCCTGCTCGCGGTGCTGTTGTCTGGCTGTGGCATTCTAAACGACATGAATCAGTCCGTCAATTATGTGAACGAAGCGACCGCCTACATCCATGAAGCCCGTACATTTGCCGAAGAGGTTAGCGCGCTTACCGAACAGATATTGACCGACGAAGAGGCACGAGCGCAATTATTGCAAAAGCTGGATGACATGAAACAGCGCATCCAGGATTTCAACGGCATCGAGCCTCCGAAGCTCGCTCTGCAAATTCATGAAAAGCTGGTCTCATACAACGAATCCCTGCTAAAAGAAATTAACGGCACCCTGGAGCAGCTTCAGTCGGGAGTATGGGATCCTCAGCTTCTGCAAATCAACGGCGTGTTGGAGACCGTCGGACAAATCACGAGCATTTTGGATCAGTTGAATCAGCTTGGATAGGCCTCCCATGCTTCTTGCATCTTTTTCCATTAATTGACGTATACCATATATGCGTCTAACTTAACAAGGAGATGATCCCATGATTGTTACCACCACGAACGGCATTGAAGGTCAAACGATTGTTCGTTATCTCGGATTAGTCAATGGGGAAGCTATTATGGGGGCCAATATCGTGCGCGATTTGTTCGCCTCCATCACCGATATTGTCGGCGGCCGTTCCGGAGCCTACGAAAGCAAGCTCAAGGAAGCGCGCGATATCGCCATTGAGGAAATGAAATCCCAAGCCGCACGAATGGGTGCCAACGCCGTTGTAGGCATTGACATCGATTATGAAGTGATTCGAGAAGGCATGTTAATGGTAGCGGTCAGCGGGACCGCGGTGTATACGGAATAGACCAAAGAACCTGGCGGCAGATCACCGCCGTCAGGTTCTTTTTCGGTTTCTACCTCAAGAGAGCTGAAGCTGCATTTGTGTTCAAGCTGTTCACCGCCCCCGTCTTCCCGCTGCAGTGCCGACCGTTCTGTTGTCCGCTGTCTTTGCATTCACAAACATATTGACCGCGAACAATATAATGCCAATAATGGCGACAACCCCTCCGATCGGAATGAGCGGCAGCGCCGCAAGCTGCGCGATTTCGAGATAAAGTCCGAGCACCATCACCGGCAGTCCGATATTATGCAGCCAGAAGTGCCACTGTCCTAACCGGCTTTCGCCCGCCGCGGGAAACAGACAGTAGATAATCCCTGATAAAGCGAGCGAGGCCCAGCCTAACAAATTGATATGCGCATGGACGCTGGAAAATTGGAATTGCTGCGTTATCCCGATATACATACCGAAGATGACCCCGATGACAAAATAAACCACAGCCACCCTGATCCAAATAAGTCCCTTCATCCTCTCTCATCCCTTCAATGATGATAACCTCTTACATAGCCATGCGTATGCTCCTTGACGGAAATTCATGAAGCATTTGTTTGCCGCTTTTCACAGGTTGGACATGAATAGAAATGAAAATAGCCCAAGTGGGTAGTTTTAGCACGTTATCCATCCATTTATAATTTATTTTGATCGTTGCTGGCTGTGCTCATAGAACGATCCGATTGAAAATGTATCGGGGGGATTATAACGTGTCAATGAAAGGATTTAAACGCTTGGCTGTGATGTCAACCATCATCATCGTTCCGCTTCTCTTATCCGCTTGCGGAGGTACGAAAGGCTCTGAGGAAGGAATGGGCTGGACACACAAAACTCCGGTAGAGCCGCATGCCGGAGAGTGGAAAGCCATAGAAATGAAGGATGGAAAAACCTTTAAGCTTGAGGCTCCGCCTGCCAATGATTCCGAGGTGACAAAAGCAGAGCTGGAAGAGTTGCATCAAATGACCAAGAATAGAACGGAAAAAGATATCGAGCTTATCCATTACTGGTCGGGGGCAACGGTAAGCCCATACGAGCGCTGGTTCGAGGTTACGGAAGCTATGATTAAAAAATACAAGCTGTCCCCGCCGGCGGCGTCCAGAGTCCACGCGCTGCTTTCCAGTGCATTCTACACCGCATCCACTGCAACATACGACGAGAAATATCATTATATGCGTCCAAGACCGACAGATTTGGATGCCACTATAAAGCTGCCTGAAGGCTTTAACGTGCCGGCACACCCTTCCTACCCTTCAGGCCATTCCGCTACAGGGGCGGCAGCGAGCACCATTTTATCTTATATTTTCCCTCATGAAGAGGCTACCTTCAAAAAAATGCTGGAAGAGTGCAGTACCTCCAGAATGAATGCCGGAATTCATTTTAAAAGCGATATTGTCGCAGGAGAAAAGCTGGGAGCGGAAGTAGCCAACGATATCATTGAAAAAGCAAAAGAAGATAAAACGGCTCCTCTACAGTTCATGGAGATGAGTCACGGTCCCTCAGGACATTAATTTAATCCGCACATAAGAGGCCGTCTAAAGCATTTTACCCTGCTTTAGACGGCCTTTTTGCCGGATTTACCGGAAATATTATTCATCGGAACGTCTACGATTGATCAATGACACGGGCTGTCAGCATCGCTTTGGCCACGCGGGCGCCGTTGTGGAAAATTTCAATATCAATTTTGCAAAAGCGCCGGCTTACTTCAATAACTGTCGGCATGATTTCAATAATGCTGTCGATTTGAACCGGCTTCAGAAAATAACCGGAGAAATTATCCAGGATGAGATCGCCTTTCTTATGCTCCTTGGCCGTTCGATAAGCTACCTGGGTCATAATGGTGGTCAGCACGCCCTCGGAAACCGTTCCAAGATGATTCGTCATTTGCGCCGTAATCGTCCCGCGGAAATACAGTCTTCCTTCGTCGTTTCTCCGATCCTCGAATCCCGACCAAATCAAATCCTCAAATGTCTCTCCGTTTTGAGGCTGCATCTGAATGTACTGCATCGCCTTCAACACTTCCTGACGGCTGATGACTCCGATCATTTTGCGGTTCGTATCGATCACCGGCAGAAGCTCGATGCCTTCCCACACCATGATATGCGCGGCCGAAGCGACGGAGGCTTGGGGATGCACCGTGATGGGATTGCGCGTCATAAGCCGGTCCACCGTCTGGTTCGGTTCAGCTCCGACCACATCCTTCGTCGTTATGATCCCGATGGGCCGATGCCACTCATCCACTACCGGAAACCGGTTATGCCCTGTCTCCTCCATCAGCTTTTCCATGTCCGCGACCGTGTTAAAGCTGCGCAGGGTGCTAACGGGAGTATCGGTGCGGATAATATCCTCCACCAGCATGATTTTTTTCTTAATCAGCCGGTCGTAGATGGCCCGGTTGATCATGGTCGCCACGGTAAACGTATCATAGCTGCTGCTGATCAGCGGCAGCTCGAGTTCATCCGCCAACCGCTTCACCTCGGGAGCCGTATCAAATCCTCCGGTAATGAGTACACCCGCCCCCTGCTCCAACGCACACATATGCGCCCTGTTGCGGTTGCCTACGAGCAATAAGCTTCCGGGCTCGATGTATCGCATCATTGCATCCTGCTGCATGGCGCCGATAACAAATTTGTGCAGGGTCTTTTCCAATCCTCCGGCCCCGCCCAGCACTTCGCCGTCCACCATGCTCACAACCTCCGCAAAGGTCAGCTTGTCAATATTTTGCCGCTGCTTACGATCTACCCTGACGGTTCCGGTACGCTCCTTTGTACTGACGAGCCCCTGATTTTCCGCTTCCTTGATGGCGCGATATGCGGTTCCTTCGCTGACCTCAAGCACCTGGGCGATTTTACGTACCGAGATTCGCGTCCCCACACTCAGCTCGCTAATATATCGGATAATCTGCTCATGCTTGGTGAGCAGCTCCTGCGGATCTTCGCTCACGTCCGAAACACCCCTTTGCAAACTGTAACATTCTGTTTTTCAACTATTATATAATAGATGTGTAAAAAAAACAGCACGAACTGTAAGCTTCTTCCCGGTATATTTTCCACATGAAGGTCCTCAGAATGGGAAAAGCCCGCGGCGTTCTCTCACCTCAGGCCAATAAGTCCCTCTAATATTCAACTTTATCGGAAGCGCCCTTCCATGCGTCGAAGGGCGCATGATATCCTTCCGGCGTCAGACGATGCATGGGCAGTCCCCGCCGTTCAATCGGCTTTTCCAGCTCCTCGTAGATGAATTGATCGTCGAACCGAATTGCCGCGGCTTCTTCTTTCGTGCCGACGTAATAGACCGCCTTCGGCCTCGCCCAATACATCGCGCCGATGCACATCGGACACGGCTCGCAGCTCGTGTAAATTTCACAATCCGTCAGTTGATACGCGCCCAGCTTGCGGCACGCCTCCCGAATCGCCTGAACCTCCGCATGGGCGGTAGGATCGTTCGAGGTCGTGACCGCGTTCACCCCCGTCGCAATCACCTGTCCGTCCTTGACGATGACGGCTCCGAAGGGGCCGCCGCCTCCCTTCATCACATTGTTCAACGCGAGCGCGACCGCTTGCTCCATATACTGATGCCGCTTATCCGTACTCATTCAAGTTCCCCTTCCCCTTGGCTTGAGGTGATGCAATCGCCATGTCATTTTTATATACACTATAGTTTTATGATCCTTTTGACACAACTATAATTACATTCCTGTATCCCGCTGCTGCTCTTCGCCGAAGAACGTATCTTGTGGCAGCAGAACCCATTTGTCCCCTAACCAGGTTGAAATTCAAAACCAGATCGGATCCGTATGACCGTTTACCGCTTTTGTCTTCCACTGGCCCTCCAGCCCGCTGATCTTCACCACCTGCGGAGTCAAAACGGCAACGGGCGGCTGTGTGAAATCCGGAGTATTGTATACTTCTGTCATCTCCGTTAATGTCGCTTTTGCCGGCATGGATGCAGGCTGAGTGGCGGAAACGGGAGCCGCAGCCAGCATCGAACATAAAACCAGCATGCCGGATGCGGCAGATAGGAATCGTCCCATGCATTTCCCTCCAAGTTGGAAAAATGATTTAACTTATAGACATGATCCGCCTCCAAATGTTACACGGAATCCATCTGTAATTTTTGGAATCCGCAATAAAATCACACAGAAATAAAAAAATGTCCTTGGGTTGCACTGACGCGAACCGGAAGGACAGGAGCTATTTTTCGGCATAAGCAATGGTCTTAAAACCTCATTAGTCGAGTTCTTGTGAAATTTCTTTGTGGTGCTCCTGATACCAAACCTCATCGAACAAATTTTCATGCTTGGCATGCTTCTTCGGCTGCATCGGATGAAGCTTCGCCAATATGTTTTCCAATTCGCCGATCGTCACCGGTTGTGCATGCCTCATTAACTCGTATCCGAGATGGCCGCTCATTTCAATGGTCGCGCTTTTTACATCAGAGAAGGAAGAGATGCCTTTTTCTCTTAGTCTTGTTTCGAGCTGGTCTACGGTCATTCGCAATTTCTTTAAATTGTTCGTCAGGATTTTCCCATCCTGAATGACGAGGGTGGCTTTCCCCATAAACCACTTTTCAACCCAATTGAATTTTACTCCTAGATACTGGATCGCCATTAAGATGCCAACAAAAATCGTTAGTATAACGATCGTTTTCCATAATCCTTCTCCTGAAATCGCATGGCCTATGACCGACGCTATCGATAAAAGCGTAATGAGTTCCAGACCCGTCATTTCCGATACGGCTTTTTTGCCGGCAATCCTGATCAAACCAAAGCTTACCAATAAAACGATTGAAGCCTCCAACATAAAGTGCATATTCGTTTGGTATCCTCCCAAGGCTGAAGCAAAGAATCCTGTTTCGGTTCCTACCGTTGTTCTGAACATAATCTTCCCCAAAAATATCCTTTTCATGATGGAATGTTGGGAGAAAAAAGGAGCCCTCCGATATGATGAAAGGAGAGCCCTTATTGTCCTAATCAAACAAAAATGACTTACAATTTGACGATTTTGCCGGTCTCTTGAGATTCGAAAGCTCCCAGAATGACTTCCAATGATTTCAGACCCTCTTCTCCGGAAATGCTCGGAGCGGTCTCCGTAATCAGGCAGTCTACAAATACGTCGATCACACCGCTGCTTGTCTGCTTTTCATTCGTTGCCATGGCCCCCACCTTATAGCGTTCTACCGTGCCGTCGCGCAGCTCGACAATCACCTGATCCTCCGGATGCGTACCGACCTTCATAACACCATGCTCACACCATAATACCGTGCTGTTGTCTTCGCCTTTGTAATACGTCCAGCTGGCCGTCAATGTCCCGATTGCACCGCTTTTCATCCGCAGCACGCAGGTAGCGTTGTCATCGACAGCCGTGCCCTCTTTGTGCAGCGTATCGATGAACGCAGCCACCTCCGCCACTTCGTCTTCCAGAAAGTAGCGGATCAAATCGGATTTATGTACTCCAAGGTCGCCCATCGCTCCCATGATCGCCTCATCTTTGCGGAAAAACCAGCTGTCTCTCCCGTCCACACTCCATCTTTCCGGACCCGGATGACCAAAGGACGTACGGAAGGTCAGCACCTTGCCGAGCTTGCCCGACTGAAGAATTTCCTTCGCCTTTCTATGCGGGGGCATGAGCCTTTGATTGTGCCCGACCATCAAATAAACGTGGTTCTTCCGGGCCGCCTCAATCATGGCCTGCGCTTCTTCTGCGGATGCCGCTATCGGCTTTTCCACCAATACATGAGCGCCTGCGTTCGCTGCGGCTATTGCCGCCGGGGCATGCAAAATATTTGGCGTACAGACGCTGACTGCATCCGGCTTGACCTCCCGCAGCATTTCTTCATAATCGGCGAACGCTTGAGCGGAATACGGCTCCGCGCACATTTGCGCACGGTCCAGTACCGGATCGCAAAAAGCGACCAGCTCCACATGAGGATTCACCGCATACTCCGGAATATGTCTTCGTTGGGCAATCGCGCCGCAACCGATCACAGCCACTCTGATTTTTTTCATGAGCTTCAGTCTCCTTCTATTCTTTTATAACCGGGACAAATAATTCTCACGCAGCCACTGCATGCTGATCTCTATACTTTCCAGAGACGGATTATGACATCGGTCCTGTTCAACGATCAGCCACTCCACACCGGCATTCGATGCGGCTTGAACAGCCTCGGGCAGATGTATAATTCCTCTTCCGAGCTCCAGCGTATCAATCGTGCCGTCTTCGGCATGGCGAAAATCCTTCAAATGCAGCAGCGGAAGGCGTCCCGCATATTTAGCGATATACGCAAGGGGGTCCTGCCCGATAAATTGTACCCACCCCAAATCCATTTCCACCTTTGCCAAAGCCGGCGGCAGCGCATCATACAATGCATCGAATACGAACTGCTCCCCTACTTTTTCTTCAAACTCAAAAGCGTGGTTATGATAAGCGAACTGCAGACCATGCTTTTGCACCTCCAGAGCGACCTTTTCAAAAAAAGCAAAATGCCGCTTCCAATCTTTTCGATCCTCCGGAGGAATAACAGGACACACGATATATTTAGCTCCGATGGTTTTCAAATAGACGATTTCATTTTCCAGATTGTCTTGGAGAAGATGATACCTTACATGGCTGCCGATCGCTGTCAGATTCAACTCTTGAAGCAAGCTCTTCATCTCTTCGGCAGGAATGTCGCCGTAGCCGGCAAACTCTACTCCTTCATACCCCAGCTCAGCCACTTTGCGAAGCACGCTGCGAAAATCTTTGGCCGTTTCGTTCCGGACCGTAAACATTTGTAAGCCGATACTCATTCTTTTCAATTGAATCTCTCCTTCTCCGATGGAATTGCCATTATTTCACCGCTCCTCCGGTCAAGCCCGTTACGATTTTTTCCTGGGCCATAAAATACACCATCAGGATCGGCAAGCTGGCTAAAGTCAAAGCTGCCATTAACGCCGGAACATTCACCGTTAATTCTCCGTAAAATTTCTGCATTCCGAGCGGCAGCGTCATGTTATCCGGGCTCGAAATCAGGACCAGAGCGAAAATAAACTCCGTCCAAATATGAATGAAATTGTAGATTACAATCGTTGCTAAAGCAGGAGTAAGCATCGGCAGAATAATGTTCCAGAAAATCCGCATATGACTGCAGCCATCGATTTCTGCCGCTTCTTCAACCTCCCGCGGAAGCTCCGACATGAACTGGGTCAAGATAAAGACCGAAATCGGCAAGCTAAACGCAACATAAGGACCGATTAAAGCCGGAAGAGAATCGCTCAAACCGGCATTACGGGTCAATATGAAAATCGGGATCAACGTAGAATGAATAGGAAGCATCATGCCCGACACCAGCAAGAGGAACACCGGCTTATTTAAGCGGAATTTCAATCGGCTCAGCGGATAGCTCGCCAAGGATGCGATCAATACGGTCAGCACCACCGAGACCGATGTAACGATAACACTGTTGAAAAAATACGTGGTAAGCCCTTGTTTAAACGCCAGAGCATAGTTAGAGAATTGAATCGATGTGAACAAAGAAAACGGATCCATAAAAAATTGTTCCTGCGTTTTGAAGGAGGTTGCAACCATATACAGGAACGGGTATCCCGTAAAGATCAGCAGCACAATGGCAAGTGCATACTGGGGAATACTTTTGATTGCCGCCGTCATGACATCGCCCCCTTCTTCTTACGTCTGGCATCCATGACTTGGATAATTCCCGCTGCTATGAACGCCAGCAGGAACATCATAAACGCCACCGCACTGCCATACCCCATATCAAAATGAATAAACGCCTGTTTGTACATGTAGGTGCCGAGCAGCTCCGTACTGTTATTCGGTCCCCCGCCCGTCATAATATAGAAGATATCGAACGCTTTTAACGACCCGACAATGGCCAACGTGGATGAAGTCACGACCGTGGGCAGCAGCAGCGGAAACGTAATATGCCAAAACCGTTCAAACGCGCTAGCTCCGTCTATGCTTGCCGCCTCATATAAATCCTCTGAAATCCCGACGATCGCCGCTTTGAACAAAATCATGTAAAAGGGCGCGTACTGCCAAACAATAACCAATAAAATGGCGCTCATCGCCGTTTTCTCTTCGCTGAGCCAGGCCACGTATTCGAAGCCAAACAGACCGATCAGCCGATTGACCGCACCATTCAACGGATCAAACATGAATATCCACAGCATGCCTATGGCTACCGTCGACATTAAAAACGGCATAAAGTAAACCGTTTGAAATAACCGCTTGCCCCGGATGGGAGCAAACAAAATCAATGCCATAATCAAACCCAAAGGAATCTGAAGAAAGACCGAAGTGAAAATGACTTTAACGTTATTCAAAAGAGACCGCCAAAAAACCGGATCTGAAAAAAGAACCGCATAGTTTTGGAGACCGATAAAGGCTTTATCCGCTCCGCCCTTCCATTGGTAAAGACTATATTGAGCCGTACCAAAAATGGGATATAAGATATAAATGCAATAAACAATCAGTGCCGGCGCAAGAAATAAGCAAATGGTCAGCCTTTTATCAAACTGTTTCTTTCGACCCTGACTCAGCATTTTCGCTGCAGGACGAGCATATTCTGTTTTTTGCAAGTGCCTCACATCCTTCCTCCACCGTATGAGAAGAAAGGGGAGAGCATTCTCCCCGCCGAGCTTATTTCAAGATTTGCTTCGCTTTTTCTTCCATTCTTTTCGCCGCTTCTTCCGGAGTGATCGACAATCCGAACAAGGCCTGGGTCGTATCCTTATGCAGCTCGGCCAATTCCGGCGGCAGCGTTTGGTCATATGGCCAGAACATCGCTTTGGCGTTTGCCGCCATATCAGCCAAACGTTTGGCATATGCGTCTTTGTAGGTTACTCCGTTAACCGCCACAGGGGAAGCCGTACGATCCGAATACGCTTGTGCGGTTTCCAGGCTGGTCAATTCTTTAATTAATTCGATCGCCAAATCCGGATTGGCCGACTTCTTGGATACGGACCATACCGGAGCCGATGCGGCTTGAAGGTTGCCCGGATCGCCTTTGCCTCCCGGTAACGTCGGGAACGGGAAGAAGTCCAGTTTTTGCTCAAAGCCCGGCGCTTCCGCCCGCATGTTATTTACGAACGCATTGGACATCAGCATGATGGCTGCTTGCCCCGTGTACATCAGCTGGCGTCCTTGACCCGCATCGTAGGCAATGCCGTTGAAGCCTTTGTTAAACGCTTCGCGTTTGGAAAGCTCTTGAATGTACTGACCTGCTTTTACGTAACCCGGATCGTCAAAGCCGCGCCCCTGTCGAGTAAAAGCACTGGTGAACAGCTCCGGACCTTCCGCGCGGTCAGCCAGATACATCAAGTAGTAAGCGCCCGGCCACTTGGGCTGGTTAGCCAGAGCGATCGGGATGACTTTATTTTGCTTCAGCGTATCGACGGCATTCAAAAGCTCTTCCCAAGTAGCAGGAGCTTTTATATTATGCTTGGCAAAGATTTCTTTGTTGTACCAAAACACGGACAGGGAAAGCCCCAAAGGAAGTCCGTATACTTTATTATCAAAGGTGGCATTAGCTAAAACCTGTTGATTATAATGGCTGGATTCGAATTTCCCTGTAATTTCCAATACGTTGTCTTGGCCGACAAACTCCTTCAGCCATCCGCCGCCCCACGAATGGAATACATCAGGCGGGTTGCCTCCGGCCATCGCCACGGCAAACTTTTGTTTATAGGTGTCGTTTGGCGTTTGCAGCGTTTTGACCTCCACATCAGGATGCTTCTTCTTGAAACGCTCCACCGCTTCCAAATATACTTTTTCTTTCTCACCGGGATCAATATACCAAAATTCTAATGTTTTCTTGCCTCCGTTATTCCCTGCTCCGGCAGTCTTGGTGTCCGATGATGCTCCGGGTGCGCTTCCTTGCTGGTTGGTTGGTGTTGTGGAACTGCTGCAAGCCGCCAAAACGAGAGATAAGGCACTTACCATGGCTATTGTTTTTTTCATTCTAAACCCTCCTGATCTTGGTTATGAAGGATAAGACAACACCGGCATTTGGAGCTAAGCTTCAATATTGGGAGCGTTTCATCACCACCTTCAAGAAATATGATTTTGTAATCGATTACAAAATGAACTTTCATTAGTTGTAATCGATTACATTTTGTTTAACTGAACATGTCCTTAAGCGGATACGTACCCTTTTTATTTTTGTAATCGATTACAAACGTTTCAAATGAGAGCCGCAGGATTCCCTGATAACTAGCTCGTCATGAAGAATCACATGATTGCTGTTTAAGGGCTCCCCCTTAATTATGCTGATCAGCATCTCAATTGAAATTCTTCCCAAATCTTCTTTCGGCTGTGCCATTGTCGTTAGAGGCGGTTCACAGATCGATGCCATCTTGATGTCGTCAAATCCGATGACTGCAAATTCACTCGGAGTAGATATTCCCAGCTTTCTGGCCGCTTTGATAGCCCCAATGGCCATTTCATCGCTCGCCGCTACCAATGCTGTAGGAGGGTTCGATGAAGCCACCAGTTGTAATGTCAAATCATAACCGGATTGAAGATAAAAATCCCCTTCATAAACCAGCGAAGCATCGACAGTCAATTCATGGGCTGCCATGGCGGAAAAGTAGCCTTCGCGCCGCTCCTTGCTCAAGGAAAGCCCGAGAGGACCGGATAAATAAGCGATTCTGCGGTGACCCAATTGGATGAGGTGTTCGGTTGCCATCTGTGAGCTTAAGCGGTTGTTGTTGATTACAAAAGGAATATTCGCAGGTATCTCTTGGTGCCCTACAATTACAACCGGGTGATTGTCTATTACATTTTGTATTGCCGAGGGATGCATACGAGGATACAAAAGAATTACGCCGTCAACCAGTTTTTGCTGCAAAAAATGCAAATACTTTTCTTCCATCTCTGGAGAAGTATGCGTATCTCCCAGCAGGACCTGGTAGCCTTTCTCAAACGCCGCATTCTGAATCGATTTTAAGATATACGAAAAAAACGTATTCATAATATTGGGGATCACGACCAAAATACTGTTGGTTTGCAGCTTCCTCAAATTGCGAGCCAAAATATTCGGTTGGTAATTCAGCTCTTCAATAGCCCGATATACCTTCTCGCGATTTTTCGGGGATACCTTCTCCGGATTGGTATAGACGCGCGAGACCGTCGCGACGGATAACTTGCATTTCTTAGCCACATCATCCATCGTCACCTTTCGCATCCGAACTCCCCCTTCTATCTCTATATGCTGCTAAGTAGAATGTAATCCATTACATTTCATTGTATACGCTTACAAAGATTCTAATATACATTTACTTGCCTGTCAATACATCATTTGGATCTTTAGCATTTAATCCCCGGGAAACGCCTTTCTATGCATTGGATGAATTCACCATACGAATCCCGCAATTCGGTTATCGTTATAAGTTCGGGCGTATTAGCGATCTCTTCCGGCGAATGGTTGTTAAGAATGCTGTCAAGACCGTTATAGTTAAACTTTAAATCCTTATACGTTTGATCCAGCTTCTCCAGCACAACTCCAATTAAGGTTTGATATTGTTCCATATTTTTCTCTCCCGCGTTTTTAACTCATTGTATCATAACGCTTTATAATTACAACAAAGCCGCGAACCCGCTTCCCATCAAGGAAACGCCCGCGGCTGTGTCATGGGTTACCGGCTTGCGACAAGCTTCCTGATTCTGGATTCGATGTCGCTTTCCTTCATCTCTCCGATAAAGATATCCTCAATGATGCCTTCCGAATTGATGTAAAAGGTCGTCGGATAAGAAACCACTCTGTATTGCTTTCGCACCTCATCCTGATCCATCAGAATGGGGAACGTGATGCTGTAACGGTCCAGGAAGGATCTAACGGTGATCGGGCTTTCATTCAGATTCAAGCCCAGAACAACGACACCGTCGTTTTTCCACTTCTCATGCTGTCTTTCCAGTGCCGGCATTTCATTGACACATGGAGGGCAAAATGTACCCCAAAAATTAACGACAACACCGGAGCCCTTGAAATCAGATAATTTGTAGACTTTACCATCCAACCCCTGCAGTGAAAAATCCGGAGCAGCATGGCCGACCTTCACGGACTGATCGTCTTTCTTGAATACACCGGCTCCTATGGTATAGACCCCGGCCAGCAATGCAACAGCGAGAATCATAAACTGTATCCATTTTCTGTTTTTCAACGCATGCGTCCCCCCATATGTGAAACACCTCACTACAAATTGTAGTATTAATGTCCCCGTCATGTCAATTCAGCCATAAAATTGTAAAAACTCCAAAGCTTGAACACGCGTCACGAAAAAAGGACGCTTTCAATAAAAAGCGTCCTTCCGTCCATGCTTTACGGTTGTACAGCATCAAGACATCAAATCGAATCACCGGGAATAATTTTGTAGTTTAATAGAGGGATGCTAGGATAGTCCGTCTGTTCGATTTGACTGACCAAGCTCTCCACGGCCTTTACCCCAAACTCCTCTACCGCATATTCCACTGTAGTCAGGGCCGGAGTCACGTATTTTAATACGTCAATATGATCGAAGCCCATCAAGCCCACATCCTGAGGCACTCGTAGGCCCTTCGATTTCAAGTGGTTCATCACTTCCAGAGCATAAATATCGCAGGAACACAAAATGGCTGTTTTCTCGGGGCCCTTCAAGTCGATTTGATCCAAAGCGCTTAAGAAGTCTTTCTCTTGTATAACGATAGGCTCGTTTCCCGGATGGAGCTCCGATAAGCCTTCCATGCATCCGAAAAGCCGCTCCTCCTGCGTATAAATGTTCGAGACGCTGCGATAAGCAAGCGGAGGGCATATAAATATATATTTTCTGTAGTTTCTTTCCCAAATATAATGAACGGCATCCTTCATCGCCTGGCGGTCATTAATGCCGATATACTGCCAATCATCCGACAAACGGTTAAAGATGGTGACGACCGGAATGTCCAGGCTTTTTAAATACTGGTTAAATTCCTCCCCTTTGTTTACAGTAAAAAGAATGATGCCGTCTACTTTACGGCTGACCAGATGCTCAATACAACGCTTTTCATTTTCTTTATCTTTCTCCGTAAGCACCAAATGGACATAATAACCCAACTCTCTGGACTTGAGCTCAATAGCATTCATGAGCTGGGCAAAGGAACGGTTATACAGATCAAACAGGACGACACCCAGCGTCATCGTTCTCCCCATTGCCAGACTTCGCGCCATAAGGTCAGGCTGATAATTCAACTTTTTGACCATTCGCAAAATTTTCTTTTTCGTTCTTTCGCTAATGCCGGGACGATTATTTAATGCACGGTCGACTGTACCCGGAGATACACCGCACATGTTTGCAATATCTTTAATAGTTACGCCCATAAAACCTCCAATAAATCATGTAATTTCTTAACGTTATCGCACACGACTCACTATTTCTTTTCATCATACAACATACAGAATTTAACAGTCAATCATCTGTTTAATTATATTAAATGTTAAAGAAAAGACATTCGGAGAAGCGAATGCTTCTGCCAAATGCCTCTTGCGATGCATCTTTGTGCTATTGTCTTACTGCATGCTTTATTGTTTTTTTAATCGGATTACATTCCATGAAAGCTTGGACAGCCTTGCTTTTACCCTGCCGTCCTCTACGACGGCATTGCCTTTATTATGCGGCTTGACGTTAAAAGGATTATCCTTTGTATTGGTTGCCTTGATGTCTTCATGCTCGAGAACAAGATGTTCCACTACAGTATATTGCTCGGAGTCCCTAAGCATGCATTCAAAATCCAAGGCGTCCGTCTGATCCTTATTGATGACAAACAGGGTCAAGGCTTCCTCATCCTCGCTGAGCACCGCTGTTGCGTCCAATACAGGCACGTCCGTGTACAGCTTGCTGTTATAGGTCGGAGAAGAAATCACCGGCTTCAAAACGGTGCCTCTTCCAAAGACGGACGCGTGCAAATAAGGATAGAAAATGGTTTGCCGCCAAGCGCCTCCTCCATTTTCGGTCATGATCGGCGCAATGACATTGACGAGCTGGGCCAGACAGGCCATCTTTACGCGGTCGGCATGCTTTAATAGAGTAATCAGCATACTTCCCACCAATAACGCATCCTCAAAAGTATAGATGTCCTCAAGAAGCGGCGGCGCTACCTGCCATTTGGCCAATCTTCGATCCATTTCTCTGGTGTGAAACCATACATTCCATTCGTCAAAGGAAAGATGGATCGTTTTTTTGCTTCTTTTCTTCGCTTTGATATAGTCGCAGGTCGCCACGACAGAGGTAATAAATTCATCGAAGTCTACGGATTTGGACAAAAAATTGCCGATATCGTTATCATAGTTATCGTAATACCGGTGCAGGGAAATATACTCCACGTGCTCATAGGCATGCTCCAAAGCCGTAGCGTCCCATTCGGGAAAGGTGGGCATATGCGTACCGGAGCTGCCGCACAGCACCAGCTCGATGGTTGGATCCACCCATTTCATCACCTTTGCGGCCTCCACAGCCACCCGGCCGTATTCCTCTGCCGTCTTGCGGCCGATCTGCCAAGGACCGTCCATTTCATTGCCAAGGCACCAGACTTTGATATTGTGGGGATCCCGATATCCGTGAGATTTTCTCAGATCGCTGTAATAAGAGCCTCCGGGGTGATTGCAATATTCCACCAGATTGCGCGCCGCATCCGGACCTCGGGTTCCCAAATTGACCGCCATCATCACCTCCGTGTTCGCACGCTTGGCCCATTCTACAAATTCATTGGTGCCCACTTGGTTGGTTTCCGTACTGAACCATGCCAAATCCAGCTTTGCCGGACGCTGATCCTTAGGACCTACGCCGTCCTCCCAGTTGTAGCCGGATACGAAATTCCCTCCCGGGTACCGCACGATCGGCACCCGCAGTTCCTTAATCAGCTCAAGCGTATCGGTACGAAAGCCCAGCTCGTCTGCTGTCGGGTGATCCGGTTCATACATTCCGTTGTAGACCGCACGTCCCAAATGTTCAATAAAAGAGCCGTAAATGCGTTCATCCACCTTGCCGACTTGAAACTCCTTATCCAGTACCATCTTTGCTTTTTTAGTCATGGATGTCCTCTCCTATCATAAATTCCGATGATTTTATTAGTCTATTCCGTGTAAGCACACGTTTTATCACTTACGCCACTTCTACCACGACAACGGACATTGGAGGAAGCTTTACCGTAAACCCTTGCTTTTCAATGACGATCTCATTGAAGGCTTGAGGCTTAACCCGGTCCGGCTGTTCGAATGTGTTGTGGGCATTCATCTCGGAAGCGGTTAACACACGGCCTGTGATTTGATGAATCTGAACATCTCCGCGCAAATCACAATACACCTCTTCCGGACGGTTCGGATCCAAATTGCAGTACGTCACGTGAATTTTGCCGTCTTGATCGCACGAAGCGGAAACGTTCAAGGCATCCAGCCGATCATTCTTGTACTGGTAGCCACGGCTTTCCACATGTATCGGAAGCAGCGTGGCGTCCTGATGCACTTTGTACATCTCGAATACATGATACGAAGGCGTCAGGATCATCTTCTCTTTGTCTGTCAAAATCATCGCTTGCAGAACATTAATCGTCTGGGCAATATTGGCCATGTGAACACGATCGCAGTGCCGGTTGAAAATATTCAGGTTGATCCCTGCGACCAGCGCATCGCGCAATGTGTTTTGCTGATAGAGAAACTTTGGTGTCGAGCCGGGCTCCTCTTTGAACCAGGTCCCCCATTCGTCAATAATTAATCCCACTTTCTTTTGCGGATCATATTTATCCATGATGGCGGAATGTCCATTGATGAGTTCTTCCATCACAAGGGTTCTTTTCAAATATTCAAACCACAAATCTTCGCCAAATTCCGTAGCAGACGTATAATTCAACCGGTCTCTGGTGTAATAATGAAGACTGAGACCTCCCATTTCCGGACGATAATGCTGCCATCCGCAGCTTACGGGCTTATTATGGCTGGCGATGCCACTGCCGCCCATCCCCTCGCGCATCATGACCTCGGTCCAATGATAATCCGCCTCGCTGGCACCGCATGCGATTTTATAAATTTCATTGCCGCCAAAATTTCTCACATAGGTCTGATATTGCCGGTACAGGTCGGCATAATATTCTACGCGCATCCGGCCTCCGCATCCCCAGTTTTCATTGCCGATTCCAAAATATTTCAATTTCCACGGCTCTTCCCGTCCGTTTTTGCGGCGAAGATCGGCCATCGGCGATTTCCCGTCGAAGGTCATATACTCCACCCATTCCTGCATTTCACGCACCGTACCGCTTCCCACATTGCCGCATATGTAAGGTTCACATTCGAGCTGTTCACACAGATCCATAAATTCATGGGTCCCGAAATGATTGTTTTCAACGACTCCGCCCCAGTGGGTATTAATCATGCTAGGCCTTTCTTCGCGAGGCCCGATTCCGTCTTTCCAATGGTATTCGTCGGCAAAGCAGCCTCCGGGCCATCTTACATTTGGAATTTGAAGCTTCTTAAGCGCTTGAACCACATCATTACGAATTCCGCGCGTATTGGGAATCGGCGAATCCTCGCCTACCCAAATTCCCTCATAGATGCAGCGTCCGAGATGCTCCGCAAAATGCCCGTAAATATGCTTATTGATTATGTGCTCTCCCAAATCTGCGTTAATGACAACGGTTGATTTCATCGTATCCGCACCTTTCGAAAATAGTTAATGTCTTACATCCGGAGCTATCCTTTTACCCCGCCTACCGTCAGGCCGGCAACAAAATACTTCTGAAATAAGAAGAACAAAATCAATATCGGCAAAACCGTCAGAACCGAGCCTGAAATCAACAGATCATAGTTATTACCGTAAGGTGTCAGCAGCCCCGACAATCCAATGGGCAGTGTAAACTTGTCTTCGGTACGCAGAACGATCAACGGCCATAAGAAATTGTTCCAGCTGTACATCGCCTGCAAAATTCCCATGGCTCCAAAGGCCGGGGCCATCAAGGGCGCCATAATCTTGAAGAAAATTCCGAATTCGGAGCAGCCGTCGATTCTGGCAGAGTCGAGAAGCTCTTTGGGCAGCCCGACCGCATACTGCCTAAAAAAGAAAATGGCAACCGGCGCGACAACAAACGGCAGGATCACCCCCCCATAGGTATTGACCATTTGGATGGCCACCATCAATTTATAAAGCGGCAGCATCATAATTTCTACGGGAATCATCATTTTCATAAGCACCAGAATCATGATGATATTTCTTCCCCTGAAATGATAGATAGCCAGCGCATAACCAACCATGGACGAGAAAAACAGAGCAAACACGGTATAAAAAACCGTAATCAACACACTATTTTTATACCAAAGAAAATACCTCTTCCCTTCGGTGAAAATGTATTCATAGTTGGCCAAGCTCAATACATCCGGCTGCAGCTTTACGTTCAGGCCAAACCGAAGCAGTTCGGTTGAGGGCTTAAATGAAGCCAGAAACATCGCATAAAAGGGAAATAGAGCCAGTACGGATAACAGAATAAATAATAAGGTGAGTAAGACGGAGCTTCTTTGATCTGTTTTATCGGCTTTCACCTTCTATTCCCCCTTCCTGAACAATCCGGAAAATGCCAATTGAACCAGGTTAATCGTCAGTACAATCACTAATAAAGTCACACCGATCGCAGCCCCGTATCCAAAGTCATTATATTCAAACGCCGATTTGTACAGAAAGCCGACGATGGTAAGACCGATATTCGCAGGCGAGTTGTTTTGCCAAAAAACATAGCTCTCTTCAAACATCCTGAATCCGCCATAGATACTAATCGTCAAAACATAAACGGTAACCGGCTTCAGCATGGGCACTGTAATTTTGATGAATTTTTGCCACCTGCTTGCCCCGTCAATATCTGCAGCCTCATACAGCTCGTTCGGAATATTTTGCAGACCGGCCAAAAAATATAAAATATTCACTCCCATCCAACGCCAGCTTGCCAACGCGACCATCAAGAACATGGCCGATTCTGCTTGCATCATCCACTTCTGCGGATCGAATCCCAATAAACCGATGGCGGAATTAGCCAGAGCCGTGTCCATCTCCCCAAACATTAACCGAAAGATCATTCCTGCCACGATGGTGGATGTCAGAGCCGGCATAAATAGGGCGGATCGAAAAACATTTCTGACAGGCAATAATTTGGAATTTAATAATATGGCGAAAAGTAACGGAAACGGAATCAAGATCAATAGCGTCCAGAAGGTGTATCTTACGCTGTTATAAAGCGCAGTCCGAAACTCAGGGTTTCCCAGCCTTTCGTAATTAGCCAAACCGACGAAGGTGCTTTCCCCGGGATAGATTTCGTAGAAGCTCATCTGCACGGTGCTGTAAATGGGATAAGCAAAGAAAACAGCGAAAGTGATCAAAAAAGGGAACACAAAAATGTAGGGGGCAAATTTTTGAGAAAATAACAGATTTCCGTTTCCTTTACGGCGGATAACTTGATTATTTTTCTTCACGGGAGCTGTATAGTTGTCATCCAATGGCTTTCCCCCTCTTCATTCAGAATAACGGAATTCAACCTGATGAAAGGTTGAATTCCGTGGCCTTCATCCATTACTTGGCGTTCCTAAGCTCGTTGGCTGCACTTTTTAGGGCGTCCGCCGGAGTGGCATTATTGTTCTGTATTACGTTGAACATCGTTTTTTGCTCGATAATCGAACGGGCCCTCGGGCTGTTCTCCGCATAATTCACCGGATTGACCTCATCCTTGAGGGGCTTAATAATATCAAAAATATCGTTTCCAAAGTATTCCGTAAACTTATTCGATGCCTTCATTTCCGGCGAATCCCATACATCCCATCTTGGCGGATCAAATCCGAGCTTTTTCCAGATCTCGATGTTGGCTTCTTTAGTTAACTTAGCGAAGGTAAGAAATTCGGTAGCCAGCTCAGTTTTTTTGGATTGCAGCGTAATCACCGTGCCGGTTCCGCCCATGCCCGCCGATCTTTTGCTTCCACCCGGCCATTCCGGCATTGGACGGATAATCATTTTGCCTTTCAAATCCGGCATATAGTTCACAAAGCGCGCCATATACCAGAAGGGCATCAGAACAGAAGCCGCACCGCCTTTATTCATAAAGCCAAAGTACTCCTCTTTGCTATGTGCCCCTCCGGGTGCCGGCACCGCAATCTTATGCTTATACACCATGTCCTGAATAAACTGCAGTGTCTCTATGTTCGTTTGATTGTCCAAGATCACTTTACCGTCTTTGTCAAAGTAATCGGAGCCCCTTTGAGAAATCATCGGCATGAAGGTCCAATGTCCGGTGCCTTCTACGGTAGCCATGGGCTTACCTGTAGCAGCCAATACTTTCCTGCCCGCTTCAACGTAATCGTCCCAGGTTTTAATATCGTCCGCCTTCACTCCCGCTTTGTCGAGAATTTCCTTATTGTAATACATCACTGTTGCGCCGACATGGAAGGGGATGCCATACACCTTACCTTCTTTGCTGTACACTTCAAATCGGGATTGAACAAATTTATCCTTCTCTCCCGCGACAACATTCGTTAAATCAACGAGCTGCGGTTTTCCTTTCAGGAAATTGGGAAACTTATTGATTTCGATATCGGCAATATCCGGAGCCCCGACGCCGGATTGAAGCGAGATAAGCAATTTATTATGGTAATCTTCAAACGGATATGTGGCCGTTTCCAGTTCGATTTGTTTATTCGGATTCGCTTGATTCCATCGGGCAAGCGCATCATTGTAGAAATCCAGATGTACAGGGACAAACGACCATAGGGTCAGCTTCGTCTTCTCCCCCGGCTTTTGAGCAGCTTCCGGCGCTTTTGTCGACGGATCCGGCGCCGTTGGGCTTGACCCCGTACAACCGGCTAAGAACGTTGTTGTCACTAGAAGGACAGACAAGCTTGACACAATAGCTTTTTTCATATTTCAGCCTCCTTGATTGATGAAGTTGATGTTTTCATCCTCTTATCCAACAACTTGCAGCTATCATTTCCCATGAAGCTTTGGCCGACTTCACATCGTGAACAAAAGACCCCGGGTGCAGTACAAACCATGAATCCCGTGAATACGACTTAAATATGATACCGTTTACATTTTTGCGTTACATTAATACATGCACCTCCTCCTGATTGCAGATGCCATTATGCCACCTGTTCGTTCGCGATAACGGTTGCGTGTGCGTTAACGAAAACGTGTACGATAACGATTTCGTGTGCGTTAACGTTACCGAGCATAAAAAAAGGAGCCTCGTCGTTAACGCTTCCATTTGGATTATTTTTCCGTTAAAAAAACCTTATCATCCCAAAATCATAAAGTCAATATTTTTTTCATTTTCCTTAAAAAACCAAATGCAGTGAAAATTGCTCCGCTAAAATCTCGTACGATCGCAATCTCGCAGAAAAATCGTGGATTAACGACACGACGATCATTTCATTCACACCGTAGGCCTGGCTGGCGGCGGTCAGCTCCCGCTTGACTTTATCAGGGCCGCCCACAATCATCCGATTACGATTCACCTTCATTCTTATAAGATCCTCTGCCGAAGACGGGCATTTCATAGCCTCCTCCGGGGATGGGAAGAATCGGTCCTTCCGCCCCTTTTCGGACCACAATAGAAACAAGCTTAAGGAAGCAGCCAGGCGCTCAGCTTCTTCATCGCTTTCGGCACAAATGACGTAAATGCAAACATTGGCCCGGGGGGTGCTGCCCAAAGGACCCGGACGATACTGCTCATAATAGAGATGCACCGCTTCCTGCCCTTCACCGCCTAAGAAGTGGGCATAGGAGAACGCTCCTCCCAGCTCCGCAGCCAGCTTACCGCTGAAGGCGCTGGATCCGAGAAGCCAGCATTCGGGCATGGTCTCCACGACCGGGGTCGCTCTCAGTTCCTTGTACCGATGTCCCTCTTCAAACCGGTCAGTTAAAAAACAGGCTAAATCCTTGAGCATTTCCTTATAATGCTCCTCATGCTTCAGAGGACGGCCGTATCTTAAGGCGCTGGAAACGACAGGCTCCCCGCCCGGCGCACGGCCGATGCCCAGATCGATGCGATTGGGGTAAAGACCTTCCAGCAGCCGGAACGTTTCCGCAACCTTGTAGGGACTGTAATGGGGCAAAAGGACGCCTCCCGAACCCACGCGAATTCGCTTGGTATGTGCAGCTATCGCTGCGATGAGAACCTCCGGGACGGAGCCTGCCGAATATGTCGTGTTGTGGTGCTCCGTCAGCAAAAAACGACTAAACCCGAGCCGGTCAGCCGCCTTCGCAAGCTCCAGCGTCTGCTGAAGCGAATGTACCGCCGATTGGCCTGAAAGGCATGGAGACGGGTCCAGTATCCCAAGCGCAAGCAATCGTACCCCCCCTTTTTTAATGTAAGTATTGAGAACCTTTCACACTTCAAGGGGTATTATACCAAAAATTACATGTAAGCGCTTATTATTTTCCTGAAACCGTAAGGCTTGTTGTATTCCTTTTAAAGTCATAGAGGATCACACTGCTCACCAATCCGGCCGCTCCTGCCAGGACGAATACCGATTGAAAGGAAACGTTATCGATCAAAAAGCTTCCCGTCAGCGTGGCAACAGCCGATACCATTAACGTAATCAGGCTATTCACACTGATGCACATCGATATTTTTTCTTTAGCTACATGCTCTATGATGAAAACACCGCTGCTCAGAAAGTACCCGCTGAAACCGAAAGTGGTCAGAGAAAATGCCGCATATACCGCCGAAAGCTGATGAAAACTGACCATGATCACTCCCGCTGCGGCGGCGCACAAGGACGAAATCAGCAGGATCAGACGGTGACCGTATTTATCGGCAATGATCCCGAACAAGATATTGCTCACGATGTTAATTATGCCCGTAAGCGCTGTGAACAAAGCAACATACTGAGGGGTTATCTCGTATACACGTACCGCATAAAGCGCGTAATAGACCAAGCTGACTTGAGAAGCCAGCATAAAGCAAAAGCCGATGACGATCCGTTTAAATTTGGGATTCTCGCGAAATGTCGCGGGGATCGATTTGAAATATTGAAAAAAACTCATCTCGATCGGGGTCACCTGATCCGGTTCTTCCTTCATCAAGGCAAAAATCAAAGTATCGGCAAGCAGAATCAGGGCTCCTATCCCAAAAATGATCGTATAATTGTATGGAAACGCAACCTCCTTTAAAATGACGCCGGCGATATAGGAAGATCCCAAGGCCAGCAGATTGCCGACAGCCAAGGAGAATCCTCTTACCCTTCCGCGCTGTTGAACGGCGATCATTTTGGCGAACAAGCTCATATAGAACGGCGCATAAGAACCGACAAAAAAATTGAATATCATCCAAAACAACAAAAAGCATATCACCATCAATGAAGGGCTCGAAACGGCAAACAAAGGAATCGTAAGCACGAACAGCAAGAAAAGCGATCTTTGAATCAGCATATATTTGACAAACGTATTCAGCTTGCAAGCCAGGTTGATGACTTTTTGGACAAAGAACGGTTGAGAGGAAATGACTCCTACCGACACAAGCGCACCCGCCACTCCGATTTGGAAGGTGCTTGCCCCCAGCTCGTTTAGAAAATACGCGATAAAAGCATTGACCGAAATAAATGTCATGGCATTGGCAAATAAGATGCTGTCCATACACATGAGTAAGTAGTTTCTCTTTATAGGGTCCACTTCATCATCCCGCTTCCCTGATCCAATTGATCCCCGTCATTCAAAATGTGGAAGCTTGACGAGCTTGCCGCTCTGCATGGCCGATTCATGCGCGCAAAGGCCGGTAGAGGTCCAATTGGCGGACTGAAGAGCGTTCGGAAACGGGTCCCGGTCCTCGATGATGCTCATAATAAACTCATTCGCAAGATGAGGGTGACTCCCCCCGTGTCCGCTGCCTTGGGTAAAAGAAAGGTGGGCGTTCGTATCGCGATCATACACGCCCTGCGTCGTATACTTCCGAATGCTTTCCGGCAGCAGCTGCGCATAATCGGGAATCTTCACGCGCTCCACCTTCTCGCCAATGTGCAGCAAGGAATCCTCATGCTCTACCCTGGTCCACTCGAAACTCATTTTGCTGCCGTATACATCGAAGCTTTCGATATATTCCCGTGCCGTATTAAATAACGAGCGGGTCACTTCAACGGCCACATCGGTATCCTTCAGCCGGATATGCGCCGTTTCGACAGCAAAAGGCGAGCCGTATTTGCTTATTAAGTGCTCATCGATCCGACCTGAGCCAAAGCAGGACACATAATCGGCTTCCTTCCCCGCTAAACCGAGACATGGTCCCACGCAGTGCGTTGCGTAATACATGGGAGGGAGCCCTTCCCAGTAGCCTGGCCATCCGGCCATTTCCTGCTGATGCGAACCGCGGAGAAACTGAATGCGTCCGAGCCTTCCGCTCGTGTACTGCTCTTTGATATACAGGTACTCGCGGGTATATACGGCGGTTTCCATCATCATATATTTTCTCCCTGAGGCCTTTTGGGCCTTAACAATGCTGGCGCAATCTTCGATCGTCGTGGCCATAGGGACCGTGCAGGCGACATGCTTACCGGCCTCCAAGGCGGCAATGCTTTGCGAAGCGTGCTGAGGAATGGGGGTATTGATATGCACGGCATCCACTTCCGGATCCTTCAGCAGGTCCTCAAAAGAAGAGTATCGCTTGCTCACGCCGAATAATCGCCAATTTGATTCAGCTTGTCTTCCGATCTTTGACATATGGCATACATGCGGGCATGGGGATGATGCTGATAGATCGGGATAAATTCCGCACCGAATCCCAACCCGACAATGGCGACATTGATTTTTTTCATCCGGGCTCACCTCTTTCACCGATGGCTGAATTTAAATATAAATATCCTGATTGATCCTTTCAAGCTTCTCCAAGACATCCGAAGGCAGCGGACCTTTGGCGGCTGCAGCCAAATTGCTCTCCAGCTCCTCTACGGTAGAAGGCCCTGGAATCACGGAAGCGATATCGGGATTGCTCAGCAAGAAGCGGATGCCCAATTCCGGAAGCTCCATTCCGATTTCATCGGACAAATCATAGATAGCTTCCACCCTTTTAAGGATCGATTCGTTTTCCAGATGACTGTGCTGTCTTCTTCCCGCGCGCACATCGGCAAGCAGCTCGCGCTTGGGTCCGGATAAGATCCCCTGCCGGAACGGAGCGCCCAAAATCACGCCCACATCATGCCGTTTGGCCGTAGGAATTAATCGCTCCTTGGCCACCTGTGTAACCAAATCATAATGCTTCCAAGTCAGCACCACGTCAAATCTTCCGGTTTCGAGAAGGTCGCAGGCCAAATCCGCAGGACCGCCGCCAAGCCCGATCGCACCGATCACCCCCTCTTTCTTTAAGCGCTCCAGCAAGCTCAGAATCACGCTGTCGCCGGTTTTCCGGTCGATGCCCCACTGCGGGAAATGCGGCTCATGAATCATCATGACCTCGATAAAATCTCTGCCAAGCAAGTGCATGCTGTGTTCCACAAGCCGCATCAGCATTTCTTCATCCTGGTACGATTCATCCTGACCGCCCCAAAAATTCAAAAACGTATTTCGCAGCGTTCCGATTTTGGTGGATACGATGACCGTTTGATTCGTCCGCTTCAAAGCCTTTCCAACGAGCTCCTCCCCTTCACCGGTGCCATAGGCCGACGCTGTGTCCACAAAATTGATTCCCGAGGAAAATGCCTGATCGAGAATACGATGGGCGACACTGCGGGGCGTGTTATGAAACTGACGCAGCATCCAAACCGTGCCGAGTCCGATTTCACTGACTTGAAAGCCGGTGCGTCCCAATCTTCTTGTCGGAATTTTGTTCATATCCCCATTCCCCTTCGAATAAATTCGCGACTGCTTGCCGCATACTCCCTGGCCGTTCTTCTGTCGTCCGTACCGTTGAACTCAACTGTAATCCAACCCTGGTAGCGTTTCTCCTTCAGAAATCGGAAGATGCCTTTGAAGTTGCAGTTTCCTTCTCCTAATGGGAGCTTCAAGCCTGATTTTTCATTCCAATCCTTCAATTCGATCAAGGTTAAGCGATTCCAGTATTTTTCCAGGAACTGCAAGGCCCTCTCTTCCAAAGGCTGATTTACAAAATCGACGGTGGAATGTCCGGTATCCAGCATGACGCTCACCTTGCCGGGATCCGTAAGATACAGCAGCCGGTCCATATCCTCCAACGTTTCACCGGTATGGTGAGTGTGGTTATGGTATGCCACATGGACCTGATGCTTGCCGGCGATTTCTCCCATCCGGTTAAGGACTTTGGCCAGACGCAGAAAATCGGCCTCTTCTTTTCCCTTGCCTCCAACCACGACCAGATGGCTGCAGCCCATTTGATTCAAAAAACGGCAAACCAGCTCCACATGGCCTGTTTCCCGATCGATGTCCTCCGGAAGCCCCATATTGGCGCTTCCCAACGATACACCGGCATCGTCGAACAGCCGAATAAGTTCATCCGGTTTCTTGAGAAAAGGACGGAATTCTTTATCCACAAATCCGGAGACTCCGTCATACCCGGCCTCCTTCGCTTCCGTAAGCCAGCTGCGGAAACGATCACCCTCAACCGATCCCCATCCCAAGCTCATGATGGAGCACTGAATTCCCGACGGATTCAAGTCAACACCTCCTTTGGTCTTTATTTTAGTATGAAGCGTGTGGATGGTCTATGAAACATTTCGCTTAGAAAATGAGATATTTTACCTTGAATGAAGAGTAGAATGGAATATAAAATGGGAAGTAATGGTGAAACTTATAAATCATGGGGCGTGTGAACATGAATGCTCATTCCCGCAAAAAAAGAAAGAAGTCATCCTCCGATCAACGGAGCATCCGAACTGTTGCTCTAATTATCGAAACATCGAATGAATACGCTCGCGGTCTTCTAAGGGGAATCAAAACGTTTACCCGCGAGCAGGAGCCATGGTCTCTCTTTTTGAGTGAGCACAGCCGGGAGGATCAGGATCTGTCCTGGCTTCGCAGCTGGAGGGGAGACGGGATTCTTGCACGAATTGAAAACGATGCCGTCGCCCGGTATATTCAAGAAACCGGGTTGCCTGCCGTAGATTTAAGTGCGGCCCGGCTGCTGCCCTCCATTCCCTTTGTGGAAACCAATGATGAATCGATTGCCCGAATGGCGGCCGATCATTTGATCGAACGCGGTTTCAAGCATTTTGCCTATTACGGAGACTCTCATTTTATTTGGTCGCAGTTACGTGAAAAACACTTTATCCGTTATTTAAACGATGCCGGCTATACGTGCAGGACGTTCGACCATCATGCGGAAGATCGGCAAAAACCGCTGTGGAATATGGAAATGACATGCTTAATGGAATGGCTTCGGTCCCTTCCCAAACCTGTCGGGGTTATGGCCTGCTTCGATATTCGCGGTCAGCAATTGCTGGAGGCTTGCCGGCTGGCATGTATCCGGGTTCCGGATGAAGTCGCCGTCATTGGAGTGGATAACGATGAATTAATCTGCGAATTATCGAACCCTCCGTTATCGAGCATCATACCCAACACCCTCAAGACAGGTTACCAGGCCTCAAGCCTCCTGAAATGCTTGATGGACGGTGAACCCATGAATCATCAGGCACACCTGATTGAGCCATTGGGTATTGCTACCCGCTTATCGACGGATGTCTTGTCTATTTGCGACAAGCATGTTTCCGATGCGATCCGGCTGATCCGCAATCACGCGTCGCAAAATATGAATGTGCAGGATTTGTTGGAACACATCCCCTTGTCCCGCCGGGCGCTGGAAAGCCGGTTTCAAAAAGCAGTCGGACGTACGCCTCATGAAGAGATTATATTCGCCAAGCTGAAGCTGGTGAAACAACTGCTGATCGAAACGGAGCTTCCCATTTCGCTGATTGCCGAACAGGCAGGCTTTGAACATGCCGAATACATGAGCGTCATGTTCAAAAGAAATACCGGCCTATCACCCAAATCCTATCGGCAGCAGCACGGCCAGCTTCGGGGATAACCAAGCCATGAAAAAAACACCCGGTCAGAACCTTCCGATGACGGGTGTACTGCTCTTAAGACTTGACCATGACTTCTTTGGAGGCCCGGTTTTATTTGCTGATCGTTTCGTTTTTTTGCATCGACTTTCTGTTCCTGATCAGATAGTTTACGATAAAGGGCGCAATGACAAAGAGTACAATCAAGGCTAATATGGTGATATTAATCGGACCTCTGACAAAGATAGCCGGGTCGCCGTTACTCATATCGAAGGATTGGCGAACAGATGTCTCAAACATTGGCGTGAGAACAAAAGCCATCAGCAGCGGTGCGATCGGATAACGGTTGATACTCAAAATAAAAGCGACGACTCCGGCAATCAGCATCACCCATACATCGAACATGCTGTTTTGATCCGTATAGGCACCCAACACACAGAAGATAATGATCAACGGAATCATAATGGCATTCGGTATCCGGATAAAATAAATCAGCAGCGGGATAATGGCAAGCGAGGCCGCCAAGCTGATTAGATTTCCGATGTACATGGACGAAATCAATCCCCAGACAAAATCGGGATTGGTTGTAAACAGCAGCGGACCCGGCTTTAAGCCCCACATAATTAATCCGCCCAGCAATACAGCCGTCGTTCCGGAGCTGGGAATTCCCAAGGAAAGCAGAGGGGCGAACGCTCCGACGGCTGTCGCATTGTTTCCGGACTCAGCGGCTGCAACCCCCTCAAGGGCTCCCTTGCCCATCTGATCCTTATTTTTTCCTACCTTTTTCTCCAGTATATAAGCGAACATCGAGCCCGTCGTCGCTCCCGCTCCCGGCAAAATCCCGATAAAGCTTCCAAGAATACCTGTACGCACCGATGGAGCCACGATTCTTTTCATTTCACTTTTATTTAATAAGCTTTCTTTAATCGTAATTTTCGAATTGTATTCCGCATGTATTTTTTGCAGCATGAGCTCAATAATTTGACAGAACCCAAACATGCCGATGATCAATGCGACAAAGGAAATACCGTTCAACAGATTAATCGATCCAAAGGTAAACCGCGATTGCCCCAAGGTCGGATCTACGCCGATCGTTGCCAGCAGCATCCCGATAAAAGCCGCGATCAGCCCTTTTCTTTGATTTTCTCCAAACAACAAGCTGATCGAGCATAAAGCCAATAAAATCACGCATGCAATTTCGGGAGGACCAAAGGATAATCCGATTTTGGCCAGTACCGGACCCATAAAGGTCAAGAAAATAATGCCGATCGTCCCGCCTATAAACGAAGACACGTTTGACGTAAACAACGCTTTGCCGGCCAGGCCTTTTCTGGCCAGCGGGTAACCGTCCAGCGCCGTGGTAATCGACGATGATTCTCCCGGAATATTCACCAGAATAGCCGTGTAGGATCCACCGTACATACACCCGTAATAAATGCCCGCCAGCATGATGATCCCTGTTGTCGGGTCCATCGTAAACGTAATCGGCAGAAGCAGGGCGACACCGGTAACGGAGCCCAGACCTGGAAGACCTCCAACGAGAATACCCAAAACCGCGCCGATGACTGCAGCTAATATATTTTGGAACGATAAAGCAACAACGAATCCATCCAGAAGCGATTGAAAGATCCCCATACGATCATCCTTTCATTTAAATTCCCAAATAGCCCGTTGGGAAGGGGACTTGGAGGAAATACTTGAACACGAAGTAAACGACGGCCGTTGTGCTGATTCCAATCACTGCAGCCTTGCGAACCGGATATTTCTCCAGAAATAGCAGCCAGCCGATCACGAACAAGCCAAAGGTTAAGATCATGCCGAACACTTCAAAAGCCGCGATCATCACTAAGGTGGCAATCACCGGAACGATGTGTTTCTTCTCAATTTTGGAAGACGACGGTTCATTCTTGAACACCTCAAGTAAAGCTAATACTGCCGTTAATATCCCTATGATAAACGGCAAAAATCCGCCGCCTGGCCCGTTATTCACCCAAATTTCATTATTAAACCAGCCTTGATAAGCCCAAAAAGCGCCAAATAAAGCAATCGCCGCAGCTACGATTCTTCCCATTCCCGTCCGGCACCTCCTATACTCTATTTCCAACCGCTGATGTGTAAGGAAGCAAAAGGCTTTTGGCAAAGCCCTTCGCTTCCCCGTACGTTACTTGATCGTTCCCGCTTCCTTATGAATTTGGAGATACATCTCTAGCGCCTCTTCAAAATATTTCTTGCTCTCTTCCGCATTCATGTATTCGCTCTTCAAATTAAACTTCTTGATGTAGTTCTCCTGCCACTCCTTGGATTCGCTGACTTTCTTGAAGACTTCCTCCCAATACTTCACCGCTTCCTTAGGCATATCCGGAGGACCCGCAACGGCACGGAATTGAGTTAATTGAATGTCAGGGTAGCCTATTTCTTTAAAATTCGGAATTTTATCTAACGGGCTGGCCAATTTTTCTTCGGATGTCGCAGCCAAAGCTCTAAGCTCTCCCGCCTCAATCTGGGCAATGACTTCATTCGGATTGCTGGAAACCACATCGATATGACCTCCGACTAATGCCGTCATAGCCTCGCCTCCGCTGTTGAACGTCACATATTTCAGCTTGGCTCCGGCATATTTGTTGATCATATGGTAAATCAGAAAGTCCTCTTGTGTGGCTCCGGCTCCACCGATCGTAATCTTCTCCGGATTGGCTTTAGCCGCTTTGACCAAGTCGTCAAACGTCTTGTACGGGCTGTTCGCTTTTACAAGAACCAAAAAGGAATCTACCGCCAGCGTAGCGATCGGGGTCAAGTCTTTCAATGTAACTTGAGCATTATTCACCACCGTGGCCGCCTGTTGACCGGAAACCCATGTCATGAGGGTGTGCGCGTCTCCCTTTTTGCTGAACGTATAAGCGTTGCCTACCGCCCCTGTACCACCGGGCTTGTTGACGACCATAATATTTTTATCTACCAGCTTTTCATTTTTCATGACCTGCGCCAATGTCCGGGCATTGATATCGCTTCCTCCCCCAGGACTGTAGGGTACTACAAATTCAATATCTTTGCTGGGCACAAATCCGGCCGGCGCCGGAGCTGCGCTTCCCGAATTGTTTGCCGCGTTGGAGCCCCCGCCGTTACCAGACGCAGCCGGAGCAGCAGTTTGCTGATTCGAACAGGCAGAGACAAGTGAAACAGCAATAATCGACGACAATAACACACTGATTGGCTTTTTCATAGCATCCAAACTCCCCTTGATTCATTTTTTTGTAATCCCTTTCAAGATAATTCAAACGCAATTCCCGGATTATCGATCAAAAGCGATCAGGAATATTTGAACTCCGGACGCCTTTTTTCCAAGAATGCGGTGACGCCTTCACGGTAATCCTCCGTTTCAAAGGAATCCAATACCAGCTTGGCAATCTCCGGAGTATCCTCCGTTTCTCCCTCCAACACCTTGCCGATAATATACTTGGATCCTCTTACGGCAAACTGTGCGTTTTTACAAATCAACGCCGCATATTCATACGTTTTCTCTACAATTTCCTCTGCGGGATAGATACGGTCAATCAAACCGATCCGAAACGCTTCGTCAGCCTCCAGCAGCCGGCCCGTGTACAAAATATCCTTGGCTTTGGCCGGACCGACCAGCTCCACCACATTTTTTGTCCCCGGCAAATTGTAAACTAAGCCGAGCTTTGCCGGGGTAATGCCGAATTTGCCGTTCGTATCGGAGAAACGAAAATCGCATGCCACGGCAATCTCGCAGCCGCCGCCGACGCAAAAGCCCTGGACCATCGCAATGGTAGGTTTGCTGAGGCGCATGATTTTTTCCTCGGCAATCAATGTCGCCCGGTTATACTTGTCCGCTCCTTCCGCCGTATACCGCAGCGTCTTAAACTCGCTGATATCGGCCCCGGCCGAGAATGCCGTCTCATCCACTCCGCGAAACACAACCACTTTAATCGCCGGGTCCTGCTCGCACTCCTCCATCAAGTTTGCAATGGCAACCCACATCTCGTAATTCAGGCCGTTTCGCTTCTCCGGTCGATTAAAATAAACCGTGGCCACTTCCTTATTTTTCTCCATATAAACGTATTCCGTTGACATATACATCCTCCTCAGGTTAATTAAATGAGTGATTACAATACGACGCCATTCTCCCGCAGCGTTTGTATTTTTTCCTCCTCCAAACCGATCGATTGTAAAATCTCGTCCGTATGTTGACCCAAGGTCGGAGCAGGCATCCGGATTTGTCCGGGGGTCAGCGAAAATTTGGTCGGGATTCCGATCATTTTCATTTTGCCGATGACCGGATGCTCCACTTCCTGTACCATGTCCCGGGCCAGATAGTGAGGATCCTCCATCGCTTCGGCGAAATTATTGATCGGCCCTGACGGAACGCCCGCTTTCTCAAGCTTCTCAAGCCAGTAGGCCGAATCATTGGCAGCCATTACTTCCTCAATCAAGGCTTCCAATTCTTCTACATTATTGATGCGGTTCGTATTGGTCTTAAACCGCGGGTCGGTGATCCATTCCGGTTTGTCGATCACATCGGTGCACAGCTTCTCCCATGTTCGCTGGTTTGCGCAGCCGACCATAATATAACCGCTTCCTGTTTGGACCGACTGATACGGCGCCACAGAACGATGCCTCCAGCCTGAAGGTCCGGGAATTTTGCCGGTAGCAAAATAAGCTGCAGCCTCCCAGGTAAACCACGGCAACCCGATCTCCGCCAGAGAAACATCCACATGCTGTCCCTGGCCTGTTTTTTGCTTATAAATATAAGCCGCCAGAATGGAATAAGCCGCCGTGATTCCCGCTCCGATATCATATACGGCAATTCCTGATTTCATTGGTTTTTTGCCCGGTTCGCCGGTCATGCTCATCAAGCCCGTCATGCCTTGAAGCACCAGGTCGAAGCCGCCCTTATGAGCGTATGGACCCGTTTGGCCGTACCCGGAAATCGAACAATACACAATGCCGGGATTGATTTCCTTCACGGTCTCGTAATCGATTTTTAACGATTGGGTCACCCCTGGGCGGTAATTTTCCACAATGATATCTGCGGTTTTGGCCAATTCATAAAAGATTTGTTTTCCTTCATCGCTTTTCAAATCGAGCGCGATGCTTTTTTTGTTGCGGTTAATTTGGAAGAAGCTTGTCGATTCCCCGTTGATAAAGGGACCCAGCTGGCGGGAATCGTCTCCGCCGGCTTTTTTTTCAACTTTAATGACATCGGCTCCCAAATCCCCCAAAATCATCGTGCAGTGCGGTCCAGCCATAATTTGTGAAATATCCAGAATACGAACTCCTTCTAAAGGAAGCATATTGCAACACTCCTAACCTAGAAAAGTAGTATATTATTTCGAACATTTCGAATATAATATTGAGATAATCTTCCAAAAGGGGATAGAGCCTTTGCCATTCATCAAGCGTAAACTCCCGCTGCAGCTTCATATTATCGGACTAGTGCTTACCGTAGTGCTGCTTATTCTGGTGAGTATCGGCTACCTTTTTAATATGATCATTGTTCGATCGGTAGAAGACGCGGTCGGCGACAGCGCGCTCGATGTCGCCAAAATGATCGCCGAACTGCCGGATGTCAGAGAAGCTCTGGAGCTTGGCGACCCACATGGTTACCTTCAGCCCCGTTCACAGGATTTAAGGGAGAAAACGCAGGCCGGCTTCATTACGATTCTCGATCCCAACGGCATACGCTACACACATAACAATACGGAATTGATCGGTCAACGATTTACCGGCGGCGATGAAGGCCCCGCCCTTGCAGGCGCAGAATATATTTCCAAGGCCGTCGGTATTTCCGGACCGTCGATCCGGGCCTTCGTTCCCGTCAAAAAAGACGGCAAAGTTATTGGCGTCATCGCCGTGGGGATGTTCAACAACAACATCTACAAAATCGTGAATTCGTATTTTATCTCTGTCATCTATTTTCTGTCCATCGCTTTGGCGCTCGGCATTCTTCTCTCCATCCTGCTCGCCAGGAGCATCAAGAAAACGATGTACGGCCTGGAGCCGGATGAAATCGCTAACATTGTCAAGGAACGTGAAGCGCTCTTGGATTGTCTGCATGAAGGAGTCATTGCCGTAGACAAAAACCGCAAGGTTACCTTGATCAATGAAACGGCCCGCAAGATCCTGTCGCTGGACAGCGAGGCGCTTGGCAAGCATGTCACGGAGATCATTCCTTCATCCAGATTAAGCGAAGTCATTGATTCGAAAGAAAAAGAGTACAATACGGAACATACCGTCAACGACGTAACGGTGATTGTCAACCGCGCTCCCATTGTCGTAAACCATGAGGTCGTCGGCGCCGTTTCCACCTTTAGAGATACCACCGAAATGCGAAGCCTTGCGGAAGAGCTGACCGGCGTGAAGCAATACGTGGAAGGACTGCGTGCCAAAACCCACGAATTTATGAACAGGCTTCACACCCTTCACGGTCTGCTGGAGCTGCAGGAATATGAAGAAGCGAAGTCATTCATATTACAAACCACCAACAGTCAGCAAAAGCTGCTGCAATTTTTAGGACGCAAAATCCTGGATCCCAAAACCTCCGCCCTTCTTCTCGGAAAGATCCAACAAGCCGAGGAGCTAAACATCTCGTTAAAAATCGACCCCGGGAGCCATCTGCCGAATTTGCCTGAAGACATTTCCAACAGCATGATCCTGATTCTCGGCAATTTGATTAATAATGCGTTTGATGCCGTTAAAGGTGCCCCTCACGGAGAGATTGAGGTCACCTTGCTCGATCAGCAGGACCAATGGATCATCATGGTGGAGGATAACGGCCACGGCATACCGGAAGACCAGATTCCGTTTATTTTCAACAAGCACTATTCAACCAAAAATTCCGACAGAGGCTATGGACTGTATCTGGTGAAGAACCATATCGATCATGTACTGCATGGAGAGCTGAATGTAACATCCTCTCCGAATCTTGGCACCGTCTTTTGGATCAGCATTCCCAAACGTTGATTGAAATCGCAAAATACAGGAGGGTTCACCTTGTTGCTTAAAGTATTGATTATTGAAGATGATCCAATGGTATCTAGCATCAATCAAAAGTATCTCAACAAAATCGATTGGGTGGAATGTACCGGCAGCGCCAGAAACGGTCAAGAAGCCATGAAACTGATTGTAGAGCTTTCTCCGGATGTGATTCTTCTGGATATCTACATGCCCAACATGAACGGCTTGGAGCTTCTTCGTGAAATTCGCCGCCAGCTCATTGAAGTCGATGTCATTTTGATCACAGCTGCCGATCATCCGCAAATCATCGAAGAATCCATGCGGCTTGGCATTGTAGATTACATCATTAAGCCGTTCGACTTTGAGCGCTTTCGTTCCGCCCTCGAAACATTGAAAAAAAGACATGCGCTCTTCCGTCAGCATACGAACCTGAATCAGCAGCTGCTCGATTCGTTGTACGTTAAATCGGATAAAAAGCAATCAAGCAGTGAAGAAACCCATGTGCCCAAAGGAATTGATCCGATGACACTGCAAATGATCCGCGAAACACTTATCCATTCCGGTCAGCCTTTATCCGCTCAGGACATTGCCGATCAATTGATGGTGTCACGTATAACCACAAGAAAATATTTGGAATATTTGTGTGAAATCGATGAAATTATGCTTGAATTAAAATATTCCAGTAAAGGACGTCCTACCAAGCTTTATGTTTATAACGATTAGTTGTAAGCGGTTACTGAACAGCTGTTAAATGGTCTTCCCTATATCTTCGGCTCTGTCCGACATAGTGCTCGGATACGAACCGGAGCATGCGTAAATCCTCCTCATTCAGTTCCCGGATGATTTTACCGGGAGATCCCATGACCAATACTCCGGCGGGGATTTTTTTCTTTTCTGTAATCATGGTTCCTGCGGCAATCAAGGTTAGTTCTCCGATTTCTACGTGATTCATAACGATGGCCCCCATACCGATCAACGCTCCGTCGCGGATCGTACAGCCATGCAGAATGACGTTGTGTCCGACCGATACGTTGCTGCCGATATTTAGCGGCACTCCGGGGTCGACGTGAAGCGTACAGCCGTCTTGAATATTGGTTTTGTCACCAATCACAATCGGCGCATTGTCTCCACGCAGCACCGAATTGAACCATACACTTGACTCAGCCCCGATCGTAATATCGCCTATTAACTGAGCCCCCGGTGCCACATATGAGGTGGGATGCAGCTGCGGTTTAGCATCACCTAGGGAAAAGATCATCTGTGTGCTTCCTCCTTTTACTTGGCTCAAGACCAGCACCTTTTAATGATAGCGGTTACAAGTTTTATTATAGCGAATGGATCAACGGTTTTGTTTTTTCGTATTCAATGTAAGTTAATACAACTTTTGTAAAGCAATTTTGTAACTTCTGTAACCAAAAGCAAAAATCCGCAGTCCGTCAACCGGCTGCGGATTATTCTGTATACCTGACGCTCAAGACGTTCACCTGCTTACCCTCTTTTCACCGGCGTAAAGATATCGATATATACTTTCCCTTCTCTTTCAATAGGTTCAAACGCATCCATTGGCCGCGGCGGCGGTCCGCCGATATGATTGCCATTGGCGTCAAATTCTTCCCCATGACAGGGGCATCTAAAGTGAAGTAAAGCCTCCCCTTTTTTCTCTTCCTCCGAAGCCAACCCTACCGTACAGCCCAAATGAGAACATACCGGAGACAAAATTTTCATTCTTGGTGAAGGCAGTCTCCACCCCTGCAATACCTAAAACCAGCTTGCCTGTCAAGCCTATAAATCTTTTGGTCTGAGCTTGACCGGTTTTTTACGTTCCATTCTTATCCCCCCTTTAGTTAAGATATGTACTATTAGAAGTGGTGAAGAATTATTGAAACTCGCTAATTCATGAAATGGAATAAAGCCCAGCACCGCTTGTATTTTCAAGGTGATGTTGGGCATTTATCTCAATCTGCCGATGACACTTTAGCTTTTTGCAGCCGCAGCGCGTTAAGAACAACGGATACCGAACTCAAGGCCATCGCCGCACCGGCCACCCATGGTGCCAATAGACCGATCGCTGCAACCGGGATTCCAAGCGTGTTATAAGCAAGCGCCCAGAACAAATTTTGCCGGATGTTGGCCATCGTTTTTCTGCTCATCGCCATGGCGTCGGCAATGCTGTTCAAATCTCCGCGCATCAGGGTCACATCCGCCGCCTCCATAGCCACATCCGTTCCTGTACCGATGGCCATGCCGATGTCCGCAACCGCAAGCGCCGGCGCATCATTGATGCCGTCGCCGACCATAGCCACCTTCCTGCCTTGATCTTGAAGCTTCTTGACCTCCTGCGCCTTCCCTTCCGGCAGCACTTCCGCCAATACCTCATCGATGCCTGCTTGCTTCGCTATGGCTTTAGCCGTACGTTCGTTGTCACCCGTAATCATAATGACCTGAATGCCCATTTGCTTTAGGCGGGCGACGGCCTCTTTAGATGTATCCTTGATCGTATCCGCCACCGCAATAAGTCCGGCATACTGCCGTCCGATAGCGATAAGCATCACCGTTTTGCCGGCCAGCTCCAGCTTTTCCATAGGTTCCACAGCACGTTCGATCGAGACATCGTATTTAGCCATCAGCTTGCGGGTTCCGGCCAGCACTTCTTTGCCTTCGACGACGGCTCGAATTCCGTATCCGGGAATAGCCTCAAATTCACCGGTCAGCGCCAATGAAATGCCTTGGGCTGCAATCCCGGACACAATGGCCTCGGCCAGCGGATGCTCGGAATTTTTCTCGGCGGATCCAACCAGCTTCAAAAAAGTCGTTTCATCTATATCAACGGGAATCACATCCGTGAGCTCCGGTTTGCCTTTGGTCACGGTACCCGTTTTATCCAACACGATGGTTTCGATCCGGTGTGTTAACTCCAGGTGCTCCCCGCCCTTGAACAGTATCCCCAGCTCCGCTGCACGACCGGAACCGGCCATAATGGAAGTAGGCGTAGCGAGCCCAAGCGCACATGGACAGGCAATCACCAGCACCGCAATGGCTTTTTCCAAAGCTCCGGCAACATGGCCCGGTTCAGCCCATATATACCATACGGCAAACGTAATGAGGGCAATTCCAACCACGATCGGTACAAAAATACCGGAAATGACGTCCGCCACCCGCTGAATAGGCGCCTTTGAGCCCTGCGCTGTCTCCACTACTTTAATGATTTGTGCAAGCGCCGTTTCCTTGCCGACTCGGGTTGCTTTGATTTGAAGCATCCCGTTTTTGTTCATCGTGGCTCCGATCACGCGGTCCCCAGTTCTTTTTTCAACAGGGATGCTTTCACCGGTCAGCATTGATTCATCTACGGACGACACGCCTTCGAGCACTTCACCGTCCACCGGTATTTTCTCGCCGGGCTTCACCAACAAGATGTCGCCAGCGAGCACTTCCTCTACAGGGATATGGATCTCCTGCCCGTTTCTGACGACCAAAGCCGTCTTGGCCTGCAGTCCCATAAGCGATTTAATCGCTTCCGACGTCCGTCCTTTAGCCAATGTTTCAAACAGCTTTCCGAGAATAACCAACGTGATCAGCACAGCGCTGGTCTCATAATACATGGCCGGGGCGTGGTGTCCGCCAGGGGCGTTTGCCGCCCAATCGATCGTCAAATACAAGCTGTAAAAGTAAGCCGCGGAGGTGCCTAACGCGATAAGCACATCCATATTGGCGCTTTTATTTTTCAGCGCTTTAAACGCACCGACATAAAACGGTTTAGCGATGATGAACTGAACCGGCGTTGCCAACGCTAATTGAAACCATGGATTCATGAAAACCTCAGGCATCCAAATCCATGAAGTAAACGAAAAGTGAGTGACCATCGCCCAAAGCAGCGGAAAGGACAAAATGGCGGAAATACGCAGAGTCGCCTTCTGCCGCGCCAGTTCTTTCTGACGTCGCGTGTCGGTATCCGCCTCCTCCTGCTTCGGGACAGCCTTATAGCCGAGCTTCTCGACCTTCTGCTGCATATCCGCAATGGATACTTCAAGCGGATTAAACTCGACATGAGCCGTTTCCATTGCAAAATTGACCGCGGCTTTGGAGACACCCTCCAGTTTATTTAACCCTTTTTCAATTCGATTGGCGCAAGCGGCACAGGTCATTCCTTCCAATTGCAGCTCCGCCATTTCCTTCGCCGTGTCATATCCAAGCTTACGGATGCTTTGCTCCATTTGATGAATATCGACTTTTTGCGGGTCATAAGAAACAGTGGCTCTCTCTAAGGCAAAGTTGACATTCGCTTCCTCGATGCCTTCGATTTTATTCAAGCCCTTTTCAATTCGATTGGCGCAAGCGGCACAGGTCATTCCTGTGATTTGTATAGAGGTTTGCTTTGTTCCGGCATTTGCAGAACCCATAGTAAACACCCTCTTTCATTAACCTTTCACAGCCTTTCAAACCTATCCCTTATTGGACCGAATATCCCTGGTCCTCAATGGCTTCTTTCACTTTCTCCAAGCTTATTCGGGTTTCATCATATTCAACGGACACCATGCCTTCCGCCAGATCCACCTTTCCTTCCGCACCCAATTCCCTGAGCGCTCCTTCAACGGAATTCACGCAATGTCCGCAGGACATGCCTTGCACTTTTAATGTGATATGAGTCATAACTCATTTCTCCTTTTTTCATCAATTGGCTTTGCAGGTGTTCTGCTTGTGATTTAGTATACCCCCCTATGGTATATTTGTCAACGCACTTTTGTTTTTATTTACCGTTCCCATTGAATGTATGAATCATACTCCGCAAAAAAGGAACCCCTGAGGGCTCCTCTGTGATCAGCGTTATTTTGTTGTGTCCAGCGAATTACTCCGGTGTCCAAACAGGCGTGCTGGTAAACAGGCCGTTCACAAATCCAAGCTCGTACATCATAAACAAGCCGAAGCCGATACTAAACACAGCGGTCGTTATGCCCAAGCCCCGGTTGAGAAATCGAATGTTTTTGGAATAAATATACGGAAGACCCAATAAAACAGTGACCAGCATCATTCCCGCTACCGTACCCAATCCAAAAAGCAGCAAATAAATAAACGCAAGCTTCTGATTGGTGATCGCATTTAGCACGAGCAATGCCACTGCTGCAGATCCGGCCATACCGTGGATGAAACCGACAACTAAGGGCCGGATCCAGCCAGGCGGCTTAACTTTGTGCTCAGCCGCTGAGCCGGAATCGTTTCCATGGAGATGTCCATGAAACAAAAACTTTCTCAAGCTCCATATTCCCAAAATAACAATCATGACGCCGACACTAAACTCCATGGACAGCCCGAGTCTTGGAGAAATCGTGAACTGCAAATAAATAATAGCCGAACCGATGATCAGAATCGTTAACGTATGCCCGAATCCCCAGATCATTCCGATCTTGGAGGCCAGGGATAGTTTCTTCTGCTGACTGACAATGGTCGTTACTGCCACCACATGATCCGCATCCGTCGAATGCTTCATGCCTAGTAAAAAACCTAAAAATAATACCGTTAACCACTCCAAGCTTTCCCACTCCTTATGTATAATACATGCCGAAGAGAAATCGTAACACAATTTATAATTAATGTAACACAAATCCATAAATAAAAGAAGCCTTTTCTCTGGAATAAGTTATTATGTTTCATTGCTCTGTAGTTCGTTTAAGTTACTTTTGAAACTACATATTGTAGTCAAAAAGGAGGATGAATATGAACCCGCAAACGATTCCTCAAGATCTTCAGCAATGTATCGATGCTTGTCTGGAATGTATGAAAGCATGTGAACGATGCTTCACCGCCTGTTTACAAGAGCCCGACGTTCAAGTACGAGTACATTGCATCACTATGGTCCGGGAATGTGCCGATCTCTGTTCACTCGCTTCACAGCATATGGCCCGCAACAGCATGAATATGAAACAAATTTGCGAATTATGCGCGAGCGTATGCGAGCATTGTGCGGAGCACTGCGGTAAATTTCAAGATGAGCATTGTAAACTATGCGCCCAGATGTGCAGAAAGTGTGCTGAAGCCTGCCGTAAGATGATCGCCTAAATAAACCTGACGCCCTAAAAAATCCCGATTGGATTACGCGATGTAATCCCACCGGGATTTTTTAGACGGGTTTATGAGCATCCGCCCAGTACGATACTTGGCATAATGAGGACAATAAACATGGAAATGACCGTAGGCCTGAATTCAAAGAAAGGAATATGCACCGATTTGTCCGGATTTAGCACCTGATGAAGCCTGTAGTTGATCGCCGTATCAGCAAATGATACGCCGACTCCCGGACGGGTGACCGTTCGAATCGTCGAAAGTCTCAACAAAACATTTCCTAAGTCATATTCAGTACCGGTCTTGGTCATGACGAAACGATCGGCCAGCACTTCCTTTAACGCTTTGTAATAATGATGGAACGCTTTAAACATCGGGACATACCCCAAGCTATCCATAAGTAAAGTGGATAGAAAGATTTTGAGCGGATCACGGTATATGCAGTGGTATCGTTCATGCTGCAGGATGACCTCCAGCTCTTTGGCCGGGAAAGAAGTAAGCACCGCTGATGATACAATGATCCGCGGACGGATAAGCCCCATGGTCAAAGCGGTAAATGACGCATCGTTTATCACAAGAAACTTCACGTTCCAATGACGATACTTGTAATTCAGTTTTTTTGTAAGCTTCATGTGCAGTTTTTCCGCAAAAATACGTTCCCATTTCACGGATAAATACCACTGCTTTAAGACCCTCCATAACATTCTTGTTACGGTGTACAAGATAACCAGAAAGAACAGCAGTCTGGTAGCCGTATGGCCAATGGAGCTTTCGTTCACCACGGAAAGGCAATACTGGAACAAATTCCAATCTAATTCCACATTCCATAGCTCATGAGCTATGAAAAGCCCCATTTGCGATAATAAAAGAAAACTGAACAAGAAGATAAATCCTATGATCGCTGCAGGCTTCCATTTCGTTTCCATGGCCTTCATGTCCGTTTCCTGCTCTGCAGGTCATTTAATTTCTCTTGAAGCTTGACCAGCAGCTGTGGGTCCGCATCTTCCAGCGCTTCCACCATATGATTTACCACAAGATCTCCATATTCGTGGATAAGTCCTTCCGTTACCGCTTTGGTTTGCTCCGCAATAAACTGTTCTTTGGTCTGCACTGTCGTGTAACGGGAAACTTTTCCTTTGCCGCGGCCAAGAGCTTGTTTTTTGAGATGTCCCTTTTCAATTAACCGGTTCATTACGGTCATAACGGCATTAAATGTGATAGGGTGCTCTTCATTTACGATGGACTGCACCTCTTTTACCGATAATCCTTCGGAGGACCATAATAATTCCATAATTTTGGCTTCAAGAGGACCAAAAAAATGATTCAGCCCTTCTTCATTTACATTATATTTTTTGACTCTCATCGGCTTCTCCCATCCCTTCACACTACAAATCGTAGAATATTATCCCCAGGGAAGTCAACTTCTATTTAAAAGGGCATAGGAGTCAATACATACAAACAAAACATGATGTACCCTCCTAGCAAATGATGTCTAATCTTGATAAACTTGCATAAGTGATAACGCGAATTGATCAAGGGGCGAATGTCTTGGAAATGAATATCTTAGATGCGGCAAAACATCATGATGGAGTGCAGGTCAGAACATTATTAAACTCCGGCGCCAATCCCAATACCCAGAACCATAACGGAAATACGGCTTTAATGTTCGCAGCAAGTCAAGGAAGTTACGAGATCGTTCAAATGCTGCTTAACCATCGCGCCGATCCGAATATCCCCAACAAACAAGGGAATACCCCGTTAATCACGGCAGTGGAACGTAATCATATGAACATTGCTTTATTACTCCTGAACCACGGAGCTAAGACGTCACATTCAAACGTGAACGGTACAACCCCTTTAATGTTTGCTTCCCGGAACAACGCACTGCAAATGGCAAAAACTCTTGTGGAAAAAGGCGCCTGGATAAATTCAGCAAATCATAAGGGACTCACTGCTTTAATGCTAGCTTGTATAGATGGTCATCAGGATATGGTTACATTTTTATTGGAGGCTGGGGCAAATGTACATAAAAAAGACATGAACGGCTATACCGCCCTTCTTCATGCTGTGAGACCAGGTCATGTTAGCATCATCAAGCTGCTTCTCAAGCATAAAGCCAAACCGGAAGAAGCGAACATCAACGGCGTCAATGCCGTAATGAAAGCCGCAGAAATCAACGATGAGGGGATAATGATTGAATTACTCCACTCACTGTATTCCCGGAAAGCTCCCATAGCCTACCGTGCTGCCTACCAAATATCAAAAGAAATGCATCCTGAAAGCAGCATCCGATTATGGCTCAATATGTTGACAAACGGAAATATCCATTCTTCTGAAGTAAGGCGGTTTAATGAATCTATTGTAACGGATATTCGACTTTTAAAGATCTTTGGCAACCATGATCTCAAACCGGAGCAAAAAGACGTTTTCTCCTTTCTTTCCTTTTCTATAAAAAAGAAGGACAAGGAGCTTTTCGAACGTTTTTTTCCTTCTCAGGCGAACGCGCCGCTTTGCCAAACCTGTTTTGAATCCTTATCTTTATACGATCTTGAGCCGTATATGGCACAGCGCCTTTTATGGCTTGCTTTAATTAGCAAGCATTCGGAGCTTGCTTCCCGCCTATTCGAACATCAAGTCCCTCCATACAGCTGTAGAACAAGGGACAAAGAATTGAACACGATGGATCTTGCCGTATCTTCCAAAGAACAAACCATCATTGAACTGCTGCTGGATCGAGGTGTCATACCCAACAAGCACCATCTGGAACAGGCTATTATCAACCAATTACCGGGTGCGGTAAGGTTAATGGTGATTCACGGAGCAGACGCTGGCAGCGGAAGCCGGTTGTTCACCGCGGCCATCGGCACAAAACAACCGGAAATGGTACAATTATTGATTGAGCTTGGTATTGATCCGGATCAAGAAAGCCATTCATTGAATTCTCCATTGCTAAAGGCAATATCCTTAGGGATGGACTCCATTGCGGAACATTTCGTTGTTCATGGCAAACAGCTTCAGGAGCTGGACAAAGCCTTACTTGAGGCGATGGCTAAAAAGAATGAAAAATTGGCTCTTTTCCTATTGGATCACGGAGCCAATTCAGAAACAAAAAATTTCTACGGACAAACTATCCTTCAATTAGCTATAGAGTACCGAATGACTGCACTGGTCGAGAGAATGCTGCAAAAAAAGCCTGCACAGGAACAACTAAACGAAGCCTTCCTGACTTCCTTGCAAAAAAATCAGACCGATATGGCTTTACTAGTCTTAAAGCGCGGGGCCGACCCGCATTCCAAACTAAAAAATGGGCAAGACGCCTTCTCCTTTACGGTTGAACGTCAATTGGTTCAAGTCACGGAAAAATTAATTCCTATTGTAAACATACAGGAGATTTACCATGCGTTTATGATTAGCGTCAAGAATGATTCCTTGCCGATGGTACTGATGTTCATCAGAAATGGAATCGGACCTAATGTGGCTGATGCGGATGGTACGAGCGCCCTTATGCATGCAGTCAAAGCCGGCCATTCCAAAATGGTGTACGAACTCCTTTTGGCCGGTGCGAATATCCAACGACAGAATCAACGGGGGGAGACTGCAAGAAGTGCTGCGCTTGCAGGCAAAAATGCAGGCATGCTCCGGATCCTTTCCAGTAAGCCTAATACTACAGGTCAGAGCAGTGAATCGTTTATGGGTACATTGCTGTCCGCCGTGTTCGGGAGGTCAAAGCCCAGGGGACGATTCACACATTGCTGGAGCTGTAAAACGAACATTGACTCTGTTCGCTATCTTATTTGCAGTACATGTAAATGGATTATTTGTCCTTGCAGTGCATGCGGTTGCAATTATTCCTTCGGCACATCGCACAGAAGATAATGCGAGGAAAAGCAAAAGCTTAGTCATGCAGTTTTCGCTGTGACTAAGCCTTTTTTGCCTGGTATTATTGTTGCGTCCAAGTCTTTCCGTTATCTGTGCTTTCGTATACCTTGAGCCCGCTTGTTACGATCAGCAAACGGCTTGCATCTTTAGCGGAGCTTTTGATGCCCAGTGGCATTTCACCGTTCAATTCCACCTGCATCGGCTCCCAGTTCTTCAAATCCTTCGAGCGAAGGAATCCTCCTTCCGTTAAAGCGATGACATTCCCGTCCGGTAATGTCAACAGCTGAAAAGCAGGTTCATGGCTAATCTTCGTCTCCTGTGCGCTTCCATTGGCAAGGTCATATCGGAAAAGCCCATTCTCCGCACCTACTAACAATGAAGCATCATCATCCGGGGCCCATGCAATCGAATACGCGTGCATTGGGATGGTACCGGCTTTCGTCCAGGTCACTCCCGCATCTTGCGTTTGGTACAGGTTCTCCCCGCTGCCCGCTAACAACGTAAACAACGGATTCGGATTCCTCGAATTCATCGCAAGTAAATGCGCATCTGGCGTGTCCGGCTTCGGCTGGTTCGGCAGTCCGCTCTCAGACGTTTCCCAAGTTTCTCCGCCATCTACGGTCCGTTTGACAAATCCATGGCCTGATACAATCATATGCTCCGGCTTCGCAGGATCGATTTCCAAGCCCATAACATCATCCCGGCTCAACGGCGGAAGTATCCTTTGCCACCTGCTCTCCATCCATTCATAAACGCCGGTGTGTGTTCCGAGCCAGACCGTTTCTCCATCCGGAGCATAGGTGAATACATGAGGATGATTATCTTTGGAGCCGGGGATCAGTTCATTGCCGGCAGAACTGGCGGGCTTATTGAATATTCCCCATATCACAAGTCCCAAAATACAGACCACCACAGCAATGAAAAGTCCTCCTAGGCCAAAAGAACGCTTTGCTTTCGTTTTCATGGCTAACTCCTTTAATTTGCTTTTTCAGAATAGAACGGTCCAATCATGCTGACGAACCTAATGAAATTCAATACGCAAAACGTATGCCCAACCAACACTACACATTGTAGTTAATATCCAGTCACGTGTCAAATATACCGGCGCTTCGCCGGAAAATCATTTGATGAATTTAAAAAAGACGTTAACCATCCAGCGGCTAACGTCCAGGATTTCATTCTATTTAACGTTGAAATTCAACGATGCTTTGCTTTTTTTCATTGACCGTGAGCTGGAATATGTCCGGCCGATTATAGTGTCCCATCACATCAAAGTCATATCGGCTTTGTATGATCTGCTCTAACGGCAAATCGGCAATCAGCAGCCCCTCCTGATCCCAGAGCGGCTGTGCTACATATTCTCCTAGCGGCCCAACGATCGCGCTTCCTCCTCTGGATAACACGTCAGGCTGGCCGGAAAGCTCGTCCAGGCAGGCTAAATCATCCGGATACGTGCTTTTGGTTGCATATTGATTGGAGGATAATACGAAGCAGCGGCCCTCGCAGGCGATATGCTGAAGCGTGGCTTGCCAAGTATCGCGTGCATCTGCAGTCGGAGTGATCAACAGATCGATTCCTTTGGCATACATCGCGGCTCGCGCCAAGGGCATGTAGTTTTCCCAGCAGATCAAACCGCCGATTCTCCCGAATGGAGTTTGAATGACCGTCAGCGTGCTTCCGTCTCCCGATCCCCACAGCAGTCGCTCTGCCCCCGTTGGCATCAGCTTGCGGTGTTTGCCGAGCAGCCGTCCGTCCGGTCCTATATACACCATCGAGTTATACAAGGTTGAACTGCCCGGATCGGCTTCGCGTTCGACGACTCCGACAATGAGGTAGACCCCGGCTTCATAGGCCAGCTGTCCAAGTATATCCATGTCCTCTCCCGGAATTTGTACAGCGCTCTCCCAATATCGCGCCCAGTCCTGTCGCCCCGAAGCCGTCCGGCTGCCTACCCGGGTTCCAAACGTAAATCCTCGAGGATAGCCTGAGATGAACGTTTCCGGAAATACGACCAACTGAGCCTCTTGCTTTGCCGCTTCTTTCGTCCACTCCGCTATTTTCTTCAGCGCAGATGCCTTGTCAAAAAGTACAGGAGCCGATTGAACTACCGCTGCACGCACCGTGCGTTCCATAGGAATGACCTCCCTTTATCGTGCTTTCTCCTTAACGTTCATAAATTTATCATACCGTGCTTGAAAATTTGGTAAACAGCCAATTCTCCTGCTTTATTCCCATCCAATCTTCAATGTACCGTGGCCCCTGAACTGAAATTCATAAATTATTACCAGATTTAAAGCATGATTTGTGTTAAGATACCAAATAATATGGTTGATTAAGCCGATTCAACAGTTAGGCGGTGTCCCTATGTGGAAACCCGATCGCACAAGCAAAAAGCCGTTATATCAACAAATTGCCGAATATATGGAACGCAGAATCAGCTATGGTGAATACCCTCCGGGCAGCACTTTGCCATCCGAAAGAAAGCTCGCCGGCGAGCTGCAAGTCAATCGGAGCACCATCGTACAGGCTTATGAAGAGCTTCGCGCCTCCGGACTCGTAGAGAGCCGCGTCGGCTTCGGAACCCGAGTGAGCGGCGATAAATGGGGATTTACCCCAAGGCATGCCGCCAACTGGCGCTTATATGAAGAAAGCGGAGCTTTTTTACCGAACATCCCCTTCATTCGGCGTATTCGGGAAGAGATTCGTAAGCATCCCGACATTATCGATTTCGCCAGCGGCGAGCTTTCGACGGATTTATTTCCGAGCCAGGCCTTCCAGAAGCTGTGGCAGGACAAGCCTTATCTCGATCACTGGGGCTATGACGATCCTCAAGGCTACCTGCCGTTAAGAGAAACTCTTGTATCCTTTTTGCAAACGTATCACGGTATAAGTTCCACCGCGTCATCCATCCTGATTACATCAGGATCACAGCAATCGTTATTTTTGATTACTCAGTGCCTGCTTAGTGCAGGGGACGCGGTTGCCATTGAAGACCCTTCTTATTGCTATTCCCTGCCTATGTTTCAATCGGCAGGATTACGGCTGCTCCGCTTACCGGTTAAAGACGATGGTGTTCAACCCGATGATATCTTGTCCTTATATCATCAGCAGCGTGTGCGTATGATTTTTTTAAACCCGAATTATCAAAATCCTACCGGCACGGTCCTGAGGCCTGAGCATCGGATGAAGCTTCTGGATATTGCCGCGGATTTAGGGATTCCCATTGTAGAGGATGATCCCTTCAGCTTGACGGCCTTTGACGGCAGTACGCCTAAACCCTTAAAAGCGTTCGACACGGCCGGAAATGTGCTCTACATTGGATCGCTGTCCAAAATTGCCGCGTCCGGCTTACGCATTGGGTGGATGGTGGCGCCGCAATCAGTAGTGCATCGCTTGGCAGATGCCCGGCAGCAGATGGATTTTGGTTTAAGCATCATTCCACAATGGATTGCAGCACAATTTTTAGGATCAAAGACTGATTTTGAAGATCATATGTCCTTTTTGAGAAGTGCTTTGCTGTTCAAGCGGGATCTTCTTGCCTCAGCCCTGCAGGAATATTTAGACGGAGAGGTGGAATTCTTCTTACCTCAAGGCGGATTAAACCTGTGGTGCGGCATACATAAACAAGTGGATGATTTCAAGCTGTTGGAGGAAGGAATTAAACGCGGCGTCATTTTTGTCCCGGGAAGCGTTTATGGCTCGAAGCCCGGTTATGTCCGTTTTTCATTTTCAAGGCCGGATCCGGGATGCATACACAAGGGAGTACGTGCATTTGCAGAAGGTTTAAGACATTGCTGAGTGCAATGGACGGGATAACACGTATCGAATTGGATGGTTACAACTCAGCCTTTTCTTGATACGATCCAAATATAAGACTAAGCTGGATGGTGAATGAGATGCCTCTCTATATTTATTACATTATTTTCTTAACGATTATGTTATTTGCAACGGTAGCCACGATCATGATCGGACTTTCCAAGAAAAACAAGGAAGGGAATCCCGGTTACGACAAAAGAACAGGCAGCATTTTTAAAAATCTCTCCATTTATTATATTATCGCTATTGTTCTAGGTTATCTTGCGCTGATTTTATATATAGTGAAATAGCAAAAACAGGCAGTAAAGAAGGAGCTGGAATTTCCCGGCTCCTTCTTTGCTTTTGCGGCAATCCTGAGGATTAGGCTTTAGGAAAAATAAGCTTAAAGTCCGTCCCCTTTCCTACCTCACTATCGACGACGACTTTTCCCGTCATATTTTTTATAATGTTAAACGCGACCATGGTACCAAGACCGGTGCCTTTTTCTTTAGTCGAGAAATAGGGAGTTCCCAAACGCCGGATTTGTTCCTCTGTCATCCCCGTTCCCGTATCGCTGATGTGCAGAATGACATTGTTCCTTTGTCCGCTCACTGAAAATTTTAAATACCCCCCCTGCTCACCCATCGCTTCAATTCCATTCTTGGCAATGTTAATTATACTCTGTCTGAGCCTTTGGCGTTCTCCAATAATAAACAGATCGGGTTCGGATTGGATTTCAACCTCGACGCCTTTCAAATGGGCATAGGATAATAAAACATTGCTGACGTATTGAATTTCTTCGTCGATATCCAACCTCTCTACGCTCTGGGAATGAGGTCTTGCTAAAGATAGATAGTCATGAATGATTTGCTGCGCACGATCCAGCTCCTCAATGCATATTTGTCCGTATAACTGTTTTTTCTCCAGAGCCAAATCGGATGTGCTGAGCAGTTGAATAAATCCTCTGACAGCGGTTAGAGGATTTCTGATTTCATGGGCGACGGAAGCGGAGATCACACTCGCTACTTTCATTTTTTCAGAGTCCATCAGCTCTTTACGCATCTCTACGCTTTTGGTTATGGCTTCGATAATGTATACGGTTAAACCCATAAATATACTTTGCAAAATATAAAAAAGGGTCCCGCTGGTAAAGTTGTAATTGAAATGAGGATTATACATCAGACTGCCGGATAAACCGATCATTTTGCCCGCTAAAGATATAAAAGAGGAAATAAAAATTTTTTGAGCTAAACTGAAGGATTGAAATTTTTTGAATACCAAGAGGATAAGGATCAAAATAATGCCTGCGGTCATCACATTGATATAAGCGCCTGCGCCTCCTATCATAAACCGGACACCAATCAGTGAGGTAAATAACATAAGCGTTGTTATGCCGTTGCCATAAAAGCATCCCAAAATCAGTGGAACCAAGCGAAGATCAAATAATACTCCATTTTGTTCTGTTGTAGGAAAAAACATACATAAAACCATAGGAATACCAAACAATAGAAATGTCCATATCCCCCTTGCTGCCGCTCTTGCTTTCAATTTCTCATGGAGGATCCATTGGTAAAATATGAAGGGGAACGTTACGAAAAAAACATTCAATAAAAAATTGTTAAGAGCAAAGCTAGCGACCATAACGCTCCCCACTTTTATATGTATAATATTTTACATTATACAATAAACCAACTATTATTTTCCAGAATATTTAAAACCAAAAACCTGCTTACTTTCTCCTGTTGCCAATAATAGTGAACATACATTCCGTTACAAGTACTACAAAAAACTGTGCGGCTAATGCAGCACAGTTTTTGTAACATGCTTATTACTTTTTCCGAGGACCTGCCGAAATAATTTCCTCGCTCAAATCAGAGAATTTCTCGAAATTTTGGATGAAGCGTTCAGCCAATTCCGCCGCTTTCGCTTCATACGCCGCTTTATCCTCCCATGTGTTTCGGGGCACCAGCACTTCACTTGGAACACCCGGGACGGACTCAGGGCAAAGCACGCCAAAGATCGGGTCGGCAACAAATGTCGTTTGTTCAATGCTGCCATTGATCGCAGCCGTCACCATTGCACGGGTATAAGCAAGATTCATCCGTTTTCCTACGCCGTAAGGTCCGCCGGACCAACCGGTATTAACCAAGTATACTCTTGCGTTGTGCTCCTCGATTTTTTTCCCGAGCATTTCCGCATACACGCTTGGACGCAAAGGAAGAAAAGGTGCTCCAAAGCAGGTAGAGAACGTCGCTTCCGGTTCCGTAACCCCTCTCTCCGTTCCTGCCAGCTTCGAGGTGTATCCCGACAAGAAGTGATACATCGCCTGTTCCTTTGTCAGCTTGGAAATTGGCGGCAGGACGCCAAACGCATCGGCCGTCAAGAAAATAATCACGTCTGGATGGCCGGCAACCCCCGGAATCAGTGCGCCGGGAATATAATCGACAGGGTATGCCGCGCGCGTATTTTCAGTAATCTGATTGTCGTTGTAATCGGCCACTCCGGTGTCCGCATCCAAAACCACATTTTCCAACACCGATCCGTAACGTATGGCATTCCAAATTTGCGGTTCCTTTTCTTCCGAGAGGCCTATGCATTTGGCATAGCATCCGCCTTCAAAGTTAAACACGCCCTGATCCGACCAGCCATGCTCATCGTCTCCGATTAAACGGCGGTTCGGATCGGCAGAAAGCGTCGTTTTCCCTGTACCTGACAGTCCAAAGAACAGAGCGGTGTCGCCATCCTCTCCAACGTTGGCTGAACAATGCATCGGCATAACCCCTTGGAACGGAAGGAGGTAGTTCAATACGGTGAATATCGATTTTTTCATCTCGCCGGCATACTCGGTGCCGCCGATCAGGACCACTTTCTTTTCAAACGATACGCAGATGAAGGTTTCAGAATGTGTGCCGTCAACGGCAGGATCGGCCTTCAACCCCGGAAGGGCGATCACGGTAAATTCCGGCTGATGCGTCTTCAGTTCTTCTTGTGTCGGACGTACAAAGAGCTGGCGGACAAATAAATTATGCCAAGCGTACTCATTGATTACCCGAATCGGAAGCCTGTAATCCGAATCCGCCCCTGCAAAGCCGTCAAATATAAACAGCTCCCGTTGTGCCATATATTCTTGCGCTTTTTGATACAGCTTCTCGAACTGAAGCTGTGAGATAGGCTGATTTACGGCGCCCCAAGCAATATGGTCCATCACAGACGGTTCCTGCACCACAAATTTATCCTTAGGGGAGCGGCCGGTATATTTTCCCGTCAATGCCCGCAATGCTCCGGAGGAAGCCAGTACTCCTTCCTTTCTCTGCAAAGCCGTTTCAACTAATTTTGATACGGACAAGTTATGATGTGAGTTCTTAGCATGCTGCTGTTGAACTGTCTTAATATCCAAGACCATACTGTAACTGCCTCCTTTGGTTCGCTTTTATATAGTGTACATCAATCAATGTATAGTACACAATATAAATTTATCTATTACACAATTTTTAGTTGCTTTTTTACACAATTCCGTCAAATATAACACTCTATTCAGAATCCATAGAGAGCAATCTTCTGATTAATGATACCTGTAGCTATCCGTTCGCTAGCTTCGTTCAAAACACACAAAAAGCCATTTATCCTGCTGGTGCTCCCTGGCATCCATCAGTCAAATGGCAGTGTACATATTGTAGCCTGAGCCTTCGAAGCAAGTATCTTCGGGCTTATTTAAGCCTAAACCATCGGGGCGCCCACCAATTCCGCCTGCCTAGCCATTTCATGAAGGAGGGGACCAAAACCAGCCTGATCAGGGTCGCATCAATGAAGATTGCGGCTGCGATGCCAATTCCCAGCTGCTTGACCCCAACGACCTCTCCGAATGCGAAGGGCGCGGTAACGGCAATCATGATCGCTGCAGCCGAGGTGATAATTCTGCTAGTTGAGGTCAGCCCTACCAGAATGGCGCGGTCGTTATCCTGTGTTTGCCGGTATACCTCCGATATGCGCGATAATAAGAAAACCCCGTAATCCATACTGATGCCAAAAGCCAGCCCGAAAATAAAGACGGGAATCATGATGGCGATGCTGTACGGCTCCATCCCGAATCGTCCTTCTTGAAATATCCATACCAGGATGCCAAACGATGCTCCCAGGCTCAGAAGATTCATCAGGATCGTTTTGAACGGAATGAGAATCGAACGGAACGCAATGAACAGCACGACAAACTGCGAAATGAATATAAACAGCAGCACCTTCTTGATACTGCCATAAATCTCATCAAAAACCTCCTGCTGGTACTTCGGTTCTCCGCCCAACAGGAAACGGAGATTCCCGGTGCTCCCCGTCTGCTCCCAGCGCCTGACCCAATCCATCGCTTCCTGCGATGCCGGATTGCCCTGCAGGGTTACATAAATGAGCATTCGATTACGGTTCACAAACGGCTTCAGCGCCGGTTCAACCTTTTCTTTGATCACCGGATTTTGCATCAGGTCGAACACCTGCTCGGGCGGCATGCGCAGGCGGGAAAACACAGAATCCACCCGCAGCACGTCCGGATCGTTTTCCAATCGTTGAATCAGGCCATAGGCATTGAACAACTCTTCTTGAGTCAGGTTAGGCTTTAATCCTTGGGCTGCAATGTACACCTCAGAGGTTGACGGAGTGGCGAAGTAGGCTTGAAGCGTTTCGGCGGCCGTACGCGAATCATAGCCTTGAGGCAAGGAGGCGGCGTCCGGAATGGCTAATTTCATTTGGGTTAAAGGCATAAGGCAGCTGATGAGCACAAAGGAGGCCAAGAACGCCATCCGGAATGGCCTCTTCATAATAAACCGGGAGAAAGAATGCCAAAGCTTTATTTCCCCGGAAATGGATTCCGACTTTTTTTCCGATCGGATGATAGCTCCCAACATCGTTAGAAGCGCCGGAAGCAGAGTAACGGTTAACAGGACCGAGACCGCGACTACCGCCATCGCCCCTAAAGCTACAGTAGTAAACATCGGAAGGCGGATGAAGCAGATCCCCATCAAACCGAGAAAAACACAGGCTGCCGAAAATAAAACGGCTCTGCCGGCGGTTTCCATCGTTGTTACCAGCGCCTGCTCAGCCGAGGTTCTATCCAATTCCTCCCGATACCGGCTGACCATCATCAACGCAAAATCGATACTCAGCGCCAGCCCCACCATGGGGATGACATTCAATACAAAGTTGGAGAGCTCGATCCGGGTCCCCAGCCAGTACATGATCCCCATAGTGCCGGTAACGGCAAACATTCCGAGGATAACAGGAATCATAGCAGATACGACACCGCCGAATGCAAACCATAAAATCAGGAATGCGGCCGGAATTCCGATCAGCTCCGCTTTTTTCAAATCACTTTGGCTGGCTCGATTAACGTCGGCCTGGACCACCGATTTCCCTGTCATTTTCACCGAGATGCCGCTGTGGTTCGGCAGACGTTTATGAATTTCCTCAAGCACCGGCTTCATTTCATAGGCGTTTTGCTCAAACACAAGCAGCGCATAGGCGGCATTGTTCTTGAGCATCCCTTCGCTGTTCAGCGGGGAAATCACATCGGTCAAACCGCGGATTCCCTGCAGCCGGTCCAAGGTATGTTGAATAAACAGGCGGAAGGGTTCCCGGGCTATAGAATGCTCATTCTCAAACACTAGAATGACCGGATCCTCAGGGATATGAAAGTCGGAGGACAGCATCTGCAAAACCTTGACATAGGCTCCGTCAGGGAGCAAGCCATGGTCCTTCAATACGGAAGGCAGCTTCGCGGCGTACATCCCGAAAAAGACGACAAACATGAACCAAAACGCAATGATCGCTTTGGGATAACGAAGGGAAAGGAAAGCAAGCTGCCGGTACCCCATAACCAAGCTCCTCTGCCTGCGGATTGGGTGCTCTTTAATAATCGCTTTCTTTCAACCGGGTCGCTTGAACCATCCCATATGCCAATTGAGGGGCAAGCTGCGCTAAGCCCAGCATAAGACGCGAGATCACAGGCATACCGAACACCGATTGAAAAAATCGTCCCCACCTGAGGGGACCCGTAAATTCCCGCTGCAGCGACAGTGTATATTCGTGCTCCCATCGGGTCAGGGGAATCTCTCCGCGAAGAAAGCGGTCGGCAAAAGGCGCGCACAAAAAGGCCGAACGCAGGGCCATCGACATGCCGTCACCACAGAGCGGCGGCACCATCGATGAAGCGTCCCCCACACAGGGAAGCGCATCCCAGGCAACCGGCCTGCGATTGAGAATCACCGGGGCGACGGCGGCCTGCGTGCCGGGAACCGGTACGGCTTGTGCCAGCTTTTCATGAAGCTTCGGGTGTCTACGGGCGGCGGCAGCCATGATCCCCAGAATCGATTTGTCTGCATCCATTAACGCTTCCCGCTTCAGCAGCGCCGCAGCATTGACGATTCCATCTTCCACCGGGGCAAGTCCCAAATATCCGCCCGGAAATAAATAAAGCTCTACCGCCGGCTCCATCGCTATCCCCCGAAAGTGCGATTTCACGCCCATATACATCTTTCTTTCGGGTCCACTTGGGCGACGGCCCGGAAGCCCCGCCCGGGGATTAGCCCCCCATGCCGCTATCACAGCACGTGCCTCGCAGGCCGTTTTCTCCCCTTCCCTGCTGATCTCAATTCGATATCCCCCGTCGCTTCGGGAAACGGATGTGACCGCGGCTGAGGTCCGCACCTCCACGCCTGCATTCAACGCTGCTCGGTGCAGCGCAGAATCCAATGCATACCTGCTGATTCCTAATGCCCTGCCGGGCAGCGGAATTTCCAATACCTCTCCATGCCTAAGGATCAAGCGGATCCGGCTCATCGTTGCGGGATGGAGCGCATCGACAGATCCAGCCAAACCAAGGGCATTCAACGTGCTTTGCGACTCCGGAGATAGAAATTCTCCGCATACCTTATGACGAGGGAAGGAATCACGGTCGATCAGCACCGTCTCCCAGCCCCTGTCAGCCAATGCCTTGGCCATACCGCTTCCTGCGATTCCCGCCCCAAGCACCGCCACCTCATAGTTTCGTTTCATCATCCTCAGCTCCGTCCGTTGAACTGGACATCCGCCTTCCGGATGACGGCCGCATACCGAAACAACGGTCTCCAGGCATAGAATAATTCCGCTGTATCCAAAGCTTTCCCCAGAAGCTCCCAATCGATTGAACGGAAACCTTTGGCCACGGACAAGGGACCATCATGTACAATATACCGGTTGCTTGAAATCAAACGAGCCGTCAGCCACACCGCCGTCCAGGGGATCCAATGCCTGTGAATATCATTGATGACGACTCCCATTCGGGAAGCCTTCAGCATGCTTCGGACAACCCCGGGCAGCTCGTCCGAAGCAAAATGATGTATAAACTGCGACCCCGTCACCAGGTCCGCGCAAGCTTCCGGCAGCGCGAACAGATCTCTGCGCAGCACGTCAACCCGAGGTTCGCTGCAATAATACAGCCTCGCTTCTTCACAAGCCTCCTCGGTGATGTCCGCTAAAGTGATCTTGAGCTTGATCCGGTTGGCATCCGCCCATCGCAAAAGCTTGCGGTTGATGTCTCCCGATCCGGCTCCGATATCCAGGATAGACAAGCAGCCCGGCTTGCCCGCCTCCGACCACAGTTTCCTTACGCCATAGAGTGTGGGTCCCGATGCGCTGAAGATCCGATTAAGCCTTCGCAAATGCCGTAATGCTTCACGAAGCTCAGCTCCCCCTGCGGAAAGGTCATCCATTAGTTCGGGCTCCGCGGACCGCTGCTTCAATCGATTAAACACGGGTATCTCCTATGAGCTGTTCCTGCCCGACAACAGACGGAAAATACGTGATTTGCACCATCTCAGCCGTTATCCCGGGACCAAACGCTATGGCAATCCCGCTAACCGGGCCGGAGCGGCGGTCCAGCAATCGCTGCCTCATCTCGTTAAGCACGAAAAGAATCGTGGCGGAGGACAAATTTCCATAATGGCGAAGTACGCTGCGGCTGGGGTCAACCTGCTCATCGGCAAGCCCGAACACCTCCTGCAGCGAATCAATAATCCCTCGGCCCCCGGGATGAATCGCCCACAGCTCCGGTCTGTACCCTCCCGATAATAATCGCTCTACCTCCGCAGATATCGACCTGCCGATCAGTCTGGGGATATTCGGGGAAAGATAAAGATCGAAGCCGTAATTCCCTACCTCCCATACCATCTCATCAGCAGACTCGGGCAGGAGCGCCGAGCTTTCCCTTCCCAGCTGAAAAATACCATGATGATCCGCGCCGGGGCGGCCTACGATACAAGCGGAAGCCCCGTCACCGAAGAACGAAGCGCCATATAACGCCTCCTTTTCGCTTGAGGGCTGAAAATGAAGCGTACAAAGCTCTACACAGACGATGAGCACTTTGGCGGACGGAGTACCCAAGATGATTTGCCTCGATAGGCCAATGGCCTTCAAGCCCGCTGCGCAGCCCAGAAATTGCAGGGGAATCCGGTTAACGGTAGATGCCAGGCCCAACTGTTGAACCAAAGCGGCATCCAACCCCGGAAGAAATTGACCGGTACAGCTGACCGTGATCACATGGGTGATGTCGGACGCCGTCATTCCGCTATCCGATAAAGCTTTTTGGGCCGCCTCCAGCCCCAAGGGCACAGACGCTTTCTTATAGATTCGCATACGCTCGGCAGTGGCAGGTACGTCTTTAATCGAAGCATCGGGGAAATAACGGCATGCCGCTGCGGATTCGAGCAGATTAGGCTCACAAGTGTAACGTGTGTCCACTCCACACTGCTTGAATATTCGTTTTGCCCAGCGCGCGGAATGGGGATGCTCCTTTAATGCTTCGGTAAGCCTTTGGGATACATCGGCTTGATCCATTCGAAAAGCCGGTACGGACGTACCGATCCCCAGGACGGCGATCATTGGAGTCCTCTGTTCCATGGTCTGGTTCATCCTTTCGCTTTAGTGTCGGAATCGTGCAAAGCGCGGACAAAGCCACGCTTTACACATGTCTATTCGCAACTCCGTTTCATTATGCCGTTCTTCCTATATAACCCGTCAGACTATGCTGTATATCATTTTGTTAAAACACCTTCAGGATACTAGAAGGAAAAATATGGGCTGTGTCGAAATAGTGGTGATTAATAATTCATTAGGGTTATTTATCCAAAATATGGAGGTTGCGTTTGTGGAATCATTAAGTATAACGGATGCTTCTTTTCCAATGGATCCACTTTTTACCCATTCTTTTGATGCACTATGTATATTGGATAATCAGGGACTCGTACGCATAACCAATCCTCCCTTCTCCAGGCTATTTGGATGGACAGATGATGAATTGACAGGACGCCCGTTGCCCTTTCAACAAGCGTTTGATTTAAAGACGCTCCCAACCGGCATCATCGAGAAGGATCACCTGACGATACAGCGCAAAGACGGGACCCCTGTGATTGTACAGATGAAAGCACTGCCTCTTGTACATCACCATACCTATCTCATCGTACTGAAAGAGGTCGCCCCGAATGACTTTTTTGAAAAGCTCGATAAGATTGAGCAAGAGCATAAAGAAACCATACGATATCAGCAGGGGATGAGCTTTAAATACAAAAAAATAGATGGACGATTCATCCATACGCTATGTGACGGCGAGCTCATTTATCGTTTGGGGCTGGGGCCCGAGAGAGTGGTGGGAAAGGAGCTGAAGCAATTTTTGCCGCTGGAGACGGCTGTTGTAAAGGAGCAGCATTACGAACGCGCCTGGCAGGGTGAAGAAAATGTCATCTATGAAGGAGAAGAGAACGGGTTAACGTATCTGGCCTCATTAAAGCCGATGAAGCGAGACGGAATCGTCGTCGAAGTCATTGCCTCTTGTGTGGACATCACCCAAAGAAAATGTGCGGAAAAAGCCCTGCAGGAGGCCGAAGCGCTCTATCGGTGCCTGGTGGAAGACGCCTTGGTCGGTGTGTATTTGTATCAGGATGGGAAAATCGTTTACGCCAACCCCGTATTCGCCAACATCTTCGGATACAGTCAAAACGAAATGACGAGGCTGGACTTGATTGACTTATTCGTCCGCGAGGAGCGGGACTATATGACGACGAAATTGACCTATTGTCAAGAATCAAACGTCAAGGGCTCCAAGAATCGGGATTATAAAGTTCGGGGAATACGAAAAAATGGCTCTTATGTGGAATTGGAGGGCAACTCCACACTAACTCTTTTTCGAGGCAGACCTGCACTCATCGGGACGGTCCTCGATATTACGGAAAGAAAAGAAACGGACAGGCAGTATCAGCGGCTGCTTAAGCTTTCTCCGGAGCCGATCATGCTTCATAAAAACGATATCATTATTTATGTGAATGATGCCGGACTCAAATTATTCGGCACAAAGGATCCGTTGGAATTAATCGGACACTCGTTTATCGAGCAATTTCACCCGCAGGACCGGGAACATGTGCGCAAAAAACTGGAAACGGTCCTGAAAAACGATCACAGCTCGGGATTTTCCGAGTTCAAGCTCATCCGTTTAGACGGAGATATTATCGAGGTGGAATCTTCAGCCATCCATATTTACAAATACATGGGGGAATCCGTCATTCAAAGTGTATTTCGTGATGTGACAGAGAGAAAGCAAGCCGAAGAACTCCTCCGAAGATCGGAGAAGCTGAACCTCGTTGGTCAAATGGCGGCAGGTGTAGCCCATGAAATACGAAATCCGTTGACCTCGATTAAAGGCTTCTCGCAGCTGTTGAAGGAAAAGAACGATTCGTACAAAGATTATTACGAAATCATGATCTCCGAATTGGACCGTATCAATGAGATAGTCACTGAATTCATGTATTTGGCCAAACCGAACCCCGTGGAGTTCAAAAAAGTCAAATTAAGCAGTATTCTCGATCATGTCATTTCCTTAATGAATACGCAAGCCATTATCAATAATGTCTATATCCGCGCCCACTATGAGGATGATCGGGTGGCCATTAATTGTGATGAGAACCAGATCAAGCAGGTATTTATCAACATGTTAAAAAATGCGGTGGAATCCATGCCTCGCGGCGGGGAAATCACCATTGATTGCCATGAATCTATAGAGCAGGATGCCGTTTTCATAAGGTTCATCGACCAGGGGGTCGGTATCTCTAAAGACCGGTTAAAAAAAATCGGGGAGCCCTTTTATACCACCAAGGAGCAAGGTACAGGACTGGGTTTAATGCTCAGCTACAAAATTATAGAATCTCATAAGGGCAAAATGAATATTTACAGTGAAATGAATAAGGGAACGCAAATCGAGATCGTATTGCCCAACGTTTAACCATATGAGCAGCGCCCCTCTAGTCGGCATATACCGGCAAGAGGGGCGTTAATATCAAATAGAAATGCAATTGATTGAGCTACGATTCAAAAAAACCTTCCAATCCATTATCAACCCGCGCTGCGGGTATGTTTTCATCCCAATCACATCTAACAATGTTATTACATTTTACCCGATGCATATTCATCCTTCGCTCTTCGCTATGATAGGTTTCGAGAATACGGTACCTGTTATTAAACAGCAAGCATTTCGGACAAAAACCCTTTGCGATGGCATGCAGTTCCTCATTCGAATATCCGCTGGTCATTTCGGCTAGCAGTGTTGTATCCAACATATCGATCACCTTTCCTTATTTTTATGTAAAGCGGGGCAAAGAACATTATTTTCACGAGACAACGTTACTTAGTACCCCGATGCTTTCAATCTCCACTTCTACAAGATCACCCGGATTCAAAAATCTTGGCGGCTGAAACCCAAGACCTACGCCTTTCGGGGTTCCGGTAGCAATAATATCACCCGGTTTTAACGTAATTCCGCTTGAGAGAGTTTTAATAATAGTAGGAATGTCAAAAATGAGATATGCGGTATTTGAATTTTGCCGCACTTCTCCGTTGACTCTACATTGAATATCCAGTTTGACAGGAACCGGAATTTCATCAGCGGTAACTAAATAAGGTCCCATGGGGCCGAAGGTATCCAGGCTTTTCCCCAAAAACCATTGACTATGCTTTTTTTGCAAGTCACGTGCGGTTACATCGTTAATCACCGTATAGCCAAAAATATAGTCATAAGCATCGGCTTCTGAAATATTCGTGCCCTCCTTTCCGATGACAATAGCAAGCTCGGCTTCATAATCGATTTGCTTCGTTACATCCGGATGACTTTTGATTTCCTTGTTCGGACCAATTACGGCTGTCGTTGCTTTACTGAAAACAATCGGATGCTGAGGAATATTCTTCGCTTCCTCCATAGCGTCTGTATACTCCAGAGCATGCTCTCTATAATTAAGACCAAGGCAAATAATATCTCGTCTAGGCGTTGGAATAGGGGCTTCAAGCGTCACTTCGGAAAGCGGCAAGCCATGATCCCGGCTATCTTTGGTCAGACGGTTGATTTCTTGCAGACGGGAATAGGCCTCCCCGGATTCGATCACTTCGATTAAACTTTTCGGCAATAAAGCTTCCTTAAAAAGCTGTTTCTCAGCCGCCTGCGCATCCACGACAGATTGTCCATCTGCTGTGAGAAATCCATACTTTAATTGCCCGATGTGAATAAATGAGGTTAAGTACATTATAAATCCTCCCTAGTCGTTAATCATAGTCGAACAACCAACGATAATTGGCCTAACCAATAATGTATCCATATCTTAGAGCATTCCTATGCTTCTAGTCAAGCGTCTTTATATAATTTCATATGTTTTGCGGTTAATACTGAATTGACGATATGATCATACTATAGCTATAATTAATAATTATTTAAATCACCGGATGCGTTTGAAAACCGTATTGGTAAGACCATGAGGGGAGACCTTATAATGACAGAATTTGATATTGCCTTTTTTCCCGTAGGTGAAAATAAAGCTTTTCTTGAAATTGCAAATCAGATAAGAGAACACATTGAAAAAGGCGTTTTAAAAGTAGGCAATCGCCTGCCTTCCGAACGTGAACTGGCCGAAAAATTTCAAACCAGTCGCGCAACCGTCAGGGAAGCATTGCGTGCTCTTGAAATCATCGGCGTTATTGAAAGCCATGTGGGACAAGGAACCTTCATAAAAAACTCAAATTTCTCAAGTATGGATGGTTTATTCGCTGAAATATCGAAGCAAACAAGTCCTTCTGAAGTGTTTGAAGTTAGAATGGCCTTCGAACCTTATCTTGCTCATTTGGCGGCACTTCGGGCCACGCAAGAAGAGCTTCTGCAATTAAAACAGAATATGGATCAACTGAACCAATCCATAGACCATTTCGATATTCGTCAATTCGAACAATTGGACGGCCAATTTCATCATATGATCGCCGTTTCCTCCAAGAATTCATTTCTCTTATACATCATGAACATCGTGAATAACGTTCGTTCGGAAAAACTGTGGGGTACATTGAAAGAAAAGAGTTTAAATCCGGAGAGAATGAAAAAATACAGTATCCAGCATTTTGAAATTTATCAAGCGATAACCGAACGCGATGCCCGCAGAGCGGAAATTGTCGCCTTGGAACATATAAAAACCGTAAGAAGCAATATGTTGGAACAATAACTTTCAGCTTTGCAGACTTCCATAAAAATTACGTAAGAACAAGCTATTATGACTAGCTCATTAGCTTGTTTTTTATATTTTTTTTATTGACGTAAGTATAAGCGTAGTTTACTATAAGGTTTAGATATTGGTTCAACCAATTTTCGATTTTGGATTAACCATTTCTGACATTACTATATTTGAGGAGGTTTGATATGTTAGGCCAGGTTAATGATTTACAGGTTAACTATGAAAGTAAAGGAACCGGTGATGTCATTGTCTTTGTCCATGGCCTGGGTGGCAGTTTGAATATCTGGAATAGCCAGACCACGGTTTGCTCCAGGTATTACAGAACGCTTTCCTACGATTTGCGCGGGTCCGGGCGAACAGATCTAGCACAGTGCGAGTTTTCTATTGAACTATGGGTTGCCGATTTAAAGGAATTGCTGCAATACGAAAACATTGAGTCGGCACATTTTGTAGGCCATTCGCTGGGTACACTTATCGTACAACATTTTGCAGTCTCCAATCCAAGCATGGTCAAAAGCCTGACTCTCATAGGAGGTCTTACCGAGCCTTCCGATGCTGCAAGGAAGGGGATTAACGATCGCTCCGATGTGGTCCGCACCAATGGAATGGATGCTGTTGCAGACGCCATTATTGAAGGCGGCTTCTCCTCCTATTCCAAGCATACGAATAGCACTTTAATCGGTTTGGTAAAGGATCTGCTGCTGCGCAATCATCCCGAAGCCTATGCCGCCTCCTGCAGAGCACTTGCCCAAGCTAAAGCGATCGAGCATTCCAAAGTCGACGCCCCCGTACTGCTTATCGTCGGTGACGAGGACAAGGTAAGCCCTATCTCCATGTCAAAACTAATGAACCAGCGTTTCCCTAACGCGCATTTGGAAATTATATCGAATTGCGGACATTGGGCAACGATTGAAATGCCGGATGCGGTCAATAAAAATCTTCTCAACTTCCTGTCTAGACTCTAATATTGGTTTCCCTAGAATGCAGAAGCCAGGGATAGTCTTTGCGATTTGGACGGCCCGCGGCTTTTGTAAAAATAAAATGTCGTTCACATTCTATTTTATTTCATGAAAGGGGTTACAAATATGAAAGCTGTATTGCTTCGCAACGGTTTATTGATCGATGGTACAGGAAAAGATGCTCAAGCAGGAATGGATGTCCTTATTGAAGGGAATCAAATCACTTCCGTAGGTTCTAACCTTTCGATCCCCCCTCATTACGACCCGAACGATGTTGACGTGATTGAATTAGACGGCAAAACCATCATGCCCGGTATGACAGAAGCCCACACCCACTTTACATGGCAAGACTCCCTCTATATTCAAGATATCGATTTCAAACCTCTTGAGGAAACCATGCTTGGTTGTTATTTAAACGCTCAAACGATGATTAAAAGCGGCTTCACTTCTTGTGTAAGCGCTGCCGCAAGAGGACGGGTAGACATTGCTCTGCGGGATGCAATTAATAAGGGGCTGGTTATTGGCCCCCGCATGCTGGCCAATGGAGCCGAGATTTCTGCAACCGGAAGCTTTGTCGATCTTCATCCGAATCATGTCCATGTTTCCGGTCTCTCTATTTTTGCTGATGGAGAGGATGCGGTGCGCAGAACCGTAAGAAGCTTGCTCAAGGAAGGGGCGGATTTGGTTAAGCTGAATGTAAGCGGCGAGAGCCTAACTCCGCATGCTCGAAGTGAAATGACCCTTTATACTTTGAAGGAAGTACGGGCAGCGGTCGAAGAAGCTCACGCCAGAGGCAAACGGGTGTATACTCACGCTCGTTCATCCGATTCCGTGAAGATTTGTGTAGAAGCCGGGGTCGATATTATAGGACATGCCGATTTCATCAATGATGAAGCGTTTGAAATGCTTGTTGAACATAAAGATCGTTTATTCGTAGTGCCTGCACTGAATTGGCTTGTCTCCACATTGGAGCATGGAGCCCAATATTTCAGCCAGGAAGCTATAGATGCCACCGGATACAAGGAAGGATTAGAAATTGCCCTGTCGAATATGAATCGGCTTTACAAAGCCGGGGTTCGCGTATTGCCGGGCGGCGACTATGGATTTAAATGGTGCCCTCACGGCGGCTATGCCCGGGATCTCGAGCACTTTGTCAAGCTGGTCGGGATGACGCCGATGGATGCCATTGTCTCTGCCACGAAATACGGTGGTCAAATTATGCTGATGGAGGATAAGATCGGAACGATTGAGGCGGGCAAGCTTGCCGATATTTTGGTAGTAGACGGTAATCCGCTCGATAATATCTCCATTCTCCAGAATCATGACAAGCTCAATGTAATTATGAAAGACGGAACATATATTGTGAACACGCTTCAAGTCAGACAAGTCCAAGGCGCATAATAAGAATCATGAAGAAGCCATCAAAGGTTTGATGGCTTCTAGTCTTAGGAAATCATTCCAATAAGGATGTGGTCTACTTGTGCAATCGATTTTATTATTGCTTCCGCAATGAAGTGAGACGGCATACAGATCAAATCAAGGCCCTGCTGGAAACCAATAAACACGATTATACTTTGCAAGCAACCAACTGTATGAAACTATGCATGATATGCGAACAACGACATCTTATTGTGGTTAATCATGAACTGTACGTGGCAAAAGAAATGAACGAGCTCCTCGAGTGTATTCTACAAAAAGTAGACCAACCGGATCCAAAATAGCTTTATCAGCATGTGATGCAAAATAGTCATGCTCCCATGCCCGCCGCACCATTAGTATCTCAATAACAACGATCCCCACCCCAGCCCGCCGCCGAAAGCGGTCAACGCGATAAGATCTCCGCGCTTAATCTTGCCCGTTTTGACGGAATAATCCATGGCCAGCGGGATCGTAGCCGCCGAATTATTTCCGTAATATCGGATTGTACTGATCATCTTCTCGTGAGGAACGTCCAGGGTTCTTCCGACAGCGTCAATAATCCGTTGATTGGCCTGATGAGGAATCACCCAGTCCACCTGATCCAAAGTAAAGCCGCTGTGCTCCAGCGTCTCTTTAACGCTTTGACTCATCAGCGTCACAGCAAGCCGGAAAATTCGGTTGCCGTTCATCAAAATTTTGTATTTGGTTTCCTCGCTGTGCGGCTGAGGGTGCCTGCTGCCCCCTCCCGGTACGATCGCCGCATCAAAATATTCCCCGTTCGAATGGATCGCCGAATGAATAATGCCCTCTGAAGAGGCATCGTCGATGGCAGACAACACAAATGCACCGGCTCCGTCGGAAAACAAAATACAAGTCGACCGGTCCGTGTAATCTGTAATTCTGGACAGGGTGTCGGCGCCGACCACCAAAGCATGCCTGCAGGCTTTGGATTTTATGAATTTCTCTGCGACATGCAATGCGGCAATAAATCCGGTGCAGGCAAGATGTACATCGAACGCTGCAACGCTGCCGCACCCTAACCGGTGCTGGATCTGACAAGCGACCGGCGGGAACGGATGATCGGGGGTTTCGGTAGCCACGATAATCAGATCGATGTCGGAGGCTTTCAGCCCTGCATCCTTGATCGCCGCTGCCGCCGCAAAAAAGGCCAAATCCGAAGTCGCCTGTTCAGCAGAGGCAATCCTTCTTTCGGAGATGCCGGTACGCTCCAATATCCATTCGTCTGAAGTATCCACGATATTCTCCAGCTCACGATTGGTCAATATGTTTTCCGGGACATAAGATCCCACTCCGCTAACCCTGGATCTCGACATGATTATACACCTCAATGCTTCATCTATATTCAATTACTCCCCGGTAAACTTTGGCTTTCTCTTCTCACGGAACGCTTCCAGCGCTTCAAGCCGGTCTTTGGTCGGAATAATCACCTCATACGCTTTAGATTCCAGATCCAGACCGGTCTGCAGGTCAACGCCCAAGCCCCGGTCAATCGCATACTTGGCTTGATAAACGGCAAGAGGGGCATTATCGAGAATTTCGTTTGCCAGCCGCTCGCACAGCTTCAGAAGCTGGCCCTGATCTTCAGCCAGGCCGTTTAGAATGCCAAAATTCAGAGCCTCTTCGGAGCTGATCTTGCGGGCGCTTAGTATTAATTCTTTGGCTTTGGACGGTCCGATCAATCGGGAAAGACGCTGCGTTCCTCCAGCTCCGGGTATGATTCCCAGACTGACCTCGGTCAGTCCCATTTTCACTTCTTTGACGGCGTAGCGAAAATCGCAGGCCAGCGCCAATTCAAAGCCTCCGCCAAAGGCAAAGCCGTTAATGGCGGCAATGGTCGGCTGCGGCAATCGTCCCAGGGCCGAGAAAACGTCGCGGATTTTTCTTACGTTTCGTCGAACCTGCTGTTCATTCAAGGTTCGGCGCTCCTTCAAATCGGCTCCTGCGCAGAATGCGCGTCCTTCTCCAGTCACAATGACTATCCGGATGTCCCGGGGATTTTGCTCGATCTCTTCAATGATCTCCCCCAGACGGACAAGGGCCTCATAATGAAACGTGTTCAATTCATCGGGTCTGTTCAACGTGATGTAACCGATATGTCCGCGCTGCTCCCATACGATTGGCTTTTGGGTCATGTCCGTTCCTCCTCTTTCCATAGGCCGATCCCTTGGCTGTGATACTGCTTCGTCAAGTCCTTATACACCTTCGACGCTTCCTGGACCCACCAGAGAGAAGAGCCTTCGATGTCTTTTTTCTTCTGGGCCGGATTGCCGGTAATCAAAATGCGCGGCGGAAATACGGATCTTGGAGTCACAATGCTTCCCGCCGCGACAACAGATTCTTCCCCGATCTGCGCATCATCCAGCACAACCGAATTCATCCCGATGACCGATTTGCGGCCGATTCGGCAGTTGTGCAAGATAGCGCCGTGTCCGACGGTGACATCCTCCTCGATGAAGGCACCGCTGTTGGTCATATGGATAACGCAGTTATCCTGTACGCTCGTACCCGCACCGACCACGATCGGCCCGCAATCGCCCCGAAGCACGGCGCCAAACCAGATGCTCGCCCCGTCTTCAATGGTCACATCGCCGATGATCGTAGCATTGGGTGCGATAAACGCCGTGCTCGCGATCTTCGGCTTTTTTCCGTTAAACTCCAGAATCAAGTGGAACACCCGCCTTTAAAAAAATGGCGATATCGGCCCGCACGGCAGCCGATATCGCGTTATTAGATAATTTTTATGCGCCCATCCAGTTGGCTTCCCGTTTTTCCAAGAAAGAGCTCAGGCCTTCTTTGGCATCCTCGGAACGGAAGAGCAGGTTTTGCAGCTCCCCTTCATAACGAATTGCGACATTCAGCGGCATTTCTTTGCCGTTCATGATGGAAAGCTTGATATTGGCCGCAGCGTAGGATGCGCTGTTGACGATTTTCCTGGCATATTCAAGCACTTTTTCACGCGTTTGCTCCTGCGGGAACACATCATTGACCAGACCGATTTCGAGCGCTTCCTGCGGTGAAATCGTTTTGCCCGTGATATTCATATCCAGCGCACGGGAGAAACCGATGAGACGGGCCAAGCGCTGCGTTCCGCCTGTTCCTGCGAGCACTCCAAGGGAAATCTCCGGAAGACCGATTTTGCCTGCTTGATCTCCCATAAAGCGAAGATCGCAGCCAAGCGCCATCTCCAAGCCGCCGCCGACCGTATGCCCTTCAAGGCAGGCAATGAAAATTTGAGGGGAACGCGCCATTTTATCCAGCGTCTCGTTGCAGAATAAGCAGAATTGCGTTTTAAAACGAGGCTCTGCCGCCTTCAAGAAGTTGATATCCGCTCCGGCGGAGAAGAACTTCGGTACATCGCTCATCAGAATGGCGACTTTAATCGAGGAATCGAAACGAATATCGTCGATCGCGGCGTTCAGCTCTCTGTAGAAATCCAGGCTGTAAGAATTGGTTTTGTTTACATGAAGATGAATTTCCGCGATTCCGTTTTCTTTTTTAAGGGTCAGGTTAGACATGTGAATTCCTCCTAAGGGTTGGATTAAATGATTTTTGATAAATAAATAATGAATTATTCAATACCGAATAGATTCAGCGGTCGGCTTCCTACGTAAGAGACAACGCTTTTGGTCTCCGTATACAAGTTCATCGTTTCCAGCGAAAGCTCACGGCCGAAGCCGGATTGTTTATATCCGCCAAACGGCGTGCCCGGGAATGCGGAAATCGGCGAGTTGACCATCACGATACCTGCCCGCATAGCGGCTGCTACCCGATGCGCCCTTCCATGGTCCTTGGTCCAAACTGCAGATCCCAAACCGAAGATGGAATCGTTCGCTTGGCGGATCACATCCTTCTCATCGCTGAACTTCATGACGACAACGACCGGACCGAAGATTTCCTCCTGGGCTACTCTCATGTCGTTGCGGACATTGCCGATAATCGTCGGCATATACCAATGTCCCTTGTCGTACTCCGGTCCTTCAGGACGCTTGCCGCCATAAAGCACCTCGGCTCCCTCTTCCACCGCCAGCTTTACATAGCCGTCGATAACCTTCTCGTGGCTGGCGGAGATCACCGCTCCCATGTGTACTCCTTCGGCAAACGGATCGCCGACACGGATTTTCTTTGCCTTTTCAATGAACTTTTCCATGAATTGGTCATAGATCGATTCATGGACAAACAACCGGGAACGGGCTTCACAGGATTGTCCTGTATTGTAGAAAATACCATAGAGCGAGCCGTCCACAGCTCCGTCCATATCGCAATCCTCAAATACGATATTCGGGGATTTGCCGCCTAATTCCAGCGTTACCCGTTTCAATGTAACGGACGCGCGGGCCATGATGTCCTTTCCTGTCTCGGTTTCGCCGGTAAAGGCAATCTTGTCGATCCCCGGATGCTCGGTCATGTAAGGTCCGATTTCCGAGCCGCTGCCGGTAAGAACGTTCACGACACCCTCGGGAACTCCCGCTTCATGGCAAACCTCTGCCAGAACGTAGGCGGTGATCGGCGTGAAGCTGGCCGGCTTGAGCACCACCGTACATCCTGCCGCCAAGGCAGGCGCCACCTTCCAGGCCGCCATCATGAACGGATAGTTCCATGGAATGATTTGTCCGCAGACCCCGACCGGTTCCTTGACCGTATAGTTGAAAAATCCGTTAGGCACTTGATTCACTTGCCCGCTCTGGGTGATTGCGGCGGCGGCATAAAATTCAAAGTCCTCGATCGCCTGGTTAATCTGCCCTTTGGCGGCGTCTACCGTCTTCCCGCTGTTAAGCACCTCGAGCTGAACCAATTCATTAAATCGGCTGCGCAGAAGCTCGGCGATTTTATTGAGCACCCGCGCGCGCCGGGTTGCGGAAAATTTGGACCATTTGCCGGTTTCGAATGCGGCTCTAGCTGCGGCTACCGCTTTGTCCACATCGGCTTTGGTCGCTTTCGCCACTTTCGCCAGTACTTCTCCCGTCACGGGATTATGCGTTTCGAAGACCCCGCCGTTGCTGCTGTCTTCCCATTTGCCGTTAATAAAGAGCGGATAGTATTCCTTTAACATCGTAGTCCTCCTCAGAGTTTTTCGATCACCGTGGCGAGTCCTTGTCCTACCCCGATACACATGGTTGCCAAACCATAGCGGCAGTCGGTGCGGGTCATTTCATGCACCAATGTGGTTACGATGCGGGCGCCGCTGCATCCAAGCGGATGACCTAAGGCGATCGCCCCTCCGTTCACATTGACTTTGCTCATATCCAAGCTAAGCTCTTTGGCGCAGGCGACCGATTGGGACGCGAACGCCTCATTGATTTCGATCAGATCCAGCTGACCCACCGTTAGATTTGCTTTTTTCAGCGCCTTGGTCACGGCGGGAATCGGGCCGATGCCCATATAGGCCGGATCGACTCCGGATGCCGCCCAGGTCACAATCTTCGCGATCGGGGTCAAGCCCAATCTCTCGGCGGTTTGCCTCTCCATGATCAGCAGGGCGCTTGCGCCGTCGTTGATGCCTGAAGAATTGCCTGCGGTAACGCTTCCATTTGCTTTGAACGCAGGCTTGAGCTGAGCCAGCTTCTCCAAGGTGGTATCCCCTCTGGGGTGTTCGTCCGTATCGAAGATAACGGTTTGTTTGCCCTGCTTTACTTCGACCGGGACAATCTCGCTCTTAAACCTGCCGCTCTGGATGGCTGCCTGTGCCTTAAGCTGGCTGGATAATGCGAATTCATCCTGCTCTTCCCGGGAAATGCCGTAACGCTCGGCCACATTCTCCGCCGTCTCCCCCAAGCTGACCGGAGGATATTGTTCCGCCAGCTTGGCGTTCACCATACGCCAGCCCAGCGTGGTGTCATACATCGTCTGGTTGCCCCGTTCCCCGCTCAAATTCGGCTTCAGCATAACGTAAGGCGCTCGGGACATGCTCTCCGTACCGCCGGCGATAAAGATATCGCCAATGCCCGAGTGAATAGCGGCGGCTGCCTGGTTAATCGCTTCCAATCCTGAAGCGCACAACCGGTTGACGGTAACGCCCGGAACGGATTCCGGCATACCCGAGAGCAGGACGGCCATGCGGGCTACGTTGCGGTTATCCTCTCCGGCCTGATTCGCACAGCCGAAGAACACATCCTCTACCAAAGCGGGGTCGACCGGATTTCTTTTCAGCAGCTCACGAATGACTGCCGCCGCCAAATCATCCGGGCGCACGTGCTGCAGCGATCCGTTATATTTACCGATCGGGGTACGCAGCGCGTCAACGATGACGGCCTCCCTCATACGATCGACTCCTTTGCATCTTGATGGGCATAGGCATAAAATCCTCTGCCTGTTTTCTTTCCCAGCCATCCGGCGTGAACAAGCTTGCGCAATAGGGGAGCAGGCCGGTACCGGTCTTCGCCCAGATCACGGTGTAAGCCGGATAATACGGCATAAATGTCATCCAATCCGAGCTCATCGGCCCACGCTAACGGCCCCATCGGATAATTCGTACCTTTTCGCATCGCCGTATCGATCTCTTCCGCCGAGGAGATTTTCTCCGTCAACGCAAACGCAGCTTCGTTCACAATCATCGACAATATACGAGGGAACACCAAGCCGACTTCGTCTTCCACCCATTCGATTTCTTTACCCATAGCGGCGATGAAGGCTTCCGCTTGCCGGGCATACGCTTCATCCGTTTGAAGCGCCGTACACAGCTCAATCAATTCCGTTTGCTCCAGATTGGCAAATGCCGCGAACCCTACAAGCCGGAAAGGATGAGACAAACATGAGGCCGCTTGGGTTGCTGCAATCCCCAGTACCGAAGACAAAATCAGCGTATCCCGGGCAATATACTTTTCCATGTTCTGAAGCCTGGCTTTTTTCTCCGCAAGCTCCAGATTCGATGTTTCTATCACGATGTGGAGCGGTATGGAGCGCGTTTTCGCCTCTTGAAGATCAAGAATCTCCACTCCGTTCATCCGACCCAGCAGCTTTCTAAAAGCGTCGGCAAGCGAGTTGGTTCCTACCACGGCGACAACCTGCTTATTGGTCATACTCGTAGTACCCTCCTCCCGACTTTCTCCCCAGCCGTCCCGACTGCACCATTCTTTGCTGATAGTAATGAGGTCGAAAACGGGCGTCTCCGAAAAATCCCTCGTGTAAAGATTCCGTTGTGGAAAAATTAATATCCACACCGATCATATCCTGCAATTCAAAGGGCCCCATACGGAACCTCCCCGCTTTGGTCATGATCCGGTCAATTTGTACTGCAGAGGCCATTTGATCCCCCATAATCCGCAACGCTTCATTATAGTAGGGCCGTGCGATCCGGTTAACGATGAATCCGGGGGTATCCTTGCACGTTACCGGGCTCTTGTTGATGCTCCGGGCGAAATTCGTAAGATGTTCCATAGTGGCCTCATCGGTTCTCAGCCCGCAGATGACCTCTACCAGCGGCATCAAGGGAGCAGGGTTGAAAAAGTGCAATCCTGCAACCCGTTCCGGATGATTCGTAAAGCCTGCAATTTCAGTGATGGAAAAAGAGGACGTATTCGTAGCCAAAATCGTTTCCTTCGGGCAATACCTGTCGATTTCCTGGAAAATGCTGCGCTTAATTTCCATTTTCTCCGGAGCCGCTTCGATGACCATTTCGCACGTTTGCAGATCGGACAACTGAACGGTTGTTCGAATTTTTGTTTTTACAGCCTGTGACTCCGTCTCTGTCAGCTTGCCTTTTTCGAACAATTTATCGATTTGAGAATAAATGCGTGATAAGGAACGCGTAACGATTTCTTCGTTGATATCGTAAAGCATAACGCTATAGCCGTTTTGGCCGATCACTTGCGCAATACCGGCGCCCATCGTGCCTGAGCCAATCACTCCGACTGTCTGAACCTTCATTGGGCTTACCACCTCACGTTACTCGGCATCCTCACTCTGCCATCGGATATATTCAAAAGCGCTGCGGCAGTCATTGCAGTAATATTGCCTGACCAGCTGCGCGGTCCCAAACCGGGATAACAACACGACGTTCGTCGAATTGCAAAAGGAGCAATGCGGCTGCTTTTCATCATTAGACGACATCGGATTCAGCCCTTAGCACTTGAACATTGCCGATTTGCGACTGAAAGGGAGCTGCAAGGCTGACGCCGGCCTTAAGATAACCCTCTTCAATCAGGGCACTGGAATTTTCCAGTCCTTGCAGCCAAGTCTGCACCTCGGGCATTACCTTTTTTATACCTTCGTCCATTTTACGTGGAACTGCTCCTTGGTCTCTTAGAAGCTGTTCCACCCAGCCCCTGGAATACATAATGTGTTCTTTTTGCTCCTTCAAAAGCTTGTTGATCCGGTTAACCACATCACCATGGCGTCCGTCCAGCATCGCTTTAAGCACAAGCTCCAGCCCTACGTTCACCACATACAGCGAACCGATTAAGTCAATCCAGTTATCGACGGCCACCACGGCTGCAAATGCTTTGCCGGATTGTTTTTCGATCTCCTGCTTTTTGACTCCTTTTAAATCGAAAGCCCAGTTGTATAGCAGTCTCGCGTGTCCGAGCTCTCCTTGAGCCATGGCAATCGTAGAAAGGGTCGCTTCAAGATCCGGGCCGCTCACTCCGATTTCAACCAATAAATCTCCCAAAATATATTTATTGTCCGCAATCGTTTCAATGGTATCGATAAATGAGGTCAATCCGACTGTTTTATCACCCATAACGCACTGCTCCTTCTTTAAGGAATAACCCTTCCGGCTGAATCACCCAATGAATGTGATCTCTGCGGATGATGCACATCTCCACCCAATCTTCCTCGTCGTAAATATAACCCGCGTATACCTTGGCCAACTCATCCGTCGGCGCTTCAACCGTCCCCACGTGGAGCAGGTTGTCGCCTCTTTTGATACGCGTAAACACTTCATATTCAAATCGGTTTCCAGTTTGGCTCATCGGGCGCTGACCCCCCATTTTTTCATTCTTTCGCGCGCTTCCGGGCTTAGACGATCAACGGTCCACGGCGGATTCCATACGACATGGATGTGCACGTCCCGTACGCCCGCTTCCTGCTCCAGCCTTTTCTTGATATCCGCTTCGATCCATTCCATACAGGCGCAGGAGACGGCCGTGTACGTCATGGTAACGGAGACGACTCCATCCGTTTCTTCAATCTCGTATATAAGCCCCATATCAACGACGCTAACGGGAAATTCGGGATCCATCACTTCTTTTAACGCTTCCCAATAACGCTTGACTTCCTGCTTCACATCCTGCATGTTATCCCACCTCTTTGCGAAGAGCCGCCATCTTGTGGGCGCCTTCCTGGATACGTGCCACGAATTCCACATTCTGAGGGCCTCTGTTTTTAAACCGTTCGATGACGCCGTCCCATGTATCCGGTTGTTCCAGCAGCCATTTTTTATTCTCCAGATCGAATTTGCACGGAAACGGTACGGTAATGTCGTACTTTTGCGTTTGTTCATTCAAGCGGGCCGGCACCTTAACCCCAATCGATTCGCAGAAAGGAACTGCCGTGGAGAGCCACTTTTGCCTGAGCTCATCGTTCGATCTGCCCTTGAGACGATAATCCAGCTGAGCCGAACGGCTCTTTAATTCATCCGCTACGCCGAAGAACTCCAGCCCCATCAAGAACATCCAGTCCACGGCATCCTGTACCTGCTTGGCGGTTTCCGGGTTATCCATGGCGGCTCTCATAATGATTTCTCCATTACGAAGGTGGAATAATTCCTCTTTATCCACCTTGACCAGCGCCCGCTTCCACGGACCGTAGGACGTAAACTCGTGCGCATCTCCAAGGAGTGTGTAACCCGCGCGGTCAAACAAGGCATTAAATACTCCCAACTCAATCCAATTCGATAGTTTAAAATCGAAAGCATAAGGATTTTTCCATTTATTGGCAGGACGTTCATAAATCAGCTCGTTCACATTAACGCCAAGATCCTTTAATAAACGATAAGCGATATGTGCATGGCCGATTTCATCCTGCATAATCGCCAATGCCGTAATTTTGTTATTTAGCGTGGGCGCCTGTTTGTAAACGGTTAACAAAGGAGGAACGCTAAGCAGTTCCGTATCGCCGACGATCGTCAAGGTTTGCTTCAATGCTTTGAGATATTCCTCATCCATATCCTCTATCCGTTCGACCATAAATCCCGCATTGACCTTCTCTTTTAACAATGTAGACTGCTGCACCGCAATCACCTCATTATGTTTTTTTATTTTTCGTTTGTTTAACGTAATGATATAATATCCTTTTTTAGCTGTCAAGATCATTTTATCCCATAAAAAAACCCCTTAAATAAGGCTTTTTTCTTACTTAAGAGGACTTGGGTTCATAATGCCACACACCATTTTTCAATACTTTTTTAATACGGTCGTTTACTTCCAAATAATCCAATAAGCCAATCATTTCGGACATGACCGGTGCAAATACGTTGATATATTTGGTTGGATAATAGCTTTGCGCAAGCTCATAGGCCGTCGATCCGCCGTTTTGCATCAAATCACGTATTTTCTCCGCTTTTTGCCCCATGCGGATCAGCCTCTTTTCAATCAAATCCTTGGCATCGAAAATCAGCTCTCCATGTCCCGGAAATACAGTGTCCACGTCAAGCGACAAGCATCTGTTTAATGAACGGGCATATTCAACCAATGTGAGTTTCCGGTTGCCGTTCAGATCCGGCTCAATAAAGGCGTTGCTGGAAATCGTCTTCAGCAAATGATCACCGGCAAACAACCATTTTCTTTGCGCATCCCAAAAAGCAATATGATCCGGAGCGTGCCCGGGAACCTCTATCACTTGAACATTCCCCAAAGCATCGGAATCGGAAAGCGGAGTGATTTCCGCATGAATTTTGAATTGTTCATTCCGGCGAACAGCGTCCTGAAGCTTGAGAATATGCCGGTCTCCAGCCGCTCCGCAGCCCATCTCCCGATATAACCGTTCGAAAAAACGAATGCGCAAGGATAAAAAGTCTGGATCTCTCTTTAGCCGGGGGATCGATTCCCGGTGCGCGTAAACCGGTATATCCCTCATCGCGGTTATGCGATTGATCAATCCGATATGATCCTGATGGTTATGGGTGATCCAAATTTGCGACAGGTCGCTTAAGGAATACCCGTATTGGGACAGCATCCCCATGAACGCATCCCAACACTCATCGGTATCGATCCCCGCATCGATTAATGTAAGCTTACCGTTTTCTTCTATTAAATACATATTTACGTCTCCAACGTCATAAGGCGTAGAGACCGTGATCGAATATACTTTACAGCCGCTTTTTTCCATTCGGTTGATCATTTTATACTTCCTTTGCTCCATAGCTTTTTTAGTAAGACTGTCCTTAATCCGCAACACTAAATTCAGACAAACGGTGCAGGTTTTCGGCATGCTCCGCCAAGCCGGTTGTCGTTCTGGCCATTTCCACGATTCCCTCCAGCTGTTCGGATGCGATCTTGCGGACCGTATGCATGCGCTCGTTAATCGTTTGGACGGCTGAAGTAATCTCTTCCAGCAGCTCGCCAATCGACGTCGAAGATTCCTTCGTATCGGAGGACAGCTTATTCATTTCGTGGGCTACCACGCCCATGGCCTTGCCCTTTTCACCCAAGTGAGCCGTTTCAATTTTGGCGTTGATGCTCAATAAATGAGTGCGCATCGACACTTCCTTTAACAGGTTGGTGATGCTTTCAATGCCGCTGATATTTTTACTCAAAAGTAGGGTTTGGTCCGCGATCTGCGAAATAATTTGTTCAACTTCGGTGGTTGAGGCGCTGAACTGCTGCGAAGCAGCAGCTAAATGCTGCATAGAGGATGACAACCGTTCGGCCGCATGATATAACTGCTCCTGCTTTTCACGTGTGGTCGCAGTGGATATGCACCCGACAATGCGGCCCTCATCAAAAAGAGGGAGGCCGATCGCAATGGTAGGCACGCCAAACACTTCCTTGGGCACATACCCGATTTGCCGAATGCCGCTGGTAATGGTTCGATGGGTTATGCCGCCCGGTTTAATGGGATCGCCGGCTTTAAGGCCCAATGTAAAAGTACGGCCTGGAATATACTCCAAAAACGTTTCGGTATCCGATACGCCGATCGTTGTGTCCTCTTGCGAAAGAGCATTCCAATATGGCGCGATGGCGCAGAAATGAGCTAACAGCTGATTCAAGTATATCCCTCCGATGTCGGGCCAAAATACTTACAGCTACAATAGACAGCGAAGTGGATGGCGCCCTTGATGAACACCATCTGCTCCCCTCGTTCTTTATCCGATTAACTGCTCATGCCTAGATATTTATGTTTTACTTCTTCATTGCGCTTTAAATCGTCGGGGGATCCGTCGAATACGACTTCCCCTTTACACATGACATATACCCAATCCGCTACATTGAGAGCCATGGAAATATTCTGCTCCACCATCAGCATGGAAAGGCCCTCCTGCTTCAATGCGGAGATGATGTTCTCCACCTCCTGTACCATCAACGGCGACAACCCCTCCGACGGTTCATCGAGCAGCAATAGATCGGGATTGGTCATTAACGCCCGTCCGATGGTCAGCATTTGCTGCTCGCCCCCGCTGAGGTTTCCTCCCATGGAGGATGACCGTTCCTTAAGACGCGGAAACAGCTCATAAATTTTGTCCAACGTCCATCCTCTTTTGGAGCTGTTGCGGGCGGCGATCGTCAGATTTTCCTTCACCGTAAGATTGGGAAACACACCTCTGCCCTGCGGAACCAATCCGATGCCCAGCTGCGCTACGCGGTACGAGGGAAGCTTCTGAATCTCGTTACCCTGAAACCGGATTTTCCCCTGCCTTGGAGGGGTAAACCCGATAATGGAGCGGATGGTCGTCGTTTTGCCCATACCGTTACGCCCCAGAAGCACGGAAAGCGAGCCCTTGTTTACGTTCACAGAGACGCCCTGCAGCACATGGCTGTCTCCATAATAGGAATGGATATTTTCCACCTGCAGCATCTTATGCCCCCTCCTTCCCAAAATAAATTTCATATACTCTGGGATCCGTCTTAATCGTCTGAGGATCGCCTTCCACAAAAATGCTGCCGTTATACAACACCGAAATACGGTCAGCCAGCCCGAACACGACCTCCATATCATGCTCAATGATCAAAAGAGTCAGGTCTCGGGGCATATTTTGCAGCAGCTTCAGAATATGCTGGGTTTCGGTATTGGACATGCCGGCCGTCGGTTCATCCAGAAGCAGTACTTTGGGCTCCGTCGCAATGCCCAGCATGATCTCCACTTGCCTCTGCTCTCCATAGGAAAGCTTTTTGACTACCGTATCCTTCCGCTCTGCAAGTCCCCAAGTGTGCAGGAGCTGCTCCGCCCGGTTATACAGCTCCGGAAATTGTTTGACGGTTCTTCTGCGGTGCCAGACATGATGATGCCCATACTTCACCTGCAGCACCAGCAACAGGTTATCCAGAACCGTCAGCTCTTGAAGTAAATTGCTTTTTTGAAAGGTCCGAACCATGCCTTTTCTGACCCGTTGATGACTGGGTACCCGTGAAATATTCTCGTTAAAATAGTAAATGTCTCCGCTGGACGCCGCCAGATCTCCGGCGATCATGTTAAACAAGGTCGATTTCCCCGCTCCGTTGGGTCCGATGAACGCCCGGCGCTCACCCGGTTGAACGGCAAAGGAAATGTCTTTTAATATTTCCAATCCGCCAAAGCGCTTTCCTATCCCTTCTACACGCAAAGCGTGATCCGTCACGATGGAATGATCTTCATTTCTCATCTTGAATCACCCCGCTCATCCTGACCTTCAGTTCCTTCTCTTTCCCTTTCTGTTTCCCCTGATTGACTTGATGGACATCTCTGTGCCCATTCCACAAAGACCCGATACTGACAAGGCCTTTGGGGATGAAGATCACAAACAGAATGAACGTAATGCCGACAATGAGCATCCACAAATCCGTATAAGAGCTGACGAACGTCTCCAGAATGACGATAAACGCCGCCCCCAGCACCGGACCGATCAGCGTTCCGACGCCTCCGACAAGCACCATAATCAGGACTTCGCCGGACATCGTCCAATAAATATCCTTTGGAGATATAAATCCGTTGAAAAAGGCATACAGGCCTCCGGCCAATCCGCCGATTCCTCCCGCTAGAATAAAGGAAATGTTTTTATAGACCGTCGTATTATAGCCCATGACCCTGACTCTGGTTTCGTTCTCCCGGATCCCCACAAAAATTTGACCGAGCGGAGAATGCAAAACCACTCTCAAACCGATGAACACGATCAAAAAGACCGCCAGGATAAAGAAATAAAACGCGATGGGGTGATCCAAAAGCCCGTTAACCCCAAGAGTAGGCTTTGGAATGCCGGATAAACCATTGTCCCCTTTCGTCAGAGCGCCCCAACGATACACCAGCGCATAGAACATTTGCGAAAAAGCGAGAGTAAGCATCAGAAAATAAAATCCGTTGACCCGGTTGCAGAAAAAGCCGATAATACTGGCCATGATCACCGATAAAATTATACCTGCAAGCAAAGTAACGAAGGCATTCGAAGTGTAATGAAGCGCAATCAGACTTGAGGTATACGCCCCCACACCGAAAAATGCCGCGTGTCCAAGCGATACCAGCCCCGTATAACCTACCAGGATATTCAGGCTGAGAGCAAAAATGCCCAAAATCAAGATTTCGATCAGAATACTGAGGAAATAATTGGACATGACAAACGGAAACATGCACAGCATTACCAAAAGAGCCAAATAAACAACCGCGTTTTTATTCAATCCAGCCATCAATGCACCTGCTTTCCTAGCATTCCGGTAGGTTTCACAACCAGAACGAGAGCCATCAGACCGAAAATAATGAGCAAGCTCAGCTGCGGAAACATCACCTTCCCGAAGGTTTCCACAACCCCGACAATCAAGCCGGCAAGCAATGTGCCTGTAATGGATCCGAGTCCCCCGACCACCAGGATCACCAGTGCAAGAATCAGCACTTCAAATTCCATTCCCAGATAGAGTCCCAATACCGGACCAGCGGCTACACCGCCGAGTCCGGCCAGAAGTCCTCCGATGGCAAAGACGACGGAAAATACGATTTTGATATTAATGCCAAGCCCGCTTACCATCTCACGGTTGCTCAAGCCCGCGCGAATAATCGCTCCCCATCTGGTTTTTTCCTGCAGGTACCACATGACAGCGGCAACCAGCAGACCAAAGCCCATAATCAGGATGCGGTATAGAGGAAAGGTTTGGCCGAACAGCTCTACAGAGCCGCTTAACCACGGGGGAAGCGTCAAGGATTTGACGTTAGCCCCCCAGATTAAACGAACTACATCGTGGAGAATGTAGGCTACCCCGAAGGTGAGCAGCACTTGGGACAAGTGCCCCAATTTATATGTGGGGCGCAGCAGACAAATTTCAAGCAGGAAGCTGATCACGGCGACAAAGATGGGAGCCAAAACCAGCGCATAAATAAAGTTGGGAGCAATGTGTTGGGTAATGCTAAGGGCCATATAGGCCCCTATCATATAAAGGGAACCATGGGCTAAATTCAATACGCCCATTATTCCGAAGATTAACGACAAACCGATCGTGATCATGAAAAGGAGCAGACCATATGACAACCCGTTGACCAGCTGTATAGCTATAATATCCAAGACAATCCCTCTCCTTCACGGGGATGCGGGGCAAACAAGGCCTTCCCGTCACTTCCCTGGGTCTTTAATTTCCCCGATCTCCTGAACAACCTTATTCTCTGTCTTGCCATTTTGAATTTCCGTTTTGATCAGGTACAGCTTTTGAATCACATGATGCGTCTCCGGATCAAATTTGATCGGTCCGCGCGGACTTGTAAATTGAACCTTGCCGATCGCTTGAGACAATTTTTGCTTATCGGACGTATCCCCGTTCAAGCTTTTCAATGCTTCCACAATCACACGTGCGGCGTCATAGCCCTCAACCGATTCGATGCTCGGACGCGCATTGTACTTTTTCTCATAGGCCGCAACGAAGGCTTTGTTCTCCGGCGTATCGAGATGGTAATCCCAGAACATCGTGCTGGTAATGCCTTCCGGGGCATTGCCTTGTTCCGGTCGAATGTCCTCCGCATTTAACCATCCGGAGCCGATCAGCGGAATTTGTCCTTTTAAACCGTACTGCTCATACTGTTTGACAAAACGCACGGCATCGGCGCCTGCGAAGAAGGCATATACGGCTTCCGGTTTTTTACCTTTAATCTGCGTTAAGTAAGAAGCATAATCATTGGAGCCCAGAGGAGGGTATACTTCACCGACAATCTCGCCGCCGGCTGCCGTAAACGCTTCTTTGAAGGCGCCTGCGACTTCTTTACCGAAGGCGTAATCGGCAGCGGTTACATAAATCTTTTTGGCGATATGCTCATAAGCGTATTTCCCCATCGAGTTGCCGATCTGCCAGGAGCTGAATGAGGAACGCCAGATGTAATCGCTGCGCTTGGTTCTCGTCAAGTCGTTACCGCCGGCGTGAGATACAAGGAAGGGCAGCTTTTTGCTGTCCACCTCATCGCGCAAGGCGTAAGCGACGGCCGTACTTACGGGACCGGTCAAAATGTCGATATTGTCTTTTTCCATCAGCTTGCGCAATTTACGCAGCGCCCCTTGAGGATCATTCTCTTCGTCTTCTTTAATGAGCGTAATTTTTCTACCCCCGGCTTCCCAATTCACGCTTTCAAAATAAAGCTCCATGCCCCGGGTCAAATTCTCTCCCAAAGAAGCGTAGACGCCGGAGTACGGCAATATAGCTCCTACTTTTACAGGCTCCTTGCCATTGGCGGGCGGGGTTGAAGCGCCGCCTGTACCGGGATTGCTCCCGGTGTTATTTGGGGTTGTTGTTCCCGATGATTGTCCACAGGCCGTAACGAATGCCATACATAAAGCCAAAACGATCAATAAACTCCCTTTTAATTTTCTCATCCTTGATCACCTCTATATATTTTTATAATTGTGGAACACGGAAGGAAAAAAGATATTTTCAATGGAATCCTTACACCACCGCTTCATTGGGATTCGTTTGGGTATAGATCGTGATTTGACCGTCTTGGCTTTTGCTCAGCCTTCCTTGAAAGGCCAGACATTCCAGATGAGCAAGGGTCTCCGCCATAGCGAACCGCCATTGGTGCGGGGTCAGCTCTTTATGCCGGAACACCTCCGAGGCCACTTCATACGCAGTCCTCCCTTGCTTTGCGAGCCCCCACATTTGCTCTAACCGCTGTTCATGATGCTTCAATAATTCCGACACCCGTTGAGGAAGGTTATCGATCGGCTTGCCGTGCGCAGGAAGCGCCAACGAGATTTCCAACGCCGCCGTTTGCCGCAGCGATTGAACATAGTCATCCAGAGGATTGGGCCGGCCTCCGGGCCACAAGCTGATATTCGGCGTGATTTTATCTAGAATATGATCTCCGGCAAGCAGAAGCCGGTTCTCCGGTTGATAGAAGCATCGATGTCCGTCGCTGTGTCCCGGAGTCGGAACGACCCGCCAAAGCTCATCGCCCAATCTGATCTCCGGCATCGTCAATGGCTTCAGCTCAGGCAGGGGAAGCACGTGGTCATGGAGCTTCAACATATGTTCGACAATTTGCTCCGCCAATCGCCCGGGCACACCGTTCTCTATGCTCATTTGCCCGACAAGCCTTGCTTGAACATCGTCGTTTCTCCACGCCCTGTCCACCATCGCCAGGTCCGCTTCACTGATGTAGACCGGAGCGCCGGTCAACTCCTGCATCCATCCCGACAAACCAGAATGATCCGGATGAAAATGGGTAAGGTAAATGACCTCGATATCTCCGGGCTGAAGCTTCAGCTCGGCAAACGCCTGTTTCCATGCCTCTTGTGCGTCCTTGGTATTAAAACCCGCATCGATCATGGCCATCCCCTGCTGTCCTGCAGCCAAATAGCAATAGATGTACTTCATCGGGAACGGCACCGGAATAGGTATTCGGAACAGGCCCTTTCTAATCTCCTCCATCATCAAGCGCGCCTCCCTATTTGTTGCGCCAAACAGGCTGACGCTTCTCCAAAAAAGCATTCAGGCCTTCTTGTGCGTCTGCGGTTTGCACCAGTTCCTTTAAATAAATGTTTTCCACGGGCTGGATTGCCGAAGCAAAGGTTGTGGACATGGCTTGGCGGACTGCTTTTCGCGTTAAACGCAAGGCCAGGGCACTTTTGGAGCGTAGCTGCGAGAGCAGCTGCTCCAATGCTCCGTCCAGCTCATTGGAAGGTACGACCCGGTTGACCAGCCCCCACTCATAGGCCTTGGCCGCACTGATACTTTCCCCTGTCAACAGCAGCTCCATCGTTCGGTTATAGCTGGTCATCCAAGGGAAGGTTACGATGGATACGGGCGGGAACAGCGCCAGATGAATCTCCGGCTGACCGAACTTCGCCCGTTCGCTGGCGAGCACGATATCGCAGAACGTAGCCAGCTCGCAGCCGCCTCCAAGCGCTGCTCCGTCGACCACGGCGATCGTCGGACAGGGAACGTCAGCAAGACAATAAAACATTTGATGAAACAAATGAATCATTGGCTCCGTCTTGTCGCCCATATGGTCTTCCACAGCCACCCCCGCGGAAAACACTTTGCCTTCCGCACGGATGACGAGCGCATTCAAATGTTCATTGCCCTGAAGCGACGAAAGCGCGTGAACCATTTCCTCCATCATTTCCATGTTCATGACATTGACAGGAGCTCTTTGCAATACAAGAGTGGCAACCTTGTCTTCGATCGAAAAGCCGATCCACTGATATTCGCTCACGGTTTACACCCTTTCTGTTTCGATCGCTGCAGCCGGCCGGATGACCCCGCCCGCCTTCACGTCATAAAGGCCAAGAGGGATTAATCGCAGCCCGGGAAGGAAGTCGCATGTCAGGAACAACAGCGTATACAGAATGTCGTGGAAAGGAAATCCCCGCTGCTTCAGCTCGGACAGAAGCATTTCCTGATACTCCACCGCCTTGTGAAAATCCGGATCGGTGGTCATCATTCCGGCCAACGGAAGCGGAATCTCTACAATGATTTCTCCACGGTCTACGACGACGATGCCGCCGCCCATGTCATGGACACGTGCCGCCGCCTTCGCCATAGCCTCCGCATCTCTTCCGATGACAAGCAATTGCGTCGTCGTATTATAGGTGGAGGCCATCCCGTCAAGATCCACGGCAAAGCGTTCCATGATCCCTTTGGTGATCCATCGGCCCTCCCTGTCGATCAGGTTAGCCATGACGAGTCCCGAATGCTCCGACAGATCCGCAAAACCATTTTTCACCGGCAGCTCGGTATCTTTTTTCTTTGTGATCACATTGCTTTGGAAATAAATGACGGGTACGGGTTCTGCTGAAGAGGTATGCGGGTAACGGTATAAATCCGGCTTTTGGAGAAACGCCCGGTCGATGGCAAACGCCGGTTTGGACACATATTTCATCCAATCGATGACCGGCGGAGATACAAGCGTCCGGCCTTCCGACGCTGCAACTTTACCGGCGGAAATGACCAGCTCCGGACGAAAATCAACCAGATTCGGCAGGATAAGCACATCGGCTCGGCGGGCAGGAGCGATTCCGCCGATGTCCTGCTCCAAGCCAAGGAAGGTGGCCGGATTGATCGTCGCCATTTGAAGCGCCTGCATTGGAGTTACCCCAAGCTCCACCGCTGATCTCAGCAGCCCGTCCACGGAGCCTTGTTCTTCGATAAAGGCAGGGTGCGGACCATCGGTTGTCAGCATAATGCGATTCGTGCTTACTTTTCTCTCTGTGATCAGTTTCATAATCTCAGGAAAATCCGGTCGCAGCGAGCTGTTGCGAAGTGTCGTCCACATCCCTAACCGCAGCCGGTCCAGCGCCTCTTCCGCCGTAATCGCTTCATGGCAGGCGCTGATTCCGGCAGCCACAATCGAATTCAGCTTTTCATAGGAGCAGCCCGCCGTATGCCCATCCGATATTTTCCCCAGACGTTTGGCAAACTCGATCGTATCGATCACAAACGGGTCACCTTTATACAGAAGCGGCCAACGGGTGACCTCCGCCGTACCTACGACTTCCTCAAGCTCCAGTAAAGAACGGACGTCCTTGGAGTTAAAATCTTCCCGCTCTTCGAGGTATTCCGCCTGCGATACCAGGCGCGCAAGCCATAAGTTGTTTCCCGGCAATTCCCTCAAATCCTGCAGCATGGCTTTAAACCCGCCTGCCCCCATGAAAAGGTAAAAAAACAGATTATCGTTTACCAGCGTCGTCGTACCCATTGAAAGCGATTTCATTGCGAGGCTGATCGGGTTGTAAACAACCCAAGGGTGCGCATGCGGTTCAATAAAGCCTGGGGAAACATACTTCCCTTCAGCATCAATAACCTTGGTCTGTTCCCCTATGGCCGCATCGCTATTCCCGATATAAGCGATGCGGTCTTTATAGATAGCTACGTTTTGCTGCAGGAACTCGCCTGAGTACACGTTGATCACCGTACCGTCCTTGATAAACAGATCCGCGGGACGGCGACCTTGTGCAACGTCAATCAATTCAATCCTTGTTGCATGTGATTTCAAAGCAAGGTCCTCCTTACGCATTGAATTTCAAGATCAGGTCAAATATATATTTCTGCGAATGGATTGATGGCCTTCTCCCTTTTAGCCTGAATTTCCCGGTCAGGGGCCTGTTCAAACAAGCTTTCAAAATATTTGACCGAAAGGGTAGAGAGAAGCTGGTGCATATTCCAGAATAAATCCCTCGCTTCATTCCCGTTCCAATCGTGCGGCAGAAGATCCTGAGGAAAGCCCGGATCATTAAACAGGAATTTCCTGTAATTATGAACAAGGTAGGTTCGTTCTACAAATGCCTCCAAGCTGGTCAAGGATTCATTCCAAACGCTTTCCTTTAACACCTCATATTTCGGCCTGTAGGTCTCGATGAAGGTATTGTAATCCCCTTGAATGCTTTGCAAATTCCAGCCTTTGTCGATGATATACTGCTGATCGTGCGACAATAAGGAGCTGGAGCTGAACAGCATCGCATATTCCTTTAATTCGTAGGTTTCAATCATTTCTAAAATTTGTCTTTCCAAGGGATTGGGACTTACCCAGGTACTGTTGGAAATCATCCCGAAGCCGGTCCAGCTTAATTCCTTGCGGACCTGGTTTCTCAAGTCGCGCTTTTCCTCCGGCATGGAATACGTTAATATTCGCCAGAACCCGTCCCACTTGTGACTCTTGATCGAATATACCCTTCTGACGCCGTCCTCAATTCTGCGTTTTCCTTTATCCGTTAAGCTGTAATAGCTTTTATTCCCTACTCTTCTCACCTCAAAAAGATCCTGCTGTACCATGCGGAGCGTTGCGCCGCGGACGGAGGATTCGGAAATCCCGAATTCAGCCATCATTCGAATCAGACTGCCAATCCAAATTTCCCCGCCGTAATATTGAATAAAGTCACCGTACAATGTAAACATCAGTGATCTGGGTTTCATGCTTGGTTAATTCTCCTTCTAAATTTTATATAGTTAATCACTGATAATAGATTATGTCAGTTTCCAGAAAATTTCAAGATTACGGGGTTGTTGTATGGAGTCATCCTAACTGATTCTCAGCTTAAAGCGTTGAATTTTACCTGAGGCCGTTTTTGGCAGCTCATCGATAAACTCCACGATTCTAGGATATTTATAGGGAGCCAGCTCTTTTTTCAAAAAATCCTTCAGATCATTTTTTAAGCTTTCCGACGGGGCTATGCCTTCTTTTAAGACCACATAGGCTTTGGGTTGTACCAGGTTGCTGTCCAGCTTCGCCCCCACCACAGCGACCTCAAGCACAGCCTCATGCCGTATTAAAGCGTTTTCAACCTCGACAGGAGAGACCCAGATTCCCCCGACTTTGATCATGTCATCGGAGCGCCCGCAGTACCAGAAGTAGCCTTCTTCATCCATATAGTATTTATCGCCGGTTTCAAACCATTCTCCGTTGAATTTCCTTTTGTTTTCCTCGTGAAGATTCCAATAGGCGCTGGCGATGCTGTCCCCTTTAATGAGAAGATCGCCGGTTTCATTTGGAGGAAGCGTTTCTCCCGTTTCATTTACAATTTTGGCCTCATAACCGGGAACAATCTTGCCTGTGCTGCCTTCGCGTATGTCTCCAATCCGGTTCGATATGAAGATATGAAGCGCTTCCGTAGAGCCGATTCCGTCCAGGATATCAACGCCGAACAGCAGCTTCCACTTCCTGATGAATTGGGCCGGCAGAGCTTCTCCTGCCGATACGCAAAGCCTAAGGGAAGATAAATCATACATTTTGCCGGAACGCTCCACCAGATCAATGATCGCGCCGTAAAGCGTCGGTACGCCGAAAAAGATCGTCGGCTTATATTTCTCAATCGTCTCAAGCACCGTTTCCGGCTTTGGACGCTCCCGCAACAAAGCGGTCGACGCTCCCGCCCCTAACGGGAAATACATTCCATTACCCAAGCCGTAAGCAAAAAAGAGCTTGGAGGCTGAAAACGTAATGTCGTCTTCCTTGATTTGCAAAATTTTCTTGGCATAGTTATCATAAGCCCATTCCATATCATGCTGCAAATGGATTACGCCTTTGGGCTTTCCTGTACTGCCCGAGCTGTACAGCCAAAATGCCGAATCGTTGGGACCCGTCTGAACCGCCTCCAGCCGGGGTGAAGCCGCCTGGATCCACTCGTGATAATCAATCACATCCGTACGTTTGGCAGCGCTGTCATGAATGACTATGACATGCTTGAGAAAAATAAACCGGTCACGCAAGTGACGGATATGCTCCCAAAGGTCTTCATGAACGACAACCACCTTCGCTCTGCTGTTGTTTAAAAAATATTCATAATCGGCGGGCGCCATAATGGTATTGACCGGAATAGGGACCGCTCCGATCTTCACCGCACCATAGAACGCGGCAATAAATTCCGGTGTATCGTGACATATCAGTAAAACGCGATTCTCCATCTCAACCGAAAGCCCTCTAAGCCCATTTCCCGCTCTATTAACGGATTCTTGCAGCTGGCTGTAGGTTATGCTTTGATCCTTATAATAAACAGCAACCTTGCCGCCTAATCCATTAATTACATTGTCGTCGATAAAACGGGCAGCCGCATTATAGGAAGAATCGATTCCACGTAGTTCCATTGTTATATCCACCTTCTTGTTCAGGGTTACCAAACGTTTTTTTGAAAGGGATAACGACAATATCAGCTATGAGCCGCAGCCGATATCGTCGTCGTCTCAAAGTTGCTCTGTCTAATGGATCACCGTCGTCGATTCAATTACAGACCTTGCCAGTTGGCATCCCGTTTTTCCAGGAAAGCGCTTAACCCTTCTTTAGCATCCTCGGAGCGGAAAAGCAGATTTTGCAGCTCGCCTTCATAACGAATGGCCACATTCAGCGGCATTTCTTTGCCGTTCATAATGGAAAGCTTGATGTTCGAAGCCGCATAGGATGCGCTGTTGACGATTTTTCTGGCGTATTCAAACACTTTTTCACGCGTTTGCTCCTGCGGGAATACGTCATTGACCAGCCCGATTTCGAGAGCTTCCTGCGGTGAAATCGTTTTGCCGGTGATATTCATGTCCAGCGCACGGGAGAAACCGATGAGACGAGCCAAGCGCTGAGTTCCGCCGGTTCCGGCCAGCACCCCGAGAGAAATTTCCGGAAGTCCGATTTTACCTGCTTGATCGCCCATGAAACGAAGGTCGCAGCCAAGCGCCATCTCCAGACCGCCGCCAACAGTATGCCCCTCAAGACAGGCAATGAAAATTTGCGGGGAACGCGCCATTTTATCCAGTGTCTCATTGCAGAACAAGCAGAATTGCGTTTTAAAACGAGGTTCAGCCGCTTTGAGGAAGTTAATGTCCGCTCCTGCGGAGAAAAACTTAGGCACATCGCTCATAAGGATGGCTACTTTAATGGAGGAATCAAAGCGGATATCGTCGATCGCCGCATTCAGCTCTTTATAAAAGTCCAAACTGTAGGAGTTCGTTTTGTTTACGTGCAGATGAATTTCAGCAATTCCATTTTCTTTTTTTAGCGTGAGTGCGGTTTCATTGTTAACGGATACGGATGACATGGTTATAACCCTCCTATTTATTACGTTTTTTTGACTTACGTATACAATACATAATTTACAAAATTGTTTGAATATTATCAAGATTAAATTTGGTTATTTTTCCCGCGATTTCTCGGATAAATCTCATAAATTCTTTCAAATACTCGATTTTACACCAATATTATGTTTTTTTATCGTAAGATTTTATATCATATAACTTTTAGGAAGATAACGAGGATTAGAAATCGCTTTCAAAGCTTTGCTTTGGACTTATTTATTACTAAAATAACGTTATATATCATACATTTATAAGAACGGTTAATGCAAACTCATTAATTCTCCAGTTTATATTGCGTTTTATTTACAATCGTTATATTATCATAATATAAATTACTGTGTCGTTTATTACGATGTCCGGGATCAAATTGAATATTTTAATATTTCCCTGTTTCAGGTATATTTCCCTCTTTTTCGGGGAACAAAAAAAACCAAAGCAAATCGGACGGTCATTCCGAATTTACTTTGGCTTTGCTGCCGAGCTTTGATTAGTAGCTTCCGACGCCTAAAGGAAAACCATCTTGATATTCGCCTGTATCATACAGCTTAATCGGCATTTCTCCTTCATAGATGATCGCTATCTGACTATATTTTAATCCCTTCTTGGCTGCTTCTTCCGATGAGGCAAGATCGTCGAAACGGCCGATATGCAGACATTCCGCCGATTTGTTATACAGTTTCACTACAAACATATGAACCCTCCATCCATTTTTCTACTGTTATCATCTTCAATTTTCAAAATGATCTAAGGCTGGAAACCAAGGCACCACTTCCTGTCCAAGCTCCTCAATCACTTCGGCTGCGGGGCGTTGTCCATATTTCAAATTGAATACGACATGATTTACACCAGCAGATTTCAAATTTTCAAGGAATCGGATCAACCCACGGCGTCCGATTCTAAACCCCAAATGAATGGCACTTGCCGCTTCATCCGGGTCTTCGGCCAAATCGATATATAAAGACTGGCTAAACGGCTTGAAGCCCTTCACGTGCGAGCGCCAATCGCGAATCAGGCTTGTTTGATAAAACAGATTACGGGGATAATACAGCCATCCGTCTGCATGGGCCGCAATCCATTCCATAGACTGGCCGCTATGACCGGTAACGAGAATCGGAATGTCGCCCCCATCCGGCTTGGGCAAAAGATCTCCGCTTACCATCTGTACCCTGGAGGTTTGAATGACAGGAAAATGATGCTGCCATACGTTTTTGATGACGGACAACGCTTCCCGAAACCCTTCCCCTCTTTGATCAAAATCAGCCGAAAAACTGGGAAACTCAATAGGCCGGTCGCCAGTAGCCACACCAAGAATCAGTCGGCCGCAGGAAATGATGTCGGTGGAAGCAGCCGCTTTTGCGACATGCAAAGGATGCCTTAGCGTTACAATAATACTTCCCGTACCCAGAGCAATCTTCTTGGTATGGGCAGCTATGTAGCCAAGATAGACCCAGGGGTCATACATTTGTCCTACGTCTCCAAAGTTGGGATCATACAATGGAACATCCCTTACAAACAGCGAAGCAAAATTCAATTGCTCCGCTTTCTTTGCCAGCTTGACCTGTTCCTCCAGATTCATTTCGGGAATACTTCCTTCATACGCTTCCAAAGGAAAGAACAATCCCAGCGTCAAATGATTTTCTTTAAACATTCGTCTGTAGCCTTGGTGCCGACTGAAGTCACTCATAGGTCGAAATTTCCTTCCCATGCAAAATGAACATGAACCCCTTTATTTTCCAAAACGCAGGGCTAAAGGTAAGTTGCCCTGTCATTTCTCCTTTTATGTAACTTCCTCCTTAAAAAAAGGATATCAATTCTATGAGCTAAAGTAAAATGATAGCGGCCTCCGCTGCGCCTTTCTTGTACCTTTCTTATGGTGGGCCATGCTTATCCGTTTGTCATGGCTTACGAATCGTCAGACCCGTTTGGAATTAAAGCTGGCGGAGACACGAGCCCGAACGTTTTTGGATGAGGTTGTGCTTCCCGGCCAGGAAAACGTGCTGATTGTAAGCCATACCGGCTTAATGATGAGTATGAGTATGAGAAAGGAATTGGTGAGAAGAGGCTTTCAAAGCCCTAACTACACCATTCCGGATAACGGTAAGCTTCAGGTGCTTGGGAAGCAATAAATGTACATGCCACAAATTTACGCAGCAAAGCTGCCTCACAGCGGGCTCGTCTCTGGTTACTTCCATATTCCAAAACCAAGGGCCGCCCCTCAGTCAGAATGACTTATGGGACAGCCCTTGTAATCGTTTATGAAATACCGCAGGACTCCGCCAACAGCTCAACGAGGTGAACCGTCCGAACCTTGGACGACATGCCTTCCCTCTGTACGCCCAGCTTCATTTGCAGAAGACAGCCCGGGTTGGTGGTGACGATTGTCGTCGCCTGGGTCGGCTTCACCGACTCCATCTTGACGTCGAGGATTTCCATCGATTCCTCGTAATTAACCACATTGTAAATTCCGGCCGACCCGCAGCACATATTCGGGTTAGCCATTTCCTTATACGCAATCCCCGGAATCCGCTTGATCAGCTCCAAAGGCTCCTTGACTACCTTCTGCACATTGGTCATATGACAGGAGCGCTGGTAGGTGACGATCTCGTCAACCGGTTTGGCGAGTGGCAGCTCGCATCGCGCCAGCACCTGGCTAATATCACGGGTTTTGGCCACGAAGGCCTTGGCGCGCGCTTCCCACTGCGGATCGTCATGGAACAAGTGATCGTACTCCACCAGCATCGCGCCGCAGCCGCCCGCATTGTTGATGATGAAATCGACATCCAGCCGCTCAAAAGCCTCAATGTTCCGCTTGGCCAGCATGACCGTATCTTCCCGGCGTCCGGCATGCGCATGCAGCGCCCCGCAGCAGGTCTGCTCCGCGATCACCTGCACCTCGCAGCCGGCCAGCGCCAAGAGCTCCATCGATAGCCGGTTAATCTTCTCGAACATCGCATCCATGATGCAGCCGGTAAAAAAGGCCACCTTCCACTTCGGCTTAGTTCCCTTCGGCGGCTCAAAAAGACGCGGACGATTACGCCGCGCGGCGGGGGACGTCACCTGCGGCAGCACTTCCTCGAAGGCCCACAGGTTTGGGGGCAGAACCCTCGTCAGCTTGCCTTTGTGCGCCACCTTCTGCAGTCCGCTCTTTTGGTACAGCCAGATCATATCGGCCGCGACCTTAAGCTTCTTCGAGTCCGGGAAGACATCCTGGAACAGGGCGTTCTGCAGCTTACGCACCGGTTTGGAAGTCTGCTTCGCCTTATGCTCCGCGAGCACCTCCCGCGCCCCTTCCAAAATTTTTCCGTATTCCACCCCTGACGGGCAGGCCGTTTCGCAGGCGCGGCAGCCCAGACAAAGATCAAGCGGCCCCTCCAGCTCACCTACCGACAGATGCCCTTCCGCCGCCATCCTCACCAGATTGATCCGGCCGCGCGGTGAATGGGTTTCCCGTTCCATGGTCGTGTAGGTGGGACATGCCGGCAAGCAGTAGCCGCATTGGACGCATTGGATCGTTTCGTTATATGGCAATGCTTTGATATGATTCATCGGACGCTACCCCTCCGTTAAGTTGAGCCGCTGTCCGGGGGCAGGAAAAATCTTGCCCGGATTCATAATGTTTTTCGGATCCCAACTATCCTTGATCAGCTTCATCATCTCAAGCCCGGCCTTGCCCAGCTCCATCTCCATGAACGGAGCTTTCATGTTTCCAATGCCGTGCTCGCCCGACAGCGTACCGCCCAGCTCAATCGCCGTTTCAAAAATCTCTGTCACGGCCTGCTCGACGCGCTTCATCTCTTCTTTGTCCCGCTTGTCGGCGACAATGTTCGGATGGAGATTGCCGTCTCCGGCATGGCCGAACACAACGAGATTGACGTTGTATTTTTCACGTATTTTCTTTAACCGGGCGAACATCGCCGGAATCTGGCTGCGCGGCACGGTAGCATCCTCGGAAATTTTGGTCGGCTTGACCCGGGTGATCGCCGGAGACACCATTTTGCGCGCCTTCCACAAGTTGGCCTCCTCCGCTGCCGTGCTGGCGATTTGTACCTCTCGGGCCCCGATGGCCTCGCAAATCCGTCCGGCTTCTCGGATCTCTTCCTCCACCGTGCGGGCATGGCCGTCCACCTCGATGAGGATGATCGCCTCGGCATCGACCGGCAGTCCGCTCGGCTCGTAGTTTTCCACCGCATGAATGCAGGCCTGGTCCATGATCTCCATTTTGGAGGGCAGGATACCGGAGGTCAGTACCTTCGAGATCGCTTCGCCGGAGGTCACGATGTCGTCAAAGACCGCCAAAAGCGTCGCCGTTTTCGGCGGCTTGGGAATCAGCTGCAGCGTCGCCTCTGTAATGACGCCGAGCGTGCCTTCCGATCCGACGATCAGCTTGGTCAGATCGTAGCCTGTCACATTCTTCACCGTACGGCCGCCGGTACGGATAATCTCGCCCTGCGGCGTGACGAACTCCAGCCCCAGCACATAGTCTTTGGTCACTCCATACTTCAAGCCGCGCGGGCCCCCGGAGTTCTCGGCCAGATTACCGCCGATGGTCGAAACCGCGGAGCTGCTCGGATCCGGCGGATACATCAGCCCAACCTTTTCCGCCGCTGCATGAATGTTGGAGGTCAATACGCCGGGGGACACCACCGCGATAAGATCCTCGGGGTAAACCTCCAGCTTGTCATCCCACCGCGATAGGTCCAGGACAATGCCGCCTTCGACCGGCAGCGGTCCGCCCGAAAGCGAAGTCGACTGGCCGCGCGGATACACCGGAATGGTTTCCTCGTAGGCCAGTTTGACGATGGCCGCCACCTCGGCGGTGCTTTTGGGCTGCACGACCAGCTCCGGCATATAGGTGCCAAACGAGCCGTCAAAGGAATAGCCGGCCAAATCCGGCTTCTCCGTCATCACGCGTTTGCTATCAGGAATGATGGTACGCACCCGGCGCACGATGTCTGAATCTATTTTTCGGTAAGCCACAGCAATCATCCTTTTACAGGTCCAACTGGAGGGACAGGAATTTATACTCTAAATAATCTTCAATGCCGTATTTGCCGCCCTCGCGTCCGACGCCGGACTCCTTAATCCCGCCAAACGGCGCCTGCGCTACGGTAGGCAGGGAGTCGTTGATGCCGACGATGCCGTATTCCAGCGCTTCGGCCACCCGGAACATACGGGAGCCGTCTTTGGTATAAATATAGGAAGCCAGTCCGTATTCGGTATCGTTGGCATAGCGGATTGCTTCTTCCTCGGTCTCAAACGTGAAGATCGGCGCGACCGGGCCGAAGGTTTCTTCATAGGAAATCTTCATGTCATGCGTCGCATTCAGCAGCACTGTCGGCGCAAAGAAGCAGCCGTTGGCCAGTTCGCCCTCGGTCAGCTTGCTGCCGCCGGTCATGACCGTTGCGCCCTTGGCTACCGCATCGTCGATATGCTCCTGCGCCTTTTCCATCGCCGCCTTATCAATTAACGGGCCGATGTTGACGCCGTCATTTAAGCCGTTGCCGATGACCAGCTTCTTGACTTTTTCCGCCATGATGGAGGCAAACTTCTCGGCAGCGGATTTGTGCACGTAAATGCGGTTGGTGCATACGCATGTTTGCCCGGCGTTGCGGAACTTGCTGGCAATCGCACCTTCAGCCGCCTTCTCCAAATCGGCATCCTCGAATACGAGTAGCGGAGCGTGTCCGCCAAGCTCCATCGAGACTTTCTTCATCGTGTCGGCCGATTGGCGAACCAGCTCTTTACCGACTTCGGTAGAGCCGGTGAAGGTAATTTTGCGCACCACGGAACTTTTCATCAGGGTGCCGACCACTTCGGAGGCAGAGCCGTTGACCAGGTTCGCTACGCCCTTGGGCACACCGGCCTCATGCAGCGCTTTGAATACCTCGATGGCCGCCAGCGGCGTAGCCGATGCCGCCTTGAGGATGATCGTGCAGCCTGCCGCCAGCGCCGGGGCCAGCTTGCGGGTAATCATCGCAATCGGGAAGTTCCACGGGGTGATCGCCCCGACCACACCTACGGGCTGACGCAGGACGATGATCCGCTTGTTCGGAGCCGATGCCGGCAAGGTATCACCATAGATCCGTTTGCCTTCCTCCGCGTACCAGTCCAGATAGTCGATCGCAAGCGCGATCTCGCCTCTGGCTTCGGCCAGCGGCTTGCCCATCTCGCGGGTGATCAGCTCGGCAATCGCTTCGGTACGGCTGCGGAGGATCCCCGCCGTCCGGGTCAAATAGGTGTAGCGTTCCTTCGCCGTCAAGCGGGACCACGGCTGCAGGGCAGCCTGCGCGGCGTCAATGGCGGCTTGAGCGTCCTCCGCGCCACCTTTGGCTACGCTTTCAACAACCTCGCCTGTAGCCGGATTGATCACGTCAAAGGTTTGATTGGACTTGGCGTTACAAAATTCTCCATTGATATACAGCACGATATCTACCTCCCATAAGATCCTAAATAAGTGAATAGTCTAATTATAACATTTATTCCAAAAGAAACATCGATATTTTCGGAATAAAAGTAATTAAAACTAAATCGATGATTACAACAATTAATAAGGGGATAACCCTTCTGACGATCATATTGAAGCTGATGTCTCCCAACGTTTTGGCCACAAACAAATTGACCCCCAGCGGCGGGGTTAACAAACCAATCGCCATGTTTACAATCATGATAACCCCAAAATGGACAAGATTAATATCGAACTGAGCCAGCAATGGCAGCAGGATAGGAACGACAATAATAATAGCCGCATTCAATTCCAGGAAGGTTCCGAGAATTAGCAAAATAATGTTAATGATAATCAGAAGCATAATTCCGTCTGTAGCATAAGGTCCCACCATCGCGGCTACTTTGTTAGGAACTTGCTCAGCCGTCAAAATCCAGCTCATAATATTCGCAGCCGCCATAATGAGCAAAATCATGGCCGATATGTAACCGGATTCTACAAAAAGCGTTTTTAAATCCGATAGCTTCAATTCCTTATAAAAGAAATAGGATACAATCAAACCATAGACGCAGGCAATCGCCCCCGATTCCGTCGGAGTAAAGATCCCGCCGTAAATCCCGCCTAGAATAATCACCGGCATGAGCACGCCCAAGATCGAGACCTTTAGTTGCTTGAAGAATCTTGAAAAACTGGTTTTTTCTCCTCCGCGATAACCATGCTTTTTAGAATACAAGTAGCTGTAAATCATTAATGAGATCCCGATCAATATGCCTGGTATGACACCTGCGATAAACAGATCGCCGATACTGACATTTGCCGTAATTCCATAAGTAATGAAAGGAATACTCGGCGGAATAATCACGCCTATCGTTCCAGCCGTGGCCATCAGCGCAATGGAGAAGCCTTTTTCATATCCTGCTTTCACCATGGCCGGAACCATGATGCTTCCGATCGCCACAACCGTGGCCGGCGCCGACCCGGAGATGGCGGCAAAGAACATGCTGGCAAGAATTGCGATAATCGCCAGACCGCCTGTTGTGGAACCTACAATACTTGCGGCAAGCCCGATCAAACGCTGGGATATCCCGCCTTTTTCCATTATTTTACCAGCTAAAACAAAGAACGGAATCGCCATGATCGTAAAGGAATCCAGCCCCGTAAATATTCTTTGAACAGCTACAAATGAAGGAACATCTGAAGCAAAAACAATAGCGATAATCGATGCGAATGCGATCCCGATCGCCAGCGGAACATTTAAGGCCAACAGTGTCAGCATCGATAGAAATAAAGTAGCGCTCACCCTGCCAAGACCTCCTTGTCGGTTTCGACCTTTTCAGCCGCCTGACGGCTTGTTGTAAATTCATACACCGTCAAGCAAAAATAACGGATCGCCATAAAGAAGATACCTACCGGCACAGAGGCATACGCAAAATAAATCGGGATTCTCATGGCCGGAGAAAGCTGATTGGTTTCCATTAATCTCAGCACAAACGGGATCCCGATGACCAGCACGGTTACACAAAAGCTAAAAGAAAGGATATAACTCACAATAACGATACCCCGCTGCAGTCGCGGAGGCATAAAATTCGTTATCGCATCAATGCTGATATGAACGGAATGCTTCACGCCCAGACTCGCTCCAACCAAGGCAGACCAAATTAATAAATACCGGGAAAGCTCTTCCGCCCATGGCAATGATTCTTTAAGAATAAAACGGTTCATGATCCCTATAAATACTACGATAAGCATTGCGAGCATTAGAACAAAAAGAAGATTCTCTTCAATTTTGGTCAGAATCTTATCTATCCCTTTAACCAATTTCCGCAAAATCCCGCCCCCAATCCGTTAAAGCAGTCCAGGGAGAGCCCCCGGACTGAATGAATTCTTTTATTTTGCTTCTTCTGCGGCCTTCACAACTTTATCCATCAGCCCGCTGCTCAGCTCATTACGGTATTTGTCATAAACGGATTTGGTCGCATTCCGGAAGGCATCCTTCTCCGCATCCGTCAATTCAAGAATATTCATCCCTTTTTGCTTCAGGTTCTCCAGACCTGCGTCCACTTGTTTTTTATTCAAGTCACGCTGCACTTTACTCCAATTCTTGGCTGCGTCCGCCATCACCTGCTGGAGCTCCTGCGGAAGCGTTTGATAGAAAGCATCATTGATCAAAAGCACATAAGGGCTGTACACGTGACCGTCTAAAGTCGCATATTTATTCACTTCATAAAAACGCATGCTCTCAATCAAGGAGATCGGGTTCTCCTGGCCATCAATCACTCCCTGCTGAAGTGCCGAATACACTTCTCCAAACGCCATCGGTGTTGGGCTGGCGGCCAACGCTTTTACCATATCCATATGAAGAGGGTTTTCCTGAGTTCTGATTTTCAGGCCTTTCAAATCTTCCGGCTTTTGTACGGGTCTTATATTATTGGTAAAGTGTCTGAAGCCATTCTCACCCCAAGCCAGTCCGCGAATGCCTGTCTGAGTCACCATGCTTTGCAAAAGCTCTTGACCTACCGGGCCATCCAATACTTTATGGGCCTGCTCTTCATTGTTAAATAGAAACGGCAGATCAAACACCATGGAGTCTTTGAATACACCCGGAAGCGGTCCCGTACTTACAGCAGCCATATGAAGCGAGCCCAATTGGACGCCCTCGATTTGTTCTCTTTCTCCGCCAAGCTGACTTGCCGGAAAGGTATTAATTTTGATTGCGCCATTGCTTTTGGATTCCACTTCTTTTTTGAATTCCTGCAAAGAGGTTTCAAGCCGGTCATTCGTAGCCGGAGCGGAGTGGGCGACTTTAATTTCATACGTTTTGCCCGGTGCAGCCGCACCGCCCGAATTCCCTGCCGTTCCGGCAGAAGGACTAGAGGAAGAGCATGCGGATAATACCGCTCCTGCTGCTAATACGAATACCATGGATAAGACCGATTTTTTCACAATAATGACCCCCTTATTTATATAACGCCTTGATAAGCGTTTTCAATAATTTGTTTAATATCGTTATCGCTGGTCAGTCTCGGATTCGCTAATACATTGCCGCTTCTCATAGAGTCCTTGATCATTTGCGGCAGATAATCGAGCGATACTCCCAAATCTTTGATGTTGTTAGGAATATGAAACGCCTTATTCATCTTTACGACAGCTTCAATAGCCTTCCGTCCTGCTTCCATCGTCGATAAACCGCTCACATCCTCCCCTAGGGCAGCGGCAATATCCTTGAATTTCTCAGGACTCGCAGGCAGATTAAATGCAAGCACATACGGCAGTAAAGTCGCATTCGCGATTCCATGAGGAATATTGAAAACGCCTCCAAATGTATGTGAAATCGCGTGCACATTGCCCAACCGCGAGTGAGCAAAAGCGATTCCGGCAATGAAAGAGGCCGCAAGCATATTTTCCCTGCTTTGCAAATCCGTCCCCACAAAGTAGGCTTTATGCAGGTTTTCGCCGATCATTTTTACAGCTTGTATCGCCAAAGCCTGACTTACGGGATTGGCCAGCTTGGAAGTATATGATTCGATAGCGTGAGTAAGCGCATCCATTCCTGTGGCAGCTGTAATAGAAGGCGGTAAACGCAAGGTAAGCTCAGGATCCAAAATCGCCAGCTTCGGATATAAATACGGGCTTAGAATCGCCGTTTTAAATAAGGTTTGTGTATTTGTAACTACCGTGGAGGATGTGGCTTCACTCCCCGTTCCGGCTGTAGTAGGAATGGCAACCAACGGCAGCGCTGGATTAGGAATTTTGTTCACTCCCTCATAATCGAGAATGCTCCCGCTGTTATTGGCCATCACAGCGATAGCCTTCGCCGTATCGATACTGCTTCCTCCGCCAACGGCTAATACGAGATCATAGCTATCCTTTTGTAAAAAGCCGGCGGCTTTCTCGACCACCTCGCTCGTAGGATTGGGCTCCACTTCATCAAAGACGTCATATGGGATGCTGTGTTCCTTCAATGAAGCTTCGATCGGTTCCAGAATGTTGGCTTTTCTGACTCCCGGATCTGTGACAATCAGCACTTTATCCTTTGTATACGGTTTCAAAAACTCTCCCGTTTTTCTCGCGAGCCCCTTCCCACACTCCATATGTGTAGGCATAAAATATTTGTAGCTGTCCAAATTGCTGCTGCCCCTTTCTATCAACATAATGCGATCACCAGATGGAAATGTATCAATCCAAGCACGACCATCTCTTATATGTAAAACGGTTTGCTCTCCCACTTGGCTTGAGAGAGCACCCGTGGGATCAAATTTCTTCCATCGCATTCAATTGATGCGAAATGTTGCCGATATGATCAGCCATGGCTTTTCGCGCCATTTCGGCATCTGAAGCCAGGATCGCTTCGTAGACCAGTCTGTGCTCAACAAACACCTCTTCTGTTTTGCCCGGAATTTTAAGGGCGTCAATCCGAGCCTGGTATACCCCTTGAATAAAAATATCCGAGATTAACTTGAACGTATTGATCATCATCGAGTTATGACTGGCTTCAATGATCGCCCTATGAAAAGCAAAATCCTCTTCAACGGCAAGCTCCCCCCGCTTGATGGAGCTTTCCATTTGGTCGAGTGCGCTTTTGATTCGTTTCAGCTCCTGCTCGGTTCTGCGCTGGGCGGCAAAGAAAGCTGCGTAGCTTTCGACGCCGATACGCAATTCCAGCAATTCAAATATATCCTGTTCCCCGTCGTTTAGAATGGAATCGAATAACGAGAACAGTTCGTCTTTATCGTTATGATTCAAAAAGATACCGCTTCCAGGCTTTACTGTAATGATTCCTTTCGAAGCAAGCACGCTGATGGCCTCACGAATAGGCCCTCTGGAAACGGAAAACATCGCTGCTAAATCTCTTTCTGCCGGAAGCTTGTCTCCAGGCTTCAACTCTCCCGATTCAATGGACTCTTTAATTCTGCCAATGATAATCTCATGTACTTTTTGTTTTTTGATTGGAGCATAATTCAAATTAATCACGCCTTTAAATTGATCGGGTTGTAGAGTGGCTAAGTGGTAATACCACCTTACCTGAAAACCATTTTACCACTGAATTCGAACAATTTCAACAATTATTTTACATAGCAAAAACGCCGGAATCTTAAGATCCCGACGTTCCCTTGCTCATTGCTATTTTAAAACAAACCGGTTAATCGCCTTATTCATTTCCTGCGTCGTCTCATACAGCTGTCGAATGGATCCGATCACCTGATCCATAGAATGGATTTGTTCGGCTGAAATGGCGGCAAATTCCTGACTCGATTGAGCCGTTTGAGTAGAGAATTGCTCGATCCCTTGAATGGATACATTGATTTGCTGGCTTCCCGCCGCCAATTCTTCAACGGATGCCGATACATCCTGAATGTTATTGTTGATGTTAAGAATCCAGCTTTGAATTTCGGAGAAAGCCCTACCGGCTTCTCCCACACTGGCTTGACCTTCGTCGATTTCTCGAAGTGAAAGCTCGATAGACTTCATGGCATTCTCGCTGCTTTGCTGAATCTTGGAAATCATCGTTTGCACATGATTTGCCGCCTGACTGCTGTTGTCCGCCAGCTTTCTGACTTCATGGGCGACCACCGCAAATCCCCGTCCCGCATCACCGGCTCGTGCCGCTTCAATCGAGGCATTCAAGGATAACAGGTTGGTTTCCTCGGCAATGCTTCTGATCGTGTGCATGACTTGTTCAATCTCTCTGGAAAGCTCCATTAAATGACTCATGGTTTCAAACGAATGATGGACTTCTTTTTGTACATGGCTTATCTTATCCACCGCTTTTTGAACGACAACGACACCGCTGGTAGACGACTGCTCCATTTCAATGGAATGAATTCCGATTTGATCGATACTGCCGGCTACCTGCTGGAGACCATGGGCCATTTCCTTGATAATAATGGCATCGTTGGTTACTTGTTCGGATTGAACTCTCGATTTCTCAGCGCTATCCTGCAAGCCTTCATAGAATAAGTTGGAGGCCTTGCCGGTATTATCGGCATGCTCCCGAATTTCATTAAACAAGCCCGACAATATGGCGGAGGAGTGCTTTACGTTCTCCACGATGTCGATCAGATTCAATCTCATTTTCTCAAATGATTCCGCCAAATCTCCGAACTCATCCTTGCGCTTGATGCTGATCGTCTGGGATAAATCCCCCCGTCCTATGCGCTCGGAAAGTCCTAAAAGCTGGTTCAACGGCCTACGGATCGAGGTCGTCATCAAATAACCCATCAATGCCGATACGATAAAAGAAACTACGATAAATATCGTTGAGAACTGAATAACGCCCTGATACACGTGGTTGGAATCCGTATATGCCTTATTCGCGTTAGCCTTGTTCATTTCAATGAAATTTTGGAAGCTTCTGTCTACGCCACTCATCCGGTTCAATACTTGTCTCTGATAATGGGTGACCGCAAATGCCATCTGGTTATTGCTAATATAACCATATACCTTTTCCACTTCAGGCAGATACTGCTGCCATAAACTTACGAACAGGTTCAATTCCTTTTGTTCCGCAGCCGTGAGTTGGACAGTGGAGAGCCGCTGCAGCGCCTCATCGATCTGTTTGGCACTTTCTTCAATTTTGGCCTGTTCCGTCTTTCTGCTTTCCGCATCCTCGTTTAACATGTAACTTCCGACACTGCTGTTGATTCTATGCAAATTTGAGGATACCGTACCCAACTCAGTAATGGCCACCAAACGGTTTGCATAAATATCTTCCAAATTACTATTGATCTTATTGGCATTCGTAATGCCGAATATCCCAATAGCTACCAAAATAAGCAGCACGACTGAGAAGCTTAGAAGAAACTTCCACGCAATTTTCAAATTGTTAAACCAATGAAGCACATTAAACAAATTTTTAAACCATTTCATGCCTTCTCCTCCAATGCTAAATTAAGAAACCGCTTGATGTTAGCGCCTTTCCCTCCAAATCTTAGGATGGTTGCGTTTTTATTGCATAATGTATCTATTATATCGACATAGAAATCCCTAACCTTTAGGTTTTTTTGGGATTTTTTTATTAAGTTTCGACAAAATGAAGGACTATAGTCTTATAACTTTAATGTATGCGCTTACGAAAGTGTTGTTTTCCTACTCCAAAAAAGCCCATCAGAATTTCTGATGGACTTATGATAAGGAACACGTTTATGCGGTTGCGCATAGGCTGTAAATACGGGCGCATCCGCCGAAATTTTGAATGCGGGAAACGCGCTTGAATCGGGCTTTCCGCCTATACTATTTAGGAGAGTTTGATCGATGCAGCCTTTTTTCTCAATAAACCCTTGGACCGGTCGGAGAGGTCCTATCGGATATGGTCCTTCCTGCTGCGTAAGGCCCAACGCCCCTTCATCCCATCATCTGTGGTATGGTTCCCCCGGTGTATGGGCTGCCAACGGCAGATTACGAAAGCCGGCCACGATGGAACCTCATAGCGGAGGTCCTGAAAGACCGGAGGAATACGTCCCTTACCTGAAGCATATCGATTGGTCAGCCAAATATCCGACCGAGGTCATACTTCACGGTCCTCTGCGCAAAGAAGCGGCCTTAACGTTCGACGACGGTCCCGACGAACAATGGACCCCGAAGATTCTCGATGTGCTGGCCCGTTTCCAAGTGAAGGCTTCGTTTTTCGTCGTTGGCCGCCGTTGCGAGAGAAACCCCGATGTGCTGCGCCGTATCGCACGGGAAGGACATACGATCGGCAATCATAGCTGGGACCACCCCAATATGGCCAGGCTGGGAGCTGAAGAGATCCGCTCCCAAATCCAACGAACCGATGAGGCGATCCAAAGGCTGGCAGGAGCAGCACCCGCCCTCTTTCGGCCGCCTTACGGAGCGCTTAGCAATACCGTCGTAGAAGAGGCGATGAAAGCGAAGAAAAAAATCATTTTATGGAATGTGGACAGCCTGGATTGGATGCAGTTGAACGGCAAACAGGTCGCCGCTAACATTCTGGCCCATACGACTCCGGGATCGATTATACTTCAGCACAGTGCCGGAGGTGTCGGCGAAAGCCTGCAGGGAACGTTAGACGCCCTTCCCGTTGTCATCCAAACGCTGCGCAGCGGCGGCTGCAAGCTGGTTAGCGTTCCTCAGCTGTTGAACCTGAAGAAAGAAGCATCAGGCTAGGCGCACTTCTTTGCTTATACTTAAGACCTTCGTATCCTCTCCATAATCGCTTGAGTAAATGCCGTGGTTGTAGCGCTGCCGCCCAAATCACGGGTACGGATCCCTTCGGAAATCGTACTGAGGACGGCTTGCTCCGCAAGACGCGCCATGTCCTCCAGCTGCGGATCGTTATGGCGGCTGTTCAGCCAATCCAAGAGCATCACCGTTGACAGCAGTATCCCCGTCGGGTTCGCCATGTTTTTGCCGGCAATGTCCGGCGCCGAACCGTGAGCCGCTTGGGCCATCGCTTGATGGCCGTTCGTATTGATCGAAGGGGCAAGACCCAGGCTGCCTGTCAGCTCGCCGGCCAGATCCGAGAGAATATCGCCGAACATGTTGGTTGTGACGATCACATCAAAATCCTTGGCTCTGCGAACCAGATGAGCCGTCACCGCATCAATATGGCAGTCGTCCACATGTACTTCAGGGTATTGCTTGCCTACCTCGCGGCATGTCTCCAGAAACAAACCGTACCCCAGCTTGATCACGTTGGCTTTGTGGACGATGGTTACCTTCTTGCGACGTCTCATAGCCCATCGGAACGCTTCATGCGCGATTCTCTCCGCCGCCTTCCTTGTAAATAATCCTGCGACGATGGCCACATCCGGGCTGACCATAAACTCCCCCGAGCCCGCATACATATTGCGGTCCGGATAAAAGCCTTCCGTGTTCTCCCGGAGGATCACCACATCGGCATCGCCCACCAGGCTTTTCGTACCGGGAATCGACTTGCTGGGACGGATGTTGGCATACAAGTCGAAATGGCGGCGAAGCTCTCCGCTTGGATTTCGCTTCGCTCTATGCTCGGGCGGATACGCCGCCGAATCATGAGGCCCCATGATCCACCCGTGACAACCCTCCAAAGCCTTTTTTGTACTGTCCGGTACCGCATCATTGTGTTTTTCAATGCCCTCCCAGCCCATGGGCAGCTGCACAAAATCAAAATTCGCGCCGTTCAGCCGATCGGCTGCCGCCGTAAAGATGTCCACTGTAGATTTCACAATCTCCGGACCGATACCGTCTCCGTATAATACTCCGAGTTTATAAGTCGCCATGAAAAACACCCTTTCCTCTGCTAAGCCTCGTCACTTAACCGGATCGCTTGTGACTTGAAGTTGCTTCATTTTAGGCGCCGGGTTACATTCCTACTCCTTCCTGATCCTGCTGGCCGGCCTTTGTTTTCGTGAGAAGAGCGCCTCCTATAAGAAACGCCCCGCTCACGTAAAATACGGAAACGATCCCGATCCAGCTGCCTACCAGTCCGAAGAAAAGGGGAGCAATGAGCTGTGACAAGCGGTTGGTGGCAAGCCGCAATCCCAGCACTTCGCCCGTTTTATTTTTGGGAGACGCGTTATATGTCGTCGACATGGACAGCGGCTGCCCGCATCCCAGACCGATCCCCATCAATATACTTAGCAGGAGGAACAAAGACAGATGCTCCGCATAAGGAATAAGAACAAAGGCAACGCCGGCGATTTGTATGGAGAGGAGAAGCACTCGCTCACGGCCAAACGTCGTGGTCAGTCTGGATAAAAAGAATCGGACGGGCACCATAGACAGACCTTGAATCGCGATAATCCAGCCTATGCTTGAATCCGACATACCCAACCGTTCGCCGTACAGCGGAAAATAAGCGACAAAGATATCTCTCGAATACAATACCAAAGCGCTCGTCGCCAACGCATTTCGCAGGACGGGAATCTTCAATAGACTGAATGACGTCGTCGATTCCGGGGCTGCGGCCGTTTCTTGCTTCTTCCCCCTGATCACAGGAATAAAAAATGAGACCAGGATGGGAACAATGCTGATCAGCAGGGCTACTAGAAAAACCGTCCGGTAAGAATAATGCTCCGCTGTGTATCCTCCGATCAATGGCCCGACAAAAAGCGCTACGGCCACCACCATGCTGAACATACCAAAGTAATGATCCCGTTGCTCTTTGGTCGCCGCGGCGTTACCCAGCACATTTTGCAAGCAAAGCGCAATAAAAACATGCGCTATACCTACCAGAACCTGAGACACATAAAGCGCCCACATGGACGGAAAAGCAAAAGGCAGCGCCATCCCCAGCGCAAATCCGACACCCCCTGCCAGCACCGGCAGACGATCCCCGAAACGGTCGGCGAATTTTCCTGCGTGAATGGCAAGCAGCAGGGGTAAGAAAGCATAGGAGGCGGTAAGAATGCCTATCTCCAGCGTGCTTGCCCCAAGATTGGAAGCGAATAAAGTGATCACGGGTCTGGACATATTCATCATCAGCTGAAATCCCAGCATGATGACCAGTACAATCTTAAGAACCATGGCATATCTGGTCCAATTTGTTCATCGGTAACCCCTCCTCCACCGCAGCGATAGCTAAAGATCTTCCTGCTGCATAAGCCTCATCGATTTTTTTAACGTGGTTGCATCCGGCTTGAATCTAGCGTATCACGAACGAGTAAATGGTTAAAATTCATATTCCTGATTGTTTACCATAACAAAATTGAATGACCGGGCATAACAAAAATGCTGTGGAAACAGCTCCGGCTCACGATACATTCTTCTTTTTCCTCGTTAACCGTTCAATGAGTAACTCTGCGATTTTAATTCATATTTTTTTTACATACGGATAATACTTCAATTACATTTGCTCATTACAATGAACATATCTCAAAGCAGTGGAGGTTGTGAACATGAGAAACAAACTCGTTCTTACAGTTGCTTTGACCACATTATCGATCTTGGGAATCCATGAACTAAAGAGCAGCTTCGTTATTGTGCACTCGAAGCCGATGGATCCGTTGGAATATGAAATCGAGTGGTTAAACGGCCGGGTGCCGGCCAATCCGTACGGAAATAAATAAATGAGCATCAACGAAGCTAATCATATGATTTGCATCGAACCGCATAGTAAAATGAATAAGAATAAGCTGAGTCTTAGGAGCCGCGGCTGCTTGGACTTAGCTTATTTTTATTTTTGCACCCCGGTTGCCAAGGCTCTTAACCCTCTCTTGCTCATCATTTAAGAAATTTTTAATAGTAGGTTCACAGGCGATTTATTTTTGAGGTGTAACATACATATTGCAAGTCTTTTAACTCATTCCTAGGAGGCAAAACGATGAAGAAAAAATGGTTAATGCTTGGAAGCGTCGTCGGAATCAGCAGTGTGGTGATGGTTACCACCGGATTCTCGGCCATGGCCGGCACGTCCGGATATGACGCCTACAAGTCCGCACTCAAAAATACCAAAACCGTACAAAACGTCACGGTTCAGGCGCAAGCCGCATTACAAGACAATGGGAACGCGCTAACGAACGCCACCGGAAGCTTTAAGCTTAGCTCCGCTGATCGTACGGGCAGCGGAACGGTGACCGTGACCGGCAACGGCTCCGAGCAGACGGTCAGCTTTTTCAAGCAAAAGGACGGTACGATTTTAAAACCGGGCAGCAGTGACATTTACTATGTGAAGCAGGATCGTATGGATAAAAGGGAATCATTTAAGAACCGGCAGCAAGACAATCAAGACATGCCGCAGCAGATGGAAACGGTGATTGATGCGCTTGTCGGCAATCTGAAGGACTATGTTACCGTGGACAGCCAAGCGGACGGTTCAAAGGAAATTTCGATCGAGCTGACGAACGCGCAAATTCCTGCGGTGGTCAATGCGATTGCGCCGATCGCGATTAAGAACGCGACGAAGGGACATAAGCATGGGAACGAAAGCAAAAACGATCCGAAAGACAGCCTTTTCGATGAAGAAGCATTATTGACGGGAGTACCGCAATTAAGCCAAGACATCAAGATCGAGAAGATCGCCGTGAAAGCCGATATCAACGCATCCAATTATATCGAGCAGCAGCAAGCGGATATTACCGTATCCGGGAAAGACGCTAACGGCACTGCGCACGAAATGACCCTGCATCTGAACGCGAATCTGTCCGGTTACAACAGCACAACTCCGGATACAGTAGATCTAACAGGGAAACAAATTCAGCAAATCAAACCCGGGCATCAGGAAAAACAAAACGACTAAATAAATGTTTTGCAGCGGATAATTGCTTCCATCGCAGCTTTATCTGCTGCAATCTTATTAACTGGGGGTGCTGAGGGGTGAGCAATATATTGTCCATTCATCAATTAACTAAGCTGTACGGAAATCAAAGGGGGATTCGTGATATAAGTCTCGAAATAGACTCGGGAGACATCTATGGACTGCTCGGACCCAATGGTGCAGGTAAAACGACCATATTAAAGCTCATTTCAGGTCTGATTCGAGCGGATCAAGGCTCAGTGACTTTATTGGGTTCAGAAATTACGGAACACGTTGACCAAGGGATGCGGCGTGTAGGCTGTATGATTGAATCCGCCGATTTTCACGACTTCCTGAATGCTTCCCAATATTTGCGCATGGTAGCCCGGTTTTATCCAGAGGTTACGGAAAAACAAATGGACGAGGCGTTGGATATGGTGGGGCTGCTTCACGTCCGTAAGGATAAAATCAAGCATTATTCTACCGGCATGAAGCAAAAACTGGCTTTGGCCGCGGCCATCCTGCCCGAACCCGATTTCGTGATTTTGGATGAACCGACCAATGGCTTGGATATTGAAGGAACGGTGATGTTCCGCCAATTGGTCAAACACTGCTCCGATCACCGGGGAACAACATTTTTGATTTCCAGCCATATGATTCACGAGCTCGAGCAGCTATGCAACCGAGTAGGGATTATATTCGGAGGAAAGCTGCAAACGGAAGGCCGGGTTTCGGATCTTCTGGTTCATAATCAGTCCCTTGAACAGTTTTATATCAGCGAGCTGCAAAAAGCGCGGGGGGTGACTTCCATTGCATAGCTTAAAAGCCGGAATGATCAATGAGCTATATTTGCTGCTGTACCGAAGAAAAACCATTTTCTTTTTCATGGCTTCCGCTATCCTTCCGATTCTGCTTGCCGTTTCGCTTCATTCGCTGCAGCCATTCTTGGGTCTGGCTGCTGTCAGCCGGTCGTTTCCGATTGACATGCTGGGTTTATATACACTGCTCTGGATTCCGCTCTTCATCCTGTTGACCGCGGCGGATCAATTTCCCAACGAGGTCTCCTCCAGGACGCTAAAGCTGGCTTTGCTGCGCCCGAATACACGGTTTCAAGTATTTCTGGCGAAAATGGCTGCGCTGGTTATCGGGATCGCTGCTTTATTGATCATTCTCGGACTGGTTACGGTGGCTAGCAGTTTGTTTGCAGGCGATGCAGGAAGCTTTCAATGGACGGAAGTCTTTAAAACGTATTTTGCTGCATTCCTTTCCATGACCGCACTGTCTGCGATGTTCGTTTTTGTCTCCCAGTTTTTCAACAGCGCGAGCGGCTCATTTGCATTCTCTATTGTTTTGTATGCAGCGGCGAAGCTGGCACCGTTCTTTGCTCCGACGGTTTCCACCTTCACGCCGGCCGCCTATACGGATTGGCATCTACTATGGTTAAACCCTGTCGTATCCTCCGGCAGATTAATATCGACATCTTTATTTCTCAGTTCCAGCTGCATATTGTTTTTTACGCTGGGATATTTTATCTTTAATCGAAAAGAAGTTTGATCGCTCGGAGTGATATACGATGTCCATACGTCTCAAATTACTGCTGTCTTATGCAGCTATGCTGGTCATTCCGATGGTTTTGATCCTGCTCATCTCGGTGCTTTTAGTCGTCGTGTATCACGGTGATGTGCAGAAAATCCGGGACGCCTACGGGAGCAAGGGAACCCGGTTTGGCGACCATAAAATAGAGAGGCTGATGAAAGAAATCAAGCGGACCGCAGAGCGGAATCCGTCGTCATTTAGCGATTCTCAATATCTGAATGATATTAGTCAAGAGCTGGCGAGCAGCGAATCGGGCCTTGCTGTAAGCAAAGACGATCGTATCATCTATATCTCTGAATCCTTGAACCAGCCTGAACTGATCCAACAGCTTCCTTCCGTCGAGCATGCAGAAGATAAGGAACAAGAACCGGCCATCACGGTCGGAAATGAACTGTTTATGGTGTCCCAGTATGATTTTATGTTTGCGGACAATCATCCGGGAAGCGTGCTGGTTGTAAATAAAGTGAATCCCATAGTGAACTTCGCGCGCAAATTTTTTCCTGTTTTATTTATCTCCATGCTGATTATTCTCATACTTACGCATACACTGCTTACCTATCTCGTTTCCAAAAGCATTATCCGGCCCCTTGGCCTGTTGAAGAAGGCTGTGAAACGGATTAAAGCGGGAGATTTGGATTTTCGTGTTCAAGTTTCTGGAAAGGACGAGATCGGGCAGCTTGGCTTAGCTTTTGAAGAGATGCGCCATCAGCTGCAGGAATCCATTCAAACCCAGCTGCAATATGAAGAAAATCGCAAAGAGCTCATTTCGAGCATTTCTCATGACCTGAGGACGCCTCTCACGGCGATTAAGGGTTATGTCGACGGAATTCAAGACGGCGTTGCGGACACTCCCGAAAAAATGGACAAATACATTCGGATCATTTCATCCAAAGCGGAGGAAATGGATCGTCTGATTGAAGAATTATTTCTTTACTCCAAGCTGGATTTGAAGCGTCTTCCTTTTCACTTCGAGCTTGTTCCTATCCGCGCTTTTCTACAGGACTGGGCGGAGGAGCTGCAATTTGAATTGGAGAAAAAGGGGTTCAGATTCGATTTGGATATCGATCTTAAGCCAGCCACACAAGTGTCCATGGATCGGGATAAGCTCAAACGGGTTTTATCCAATATCATAGACAACTGTGTAAAATACACGGATAAAGAAGAAAAAGTCATTGGTCTTAAGGTTTATGAAGTCTCGAAATTAGTTATGGTTGAACTATCCGATAATGGCCAAGGGATCGATCCCGATGCTCTTCCCCACATCTTCGAACGGTTTTATCGTGCGGAGCAATCAAGGAATACCATTACGGGAGGCAGCGGTCTTGGCCTCGCCATTGCCAAGCAAATTGTAGATGGCCACGGCGGCACGATCCAGGTACAAAGCGCCAAAGGTGAAGGGACAAGCATCACGATCTCTTTGCCTATCAAGAACATATAGAGACGGTGAGACCCATGAACAGCATCCTAATCATTGAAGATGAGCAAACGATCGCTGAATTGCAAAGAGATTACTTGGAGACGAACGGATATCAGGTCGATATCGCTGCAGATGGTGAGCAAGGACTGACCTTGGGACTGCAAGGTGATTATGATCTGATCATCTTGGACGTCATGCTGCCGCGGATCAGCGGTTTTGATGTCTGCAAACAAATTCGGGACAACCGGGACATCCCGATCTTGATGGTGACGGCCAAAAAAGAGGATATTGACATCATACGCGGACTCGGCCTTGGTGCGGATGATTATATCACCAAGCCGTTCAAGCCTTTGGAACTGGTGGCGAGAGTAAAAGCGCATCTGGCGCGGTACGAGCGTTTGATCGGCAGTAAAGAGTCCAATAAGAAACCGATTATGATCAGAGGCCTGGTGATTGATCACGACTCCCGCAGAGTATTTTTAAATGAGCAGGAAGTTTTTTTAACAACCAAAGAGTTTGACTTGCTGTATTATCTGGCCATGAACCCGAACCGGGTGTTTAGCAAGGTCCAGCTTTTCGAGAAATGCTGGGGGCTGGATGCGCTTGGAGATACGCAGACGGTAACCGTACACATCCGCAAGCTCAGGGAGAAAATTGAATCGGATACGAATAATCCTCAATACATTGAGACGGTTTGGGGTGCCGGATACCGGTTTCGGATGTAGGCCCGTAATAAAAGAGAAGCCGGTGACCTCACAAGGTACCGGCTTTCGTGCTATTGCCTGCTTACTTATTCAAAAATTTATCCAGCAAGTCACCCGGGAATATGGCTCTTTCATTCTCAATTTCCACTTTGCTTGGCAATTTCGTCTTCTCTCCGTTGAGGAGGGCTGAGGAATCACCGATTTTGACGTAAAGCGTTTTGCCGTTGAAGTGAACGGTGATGCTGCGTTCCTTATCGTTCCACTCCACTTTGGCCCCGGCCGCTTCGGCAGCATCCCGTAAAATGCGCTTCTCCTTCTTGCCTTCTTTGGACTTTTTCAAGCTCTCCATGGAAGGAAGGCCGCTGATATAGCCTACGGAACCCGCACGCTTGTTTTCCCAAAATTGATTAATATATCCTTCTACTTCTGATTTCAAAGGCTCGGGAACAATCATTTCGTCGCCCGGATGCTGAAGGTTGCTCATAATGTAGCTGAACCCGTTCAAATCATCCACAACTTGCAGCCCGGTTGCTTCGGCACCCGCCGGAACCGACAGAATACGCGATAATTTGTGTGTGTCCACATTGTAAGCCCACAGGAAGTTGTTGGCGTGCATTCCGCTGTCTTCACCGATAAACAGGGTTCTCAAGCTTTCCGAATAAGACAAATTGTCCGGATTAGCTACCTTATCCACGGCAGCCGTATTTCCTTTATCATCGGCCTTCGCCAGATCTTCACCGACACCCAGCCCTTGCATCGTTGCCGGCACGTATTCACTGTGAATGGCATTTTGCTTGAAGTCCACTTGTCTGCCCTTAAGATCCAACTCATACGTAACGCCGGCTTTGATTTTCTTCACTTGAATATCATCGGCCGGATCCTCGCCTTTGCTATCCTTCTCCATGCTTTTCTCCACGTATGACATGGCGATGTAGATTTTCTTGTCCTTTTCGTTTACGGTTACGCCCTCCATTTTGTTGAATTCGGAGGTAGCGCCGAGCATCGCCCCATAGCGACGGGATTCCAGGAATGCTGCTGCCTTTTCCATTCCAGGCTTCACTTTTAGCCACTCGGCTTTGCCGCTTGGGTAGGTTTTGATTTTCGTAAACCCGGCCGTGTCTTTATCCGCCGTTTCAAACAGGTCGCTGAATGTTAAGCCTTGATCGATGTAAGCTTTAATTTCGCTGTCCGTGGCATGTCCGAGCTGGATCCATTGCAGGTTCGCAGAGCCGCCGTTCGTATCGCTTGTTTGGTTCCACTTGGCTGCATAAAGCGTCCCTGCGGAAAGATCTTCGGCTTTATCGGCCACATACAAGAACATCATGGTATTTCCGCCGTCGTCTCCGAAAAAGACCGTTTTGCGATCCGGTGCCACCTTGCCCAATTCATGAGAAAATCTTCCCATACTGTAATGCTTCACAACCGTTGTAGTGTTGTCGGCATGAACCGTTACTTCAGGAATATAACCGTAAGCATATGGATTTCCCGCTTTTTTGTCATCCTGATTATAGTTTTTGGTAAAAGAACCTACAAAGGTTTGGGTAGGATCCTTCTCATAGGCTCTGGCGTCCGCGTCATACTCTTCACTGCTCAGATGCGTGTTCCACGGGGTTAACGAGCCGTTGCAGGGAATCCACAGCCCGCCCACTGCTGAAAAATCAACCTTCTTCAAATCCGTTACTTGCAGCTCGCCGTTTTTTTTGTTCTGGTCGATGGTGCTTAGACTGATGGAAGCAGGAATAAATACCGTAGGCGGATTTCCCCGCATTGTTGCTTGTGATGTACTCATAGTGAGTCAACAGCGAAAGAGGATGGCCTCCCAAGGCGGTCGGTTTGGCGCCCTTTACGCTCATTAAACTATTGGAATCCGGGCCGTCGGATACGAAAGGCACCGGCTGATCCGGCACGCTGTTGTCCATAATCGGTTTTCCGTGGACGTCTACAGCCAAGCCGGCAGGTGTTCCGTTAATGACATCTGTCGATTTCAATAAGGTTTTATAAGTCAACGGGTAAGATTGAACGGATCCGTCCTCGAACGTTACTTTCAGGGAAGCCGTCGAATAGACTTTAGCCATATCCTCCGCGCTGCTCGGTGCAGCCATGCCTTCGAACTCAACGGATTTAATTTTTTTTGCGGCATCTGCGTGTGCAGCTCCCGGAAAGATGGAAGGCACCAGTAATGCTAAGCCCAATACCGGAGCTAAAAATTTCGTTGCCTTTTTCCTATTCATATCCCCTCTACCTTTCTTTCATTTTATTCTACCTCCTAACTATAGAACTGAATTGTTAAATGAATTTCAAATGAAGTCACAGACTATGTTTAATTTTCAGTCATATGTAAAATTTATATTACAAAAGGTAATCCCGAAGAAGCCCTCGGGACTAACATACAGCCGAAATGTTTCCCATGGGTTATCGGCTTTGAAATATGCCTTCAAACAATTCCGTGAGAAGGTTCGACCTCGGTATCATCTCGTCAATAAGGATATGTTCATGCAGCGCATGAGGACCAGCTCCAACCGCGCCCAATCCGTCCAATGTAGGGATACCCAGAAAGGAAGTGAAATTGCCGTCGCTTACGCCGCCTACATGAACTCCTTCGATTTCGATCCCGGTCGCCATCCCCGCTTCCCTGGCTAACCTAAACAATGCAAGGTTTTGTTCATTCTGCTCGAGCGGCGGCCGATTCATCCCGCCGATCAATTGGACGGTTGTTCCGGGGGTAGACGGTGAGATTTGGTTCATAAAGCTCTCTACCACTTCGATGTCATTCCGATCCGACACACGGATATCGATCATCGCTCTGGCATCCGCCGGAACCATATTCGGTCTGCTCCCACCCTCAATAACGCCAATGTTCACATTGATACCGGATGATATATCCGTAAGCGATTGAATTCTAAGGATTTGACGGGCTAATTCCACAACCGCACTGGCTCCATTCTCTGGATCCATACCGGCGTGAGCCGCTTTGCCTTGAACTTTCAGCTCGTAAAGTCCCCAGCCCTTTCGCGCCACTTTTAATTTCCCCGCAGGTCCTGCGGGTTCGACGACAAGAACCGCAACGCTGTTCTGAGCTTCCTGCTCAATCCATGCTCTGGAGGAGGGACTTCCAATTTCCTCATCGACCGTAAATAAAAAGACGATTTTTCGGTTTTTTCCCCGAAGTCTGTCGGCATATCCTTTCACAGCAAATAACGCCTGCACAATACCCGCTTTCATATCCAGAATGCCGGGCCCATATGCTTTTCCGTGATCTATACGAAAAGGACGTTCGATAATTTCCCCCAATGGCCAAACAGTATCTACATGCGCCAACAGCAAAATTTTACAATCCCCTGTACCCCATGTCACTTTTAATTGAGCATGGCTTTCTTGATCGCCTAACCACTCGGCATGTCCTCCCCATTCGCAGCAAAGATCCTTCAAAAACAGCAACAGTTTATGTACCGCGGAAGGATCGTCGCTAGGCGATTCCAATTCCACTAACGCTTTTAAGAGCCGCAGCATCTCTTCCTGTTTCATTGCTAATCCCAAATCATAGCTCATCATTGACCCCTACAATCCATTCATGATATGATCAGGCGTTTGAGACCGCATGGTTTTGATAATGTTATGGGCAGTGATCATTCCCGTACGTTCCAAAGATTCTTTGGTATAAGCTCCTATATGAGGCGTGGTAATAACATTAAGCAATTGTAACAGCGGGTGCTCTTTTTCCGGAGGCTCTTGATCAAATACGTCCAAGCCGGCCCCTGCAATATCTTCCCGTACCAAAGCATCGTATAATTCCTTCTCGTTGATGATTCCTCCACGAGATAAGTTACAGAGGAGTGCGCTTTTTTTCATGCGTTTGAATTCCGGCGTCCCGATCAGGTTCTGCGTTTGCTCTGTAAGGGGAATATGAATCGAAACAAAGTCCGATTGCTCCAACAAGGTATCTAAGGAAACGAACGTAATCCCATGTTGGCCGGCATATTCACGATCGCAATAAACGTCATAAGCAAGAATACGCATATTGAAGCCTTGGGCCCGTCTGGCAACCAGCTTACCGATTTGACCTAATCCGACAATACCCATGGTCTTCCCCCACAGTTCCGTACCGATAACACGAGGCCATTCCCCAACTCTCACGCGGCGGTCCGTAATTGGGATTTGTCTTGCCAATCCCAAGAAAAAAGCAAACGTTAAATCCGCTACCGCATGACTGTTCGTACCCGGAGCGTTGGTGACATAAATCCCCTTTTTACGTGCATATTCCAAGTCGATGTTATCGACTCCAACACCGTGCTTGGCAATAATCTTGAGCCGGGTTGCCTTCTCTAGCACCTGTGCGGTAATCGGCTCTACCCCTACGATCAGGGCATCCTTTTCCGCAATATATTTTGCAATGATTTCTTCAGAAGCTTTCTCCCCTTGAGGCAAAAACTCCAATTTGCAGCCTTCACTTTGCAAAAGATCTACAGGTTTGCGGGAGTGGAAGCCAAAAGAAGGGGACGTAGACAAAATATGTAGCATCTCAATCCCTCTTCCTTTAGTTCAGAATGGGTACTTGCAGCGCTTCAGCCAACTGCCGCAGTTCGTCCATAACATTATCGCTGACCGGTACTCCTGACCTCATTCGCTTTTCTTCTAATGAAAATTCGATTTCCCCAGGCAAATAGAGCTCATCAACACCGCTAGCCTTGACCGCATCCTTCACATAAGAGGAAAGCATAGAAGTCATCGCTTTAAACCGTTCCGTTTCTATAAAGGAAGATACATTAATGGCCAGCATAAAATGGGCAATCGATTGCTTTTGAGTCAGATCATACATAGAAGGAATCATTCTAGAGAATTCGCCGCCAGACAATACGCCGGTCAACATTTCAATCATCAATGCGAGCCCAAATCCCTTTGGACCACCCATAGGCAATATAAAACCGCCATTTAAAACAGCGGATGGGTCTGTTGTAGCGTTCCCCTGCTTATCTACCCCCCACCCCTCCGGTATGGAGATCCCTTTCGTCTTAGCATAAAGAATTTTACCTAAGGCCACATTACTTAAAGCCATGTCCAATAGTAACGGATATTGATTGAGGGTAGGTGCAGCGATCGCCAACGGATTGTTGCCCAGTACTTTCTCAGCCCCTCCAACCGGAGGCATTAATGGCGCCGTGTTGCTCATGACAATGCCGATCATGTCCTTCCGGCTGGCCATCAAGGCGTAATGTCCCGCGATTCCAAAGTGGTTGCTGTTTTTGGCCGTGACAATCCCGACGCCATATTCTGCCGCTTTATCCATCGCCATTTCCATGGCTTTGGTCGCAACGATTTGTCCTGCCGAGAATTTCCCGTCCAGCACCGCTGTCGCCCTGCCGTCTTGCTCTACGACAACATTTGCAACGCTTTCGATCAATCCCTTTTGGATTCGCTGCACATAGATCGGCAGCCTCATGAGACCATGACTGTGGATGCCTCTGGCATCCGCCTCAATCATCGTGTTCGTTATAATCTCCGCCTCCAATTCCGGCACTCCGACCTTCACTAGACAGCGGTTCGAGAATTCAATAAGCTTTGTCGTTTGAATATCCATTAGATTTCCTTCTTCCTTAGCATTAGATTTCCAAATCGGTGGACAGCACGTCTTTCCTTTTCTTCACTCCAGCCCATAAGCTAAAGATAAGAATAAGCGAGGTGATGGCCAGCAGTACCGCTGCAATCGGTCGGGAGAAAAAAATAGAAAAGCTTCCACTGGAAATAGCTAACGATTGCAGAAGTGAAGCTTCGATTTCCGCACCCAATACAAGGGTTAATACCGTAGCCGCGATGGGAATATCCAGCTTCTTCATCAAATAACCGATAATCCCGAAAACAATCATCACGCCCACATCAAAAACGTTGTTACGAACCGTATAAGCTCCAACCAAAGTAAACATAATGATCAACGGGAGTAGGATGTTATACGGAACCTGGGCTACTTTGGCCCACATATTGGCTAAAGGAAGATTCATAATCAAAAGGATAATATTTCCGATAAACATGCTTGCAATGACAGCCCACGCAAAATCAGCATTCTCACTAAAAAGCTTCGGGCCAGGCTGCAAACCATGCATAATTAAAGCCCCCATGATCACTGCAACCGTTGGTGAGCTGGGAAGACCTAACGTAAATAATGGAATCAAGGCGCTGCCGGAACAGGCATTATTGGCCGTTTCCGGACCCGCAACTCCTTCAATGGCGCCCTTTCCAAACCTTTCGGGGTTTTGGGCTACTTTTTTCTCCATAGAGTAGGAAGCCAACGAGGCAAGCACCGCATTAGCGCCAGGAATGAGACCTATAAAAAATCCCAATCCGGTTCCTCTTCCAATCGATTTCATAGTAGGAGACCATTCACCTTTTCTAGGAAACAACCCTCTTACCTTTTCAGGCTTTTGCATATGATGGCGATTCTCCGCATTCATTAGGATTTCGGAGATTCCAAATAGCCCCATCGCTACGATAACAAAATCGATACCGCCCAAAAATTCAGGGACACCGGAGGTAAACCGGATCGCACCGGAGATCGGATCAATACCGACCAAAGAAAGGATGAGGCCGAATGCCGCTGCGATAAACCCTTTCACCAACGATTTCCCCATAAGTCCGATCAGCATCATCAAGCCCAGCAGCATTAAGGCAAAAAACTCCGGAGGTCCAAACCTCAATGCAAACTGGGAAAGGGGCGGTGCAATAAACGTCAGACCAAGCAGCGCAGTAATGCCGCCTACAAACGAGCCGATGGCTGAGACCCCCAATGCCACGCCGGCCCGGCCTTGTTTGGCCAACTGATGGCCGTCCAAACACGTGATGACTGAAGCCGCTTCCCCCGGTATATTGATGAGTACCGATGTAATGGTGCCGCCATACATGGCTCCGTAATAAATACCCGACAGCATAATGATCGCCGAAGTCGGATCCATCCCGTAGGTGAGAGGAATGAGAATGGCCGTCCCCGCTACCGGACCCAGTCCAGGCATGACCCCAACAAACATTCCTATGGATACGCCAATTAGACAAAAAAGCAAGTTCTTCCAAGTCAACGCTTGAGCAAAACCATTCATCAATAAATCAAAAGCTTCCATGTCCTCACCTCCCTACCATCCAAGTCCGTTGACCGGCAACGGTATCATCAGCGCTTTGGCGAAAATCATAAATACCGCAACCGTAATCCCGATCGATAATGACAAAGACCAATACCATTTAAAAGTCCGGTAAAATAGGAGTAACAAGGATAATGTCCCTGCAATGACAAAGCCGGTCCATTCCACCATAAGGACAAATAATACCATCGAACCGACGATCAACAAAAACTCCCTTAGTTCTTTGTTCTTTGGGAAAATATCGCTGATCTTAATCGATTCCTTAAGCACCGAGATTAAGTAAATGATCGATAAAGCCATCATGAACAGGCTAAGCCAAAAGGGAAAAAATCCAGGCCCAAAACCTAACGAACCCTCATAAGCCAATTGATTCGATTGCCAAAATATCATTCCAGAAAATAGCAGCATGAACAAAGCAGCCCAAACTCCGGCATTCCGCATGACAGTACTCCTTTCCACAGAACGGGAAAGGCTTGACTTCATGTACAAACCTTCCCCGGTACCCCCGTGTTTACAGTCCAATCGCTTTCAAGACTTCGCCATTCGTTTTGAAATCCTGCTCAATGATTGCCTTGAAATCAGTGGAGCTCTTGTATACCGGTGCAGCCCCGATCTTCTTAAATTGATCTACCACCGCCGGATCTTCCAATGCCTTTTTGAACGCATCGTGAAGAATTTGCACCACGTCATCCGGAACATTCCTCGGTACAACAATACCGGTCCATACATCTCCTTTAACATCGATGTTTTTCTCAGTGAGCAATGGAACATTCTTCAGTTCATCAGGCTTAGCCGTTCCCGCTATAAAAATAGGGCGCAGCGACCCATCCTGAATGTAAGGTAACGCTTCTGTCGTTTGAACCAATGCCCCATTGACATTGCCTCCAAGCAATGCCGTAAGGGCTGGGGCACCTCCTTTGAATGGAACATGCTTCAGCTTGTTGCCCGTTTTCACCGTGAAATTCTCCATGGCAATGTGCTGTGTAAGTCCTGCACCGGTTGTCGCATAAGTAAAGGTATCGGAATTGGCTTTCACATATTCAAACCATTCATCGAAGGTTTTCCAAGGAGAATCCGCTTTCACTACAAGTACGTTGGGTACGGCAACCACTTGCATGACCGGTCTAAAATCATCCGCAGTGTAGGCAACACCTACACCGTGAGGCTTAATCGTAATCGGTCCGGAAGTAGCCATCCCTATCGTATAGCCATCGGCTTTAGACTGAAATACTTCCGTCATTCCAATGGTTCCGCCTCCTCCGTCTTTATTGACGATCGCTACGGTTTGCTCGTTTGGCATATACTTGCTAATCACTCCGGCCAGCGCTCTTGCGGCAATATCCGTGGTCCCGCCCGGAGAGAAGGGCACGATCATCTGAATAGGCTTCGTCGGATAATCCGCTTTCTTTTCTTGAACCGGTTGAGCGCTATTGGCTGTAGTGGAACTTGTCGCCTGATTTGTACCGCAACCAATCAGAGTAAGACCAAGTGAACAAAAAACTGTGAATGTCGTCAATGCTTTCATTTTTTTCATTCTCGTTTCCCCCTTCATTATGCGTTTTTTATGGTAACTGTATTGATTAAACTGCCTATCCCATCGATTTCAACTTCGACGACATCCCCGTCTTTTAGCGGGGATACGCCGGATGGAGTTCCCGTGATAATGATATCCCCCGGCTCCAGTGTCATGACCTGAGATACAAAAGATACAATTTCAGCAGTGGAAAAAATCATATCGCTCGTATTCGATTCCTGCCTGATTTCACCATTGACCCGTACCCGGATCGGCGCGTCATCGGGATTGATATCCGTGACAATGAAAGGCCCCAGCGGTTTATAGGTTGTAAAAGATTTAGCTCTTGTAAATTGTCCGTCCTTCTTTTGTAAATGACGGTCGGAAACGTCGTTACAACAGGTGTAACCGAATACATAATCCAGTGCATCGGTGACCGATACTTCCGTCGCCCGTCTGCCAATGACGATCCCAAGCTCTCCTTCATGGTCTGTTCTATGCTCAGAATTGGCCAATTGAATCGCATCACCCGGTCCGATGACGGCCGTTGGTGAAACCAAGAACATCATCGGTTCATCCGGGAGCGGCTTGTTTACTTCTTCGGCATGCTTTTTATAATTCAAACCGATGGCGACAATTTTTCCTGGTGCGATCGGAGACAGCAGCCTTATTTTGCTTAACGGGATCCGTTGATCTGTCGTCTGATAGGCGCCAAAAATCGAACCCTCAATCTTGACTATTTCGTTACCTTCAATGAGACCATAAGATGTGAAACCGTTTTCTAAATATCTTGCAAACTTCATTCCATTCCCCTCTTCCTATTAAAAATTAACAAACATGGCAAAACAAGGTTTAATTATCATCTTTTATTTGCTTCTAGTCAACTCATACTTCAACATAAACCATGTCATTCTCTATCGTTACTTCGTACGTTTTTACCTTAACCTTGTCAGGATCAAATAAGGAACGACCCGTCCTGATATCAAATTCCCAGCTATGCCACGGGCATCTCAACACTTCTTTATCTTTTTCAAAAATATATTCCCCGACCTGATCTCCGGTACAACTTACATCTAGCATCCCGGTCGATAGACAAGGGCCTTTATGAGGACATACATCGCGTAAGGCATACACATCTCCGCTGTTGGAGCGGACCACCACAATCCCTTTTCGATCGATAAACACCGCTTTTTTCCCTTCTGCTTTCAGGTCATCATATTTACATACCAGATGCTTCATATCATTAGAACTCCTTTTTGAACGAAGGTCTTAACCGCTGCTAATTACAGCTGATAAAAGTCACGCGCGTTTTCAAATAAAATCTTTTGTCTCAGACGATCCGGTATTTGTTGAGGGATCGTACGTTCCGGCGGATCAAAATCCCAATGCGGATAATCGGAAGCGTACATGATCATATCCTCGGAGCCCATCATATCCACAATATTTAAAAATTGTTGGGGGGTAAGATCATCCCAAGGCTGAGTGGTAAACCGCATATTGTCCCGGAAATAGTCACTCGGCATCCGTTTCACCCAAGGCGTTTCTTGCCTAAGCGCCTTGTAAGCGGAATCCATCCGGTGCATCATAAAAGGAACCCATTCAAAGCCGCCCTCAACCAAAGCCACCTTCAATTCCGGATATTTATCGAATACTCCATTGGTAATCAAACTGATCGTTTGCGTCATATAAGCTTGGGGATGAACAGATCGCCAGGCTACGTAGTATCGGAGAAAGTCTCCCCCTTGTGCGGTAATGGTCGCCGATAGATGCATAGCGATGGCCAAACCATGCTTGTTAGCCGCATCAAAAATCGGATGATACTGCGGCTCTCCCCATGCAAAGTCTCCTATCGGCAGCATTACCTGAACCATTTGAGGATGAGCTGCCATACGTTCGATTTCCCTGACTGCCGCTTGCACATCTCTCGAAATGGTAATGGAACCGAGCAGCCTTTTATCCTTCTCGAGCCAATGCTCAACTGTATAATCGTTATAGGCCGATGCCCGCGCCGTGGCAAATTCATACCAGCCCTTGGCAACGCTCGCTTCATAGAACCATCCGGTTAACACAGCATATGTCATGTTGTGCTTATTCAACAGCTGTTCCTTTAGCAAAGGAAAACTCGATCCCGGTGTGGAGCCGTCTGCCGGAAGAGCGTCCATACGGTATTTGGTCGCTTTTCTGATTTGATTAAAAGGAATCGATCTTTCGGGAACCCAACCATACTCTGCGATATATCTTTTCCATTGATCAGGCAAATAAGGCAACAGATCTCGAGTCGACCTTATTTCATGATGCACATCCGTATCGATGATCCCTTTTTGTTGACCTGCCTTTCGGCTGTTACCGTTTTCAATATCTTGTTGAATAGTCACTTCATTTCCTCCTTACCGCCTGTTCATTTATTGTTCATATTGTATTTCATTTGTTTGTTTAGATAAAATACACATTGGTCATAGGTATATGAATAATTGTCATACACTCCACATGGTTTATTCATCTATACGCAGTACAATTTTTCCGATATTTTTGTTCTGCTCCATATATTCATGCGCCTGCATGACATCACTCCAGCTGAATATCTGATCAATGACCGGAACCAGCTTTCCACTGTTGAATTTCACCTGGGAGAAACGGATGAATTGCTGCGTCAAATCGATCTTATCCTTCACTGACCTCGTACGCAAAGTAGAACCGATAAGCTGGATTCTCTTTCTTAATAGCACCTGAAGGTTGAGCTTTTCAATCTGATATCCCCCCATGCCGCCAATAAGCAGCCATCGGCCGTCTACGCTGATGGATTGAAGATTTTGCTCCCAATAGGAGGCACCTACCGGGTCCAGAATGACCTGTACTCCATTACCCTGGGTCACTTCCGTTACTTTTTTCAAAAAATCTTCTTTCTTGTAATTGATGAGATGCTGGGCGCCCAGTCTTTCGCAGACCTCCAATTTTCCCATCGTTCCGGCTGTCGCTATCGATCTGCCGCCCATTTCCCTGACCAGTTGAATCGCAGATGTTCCAACACCGCTTGCCGCAGCATGGATTAGAACATAATCCCCAGCACATACCTTTCCCAGTACCGACAAATTCAGAAATGCCGTTAAATAAGCCTCCGGGATGGCGGCTGCCTCTTCATAGGAAAAGGAATCGGGAACCGGAATTGCCATGCCCGCCGGGATGACGACTTTTTCTGCATAACCGCCGCCAGGCAGCAGAGCGCAAACCCTGTCCCCCTCATTCCAACCCTGAACATTCCGGCCTACCTTCTCCACAACCCCTGCCATTTCTAATCCAAGTATGGTGGAGGCCCCGTCAGGCGGTGGATATTTCCCTCTTCTTTGAAGCAGGTCAGCGCGGTTTAACGCCGTCGCTTTGACGGCAACGAGGAGATCGTCATCGCCGTTCACAGGCTCCTCTGCTTGTCCAATGTATAATCGGTGTGTCAGCTCTTCTACCAATACGGCTTTCAACCCATCACGCCCTTTCTACCTCTTTAGTGTCAGTACATTCCACAAAATATGGTGCAAATGGATTATTTATATTGTATTTCATGAATAGTTGCTGATAAAATATTCGTTAGTCATACCCCTATGAATTATTGTCATATTGGAGGGTACTGTGTGAATCTTGAACAACTGGAATATTTGGTCGAAGTAGCAAGAACCGGTTCCATCTCAACCTCTGCGCAAAATCTTCACGTATCTCAATCTGCCATCAGCAAATCGATTCTTCGCTTAGAGCAAGATTTAGGAGTAAACTTGTTTACTCGCTCGCGAACGGGGGCCATTCCTACGTCTGTAGGGAAGCAATTGGTCAGCAAAGCTGAAGAAATATTGGATAAGCTTCAAGAATTTAGAGATATCGTTGTGGACCACAGTACAAATGCCGATCAAACCATCAAATTGGCCACGGTACCTATGTTTCTGGTTATTTTGTCCCAATCTCTGGAATTATTGATGAATGATAACCAACATGCTCAAATTGATATCACTGAAAAAAGTTCCAAAGAAATCATTCATGATGTTAGACAACATTTGATTGATTTCGGCTTTATGGTTCTCAATAATGAACTTAAGAATGATAAAGAATTGGATTATAAAGTATTAATGGAAGCCAAAACGTATGTATGCGTCAACAAAAATTCCCCGTTAGCCGGAAAAGCTTTTTTGACTCCCGAGGAAGTGGTCGACGAAAGAATAGTGATTTACAACGGAAGCATCAAAGAATGGTTCAGTTATTACTTTAAAAATAACGATTCGTTCAAGTACTCGATTATTACCAATAATATTGAAACGATCAAAGGAAGCATCGCCAAAGGCTCCGCCATCAGCTTTTTATCTGAGCTCACGATCCAAAATCATGAGTTCTTAACGTCCGGTGATATTGTTGCCATTCCATTATTGCTGCAAGGCATGCAAATAAAAATGCAGATCGCATGGGTGAAATTAAAAAAGAACAAGTTCTCCGCAGCTTCCAAACCATTGTTAAAACATATCAAACACCAAATTGACAGCCTTTCTAATCAAGAAGAGGAAACTGCCATCCATCACCTTCGCTAAACATAAAAAAACCAAAACCTATCATACCAAGGTAGTATTATCCCCTTTAAGTAGACACTCGAAAAAAACCGTCATGTTATCATGAGGAACGAGTGAATACTTGGGGGGATTTCTTTATGGCTAAAAAGGGACAGATATTTCAGACCTATACAGAAGAATTTAAGGTGGCGGCGGTTAAAGCTTATTTAGAGGGATCTTCTAGTTACAAGATGATCGCAGAGCAAATGAAGATACGTAATTGTTCCCAGTTAAAGGTGTGGGTAAAGAAGTGGAAAAACGGAGTTAAGTTTGATGAGCGTAAGGGTGTGACCAACCCACTAAAAGGACGTCCTCGGACAAGCTTCGCCAGCATAGAACAAGAGCGAGATTACCTCAAAGCGCAGGTAGACTACTTAAAAAAGCGGTATCCAAATCTGGTAAAGGAGGCCAACTCGAGCAGCAAGATCACTACCAGCTAATCGAAGAATTACGTAGTGTACATGGTGTTACCCGTCTCTTGCATATCGCGAATATACCTAGAGCCAGCCATTACAAATGGCGTACAACCCGTGCCTTATGCTTAGAAAAACAAGATCAGGATCAGGAGCTAAAGGAGCATATGATGGTCATTCACGCGAGCCATCCCTATTTCGGATACCCTCGCATGATGAACGCCTTATGGGAGGCTGGATACTGTGTTAACCACAAGAAAGTATGGCGACTGATGAGGGAACTATCCATACAGTCCGTAATTCGGAAGAAACGACAACGCTTCAGCTACAAGCCTTCCGTCATCTATCCGAACCGACTGCAGCGTCAGTTCCATGCGATAGGTCCTCAGCAGAAGTTAGTCACCGACATCACCTATATCTCAGATGGTACGCGTTTCTATTACCTGTCCGCCATTCAGGACTTGTTTAACAATGAGATTGTAGCCTGGGAATTATCTGAGCGCAACGATGTGCAACTCGTGCTGGATACGATCGAGAAGTGGACAAGAAAAAGAGACGTTGGTGGGGCCGTGCTCCATTCGGACCAGGGCTTCCAGTACACGTCTCAAGCGTACAACAAACGATTAGAAGCACTCAGCGTCAAAGGCAGCCACTCTCGCAAAGCAACCTGCCTGGATAACGCATGCATCGAATCCTTCTTCTCGCATCTCAAAACAGAGAAGTTGTATCTCCACCAGTTTAAGTCAGAAGCAGAAATACATCAAGCCATTGAAGATTATATTTACTTCTATAACTATCAGCGATTTCAAGCAAAACTTAAACAGCGCGTGCCGATTGAGTATCGGCACGCGCTGGCGGCATAGCTTTTTTCTTATGTCTACTTGACAGGGGTATGATCAAGGTTTTGGTTTTTTTATGTTTCGCATCTAACTGACGACAGTTTTAACCCGCTCCGCCGGTTCCAGTACGCCCGTTTCCAAGCATACTTGAACGGACAAAACTTTGACTCCGGTGTCAAAACGGACATGTATGCGTTCATCGCCCATTTTAATGATTTCTCCCTGACCAAAAACACGATGCCCGACAATGCCGCCCAACTTTAGCTCCTCCATATTCCGGATGGCCTTCGGATGGAGAGGCTTGGAGGATGCTTCTTTAGACAGTTGCGGCTGCCCTGGCTTGGGAGGCTCTACTATGCTGCGAACATTCGAAACAAATGGGGACTCTTTTACCTTTTCGCCATCCCGTTCTTTGTACGTGATCAGCTCCAGGTCCATTTTCGCCCGTGTCATTCCTACATAAAACAGCCGGACGGCCTCCTCCATAAGCTCCGGCTGGCCGGAACGATGTTTTTCCACATCTTCAGTAGAGGGAATAATGCCGTCGATGAGGTCAATCATATACACCCGCTTAAACTCCAAGCCCTTAGCGCTGTGAAGAGTTGAAAAGGTTACCGCATTGTGGTCTTTATTGAACTTTGACGTTTTCATTACCGATTCCAAATACTTTAGACGCTTCGCAAAATCCTCCATCGTTTCCAGGCTGTCCGCGATCTCTTCAAGCGTGTTCAGAATCCCGATCAAGTATTCCTTCCTGAACCCCAGACGCTCGCTCAGCTTGTCAATGGCCTTCTCGTAGCCCAATTTCCCTCGAATCGTTCGTATCGCATCCAGCGGCGGAATTCCCTTCATTTGCTGAAGGGTCTTTTTGCACTCCTGCAGCTGTTTACGCTGATACTCCTTAAGCTCGACATAATTCAGCAAATTATCAAAGACGGATTCGTTATTGATGATTTGCTTTAGAGCGGCCATTTGCTGTCTGGTAATATATCCGTTGATCTTAGTGTGAATCTCTTCCAAAATGTCCGCACGCTTGTCCGTAAAGGTCATCCGCATGAAGTTCAAAATGTCCTTTACTACCCAATGGGAAAAAAATCGAATATCGGCGTCCTTCATGTAAAAAGGAATGCCCGCCCGGTCAAATTCGTTCATCAAAGTAATGGAAGAAGAATTGTTCCGGTACAGCACCGCCACATCTCGAAGGCTCTCCACCTTTTGAATATCCTGAACCAAGTGCTTAGCTTGGTATTGGTAATCGGCCAAGCTCTTTATTTTAATCGGCTGTTGTGACGGATTCCGGGTAAACATGTTTTTGTCGTACCGGCTTTTGTTCCGTTTAATAAATTGATTGGCCGCACTTACAATGTCTTTGGACGACCTGTAGTTCTGCTCCATGAACAAAGTAACGGCTTTCGGATATGCTTGCTTGAAATTCAGCAAATACGAAGGCTCCGCACCTCTCCAGCTGTAGATGGATTGATCGTCGTCGGCTACGACACAAAGATTTCCATGCTCACGGACCAGCTTTTCTATGATGGCGTGCTGCACCAGAGATGTGTCCTGACTTTCATCCGTTAGCACATAATCATACCGCTGCTGGTATTTGCGTAACAGTACCTTGTCCCGCTCCAAAATCTCATTTCCCATGGTTAACATATCATCGTAATCGACCAACAGCTTGTTCGAACCCAACTGTTTAAAAGTCTCATATTCCCGCAAAATCCGATCCGCTTCCTTTACATCACACTTCACGAGCGGCCATTCTTCCATGGGGATCATTTTGTTTTTGATGTAGCTTATGTACGTAGTCAGTTCGTCCATTTGGTCATCCGTGATGTTTTCACCAACGATGGTTTTGAACAAATGTCTGATAATAAGCTTCTTATGTAAAGGCGGGTTCTCCGAATCAAAGTCGACCTCCTCCCCTAAATCGAGATCGCCTTCAATGATTTGATAAACGGTTCCCGTCTTGCGAAAATGCTCCCGAACGACCTCGAAGGCCAGACTGTGAATCGTAGAGAAATCGACAGGGGGAAGGTCAGGAAAAAACCGTGCGAACCGCTCTTTCATATCCGCTGCCGAAGCGCGGCTGAAGGTAACCGCCTTGATCCGCGAAGGAGCAACTCCCTTCTCCTCAATGAGATACCCGATTCTCATAATGATCGTGGTGGTCTTCCCCGAGCCCGGAGATGCCAAAAGCAGCAAGGCCCCTTCGGTTTGAAGAACCGCCTGCTTCTGTACATGATTTAAAGAAACGCCGTTTTCTTTGTGCTTTCGACTGAAAAACTCTGTACTTGCTTCCATACCGAATTCCCTCTCCAATGATCTTCTATGCTATTATAGCACCTCCGTCAATTCCGGTTCTCCCTTTTAACGGAAAAAAGGATTGGAAACCGGTCATGAATCCATCGACCCGTTTCCAATCCCGGCTGAAATTTTATATCAGCAACGCTCTCCATCGATCATGCGCTTTAATACGGCTGGATAATCGGTAATGATACCCGATACCCCGCAATCCAGCATCCCGCGCATCGCAGGCTCCTGGTTGACCGTCCACACCAGCACACGCTTGCCATCCCCGCAAATCGCTTTGACATCGTCCTTGTCCACCATACCGTGATACAGCGACACCGAGTACACATCCAATCCGAAGTCATGGATGAGACGCACCGGGTGCAGCGGCTTGAAGTCATAAACGAGACTGATACGGACCTCCGGCGCTTTCTGCTTGATCCGGTACAGCAGCTTGTGATCATAGGAGGAGAACAGCACGGAATCCAGCCGTCCGTTCTCGCGAAGCAGCCGCAGCACCGCATCTTCTATCCTTCCGCCATAGCTCATCTTGAGCTCGATGTTTAAGCCGATCTCAGCCGGTACAAGCTCCAGCACCTCCTGCAGCAGCGGGATTCGTTCGCCTGCATAAGCCGGGTCAAACATGCAGCCGGCATCCGCCTGCCGGATTTCCTCCAGCGTCAGCTCCCCGATGGCTCCGCTGCGGTTCGTCGTACGGTTGAGTGTCCCATCGTGACAGACGACGACATGACCATCGTACGTCAAATGAATATCCAGCTCGATGAGATGGCATTTCTGATCTATGGCCTTTCGGAATGAAGCCAACGTATTCTCCGGCGCTTCACCCATGGCTCCCCGGTGCGCTATGACCCACGGAATGTTGAGATTCCAATTCATGCGAATCATCCTTTCGTATATAGTCCCATCCTGCGGTTACTTCAATCCGGAATGCATAAAGCTTTCGACAAACTGACGCTGGAAGACGAAAAAGGCAAGCAGCAATGGCAGGATGACGAGCAGCGTCGCTGCCGTTACTGTCCCCCACTGCGCTCCCGTCTCGAACGATTGCGCGAATATGGCCATGCCTACGGTCAGCGGCCGGGTTTCCACCGAATCGGTTACGATCAGCGGCCACATGAAATTACTCCAGTGCGTACTGATGGAGATGAGTCCGAATGCGACATACGTCGGCTTGGCCGCTGGCAAATAGACATGCCACAGCGTTTGCCACCACTTGGCTCCGTCCACCCTTGACGCATCGTCCAAATCGAGAGGAATTTGCTTGAAGGTCTGCCGCAGCAAAAACACTCCGAACGAGGAAGCCCAGTAGGGCAGCATGATGGCCAGCTTGTTGTCGATCAACCCGAGGTCCTTCATGGTCGAATAATTCGGGAAGATCAGAATGTCCGGCGGAATCATAATCTGCGTCAAAAACAGGATAAATACGAAGCCCCGGCCTATAAAATTCAATCTTGCAAAGGCGTAAGCCGCCAGCGTGGCTGTCATCAGCTGCACCGCCAAAATGCCGATCACGATCTGAATCGTGTTCCAGTAGTATTGAAGGAACGGAATGGTCGTCCACGCCGAAGCATAATTGGCCCATGTCGCTTGTCCGACGGCAAACGGATTGCTTCTCGTAATGACTTCGCTTGAAGGTGTAAATGAGGTAACCACGGTCCATACCAGCGGAACAAGAAAGGCCGCTCCTAACAAAACGATGATGGATCGGTTGATGGCCCGTACCATAATGACCCGGCTCCTTTCTTGTTCTAGTAATGAATCCGCTTGTCCAGATAAGCGTAGTTGAATATGGAAACGGCAAGAAGAATAAGAAGCAGTATGACCGTAAGAACAGAAGCCTTGCCCATATCCCAATAGCTGAACGCTGTTTCGTAAATATGGTACAGCAGAAGATTGCTCGCGTTATTGGGACCTCCCTTGGTCATGATGTACAAATGGTCCACCAGTTTAAAAGAATTTGCTGTGGCAATGACCATGACGAACAGCGTGGTCGGCATCAAGAGCGGGTAAGTAATTTGGCGAAACGTTTGGAAGGGGCTCGCCCCTTCCATTTCCGCAGCTTCATATACCTCCTTCGGCAGGTTCTGCAAGCCGGCCAAATAAAAGATCATGAAAAACCCGGCTTCCTTCCAGATCAGCATTAGGATCATCGATGTCATGACCCAATCCGGATCACCCAGCCAATTTTGGCCCTGCAGTCCGAATATGCCCAAAAACTTATCCAGCAGACCGTATTCCGGCGTATAAATAAACAGCCAGATGTTGGCGATCGCAATCATCGGAATGAAGGTCGGATAAAAAAAGGCGGCGCGCAGCAGGCTTGTTCCCTTCAGCTTATTGTTGACCCATACCGCCAAATAAAGAGCAAGCAGAATACTTACCGGCACGGTGCCGACCGCGAGCAGCACATTGTTTGTGATCGACTTGATAAAGACCTCATCCTGCAATACCTGCGCATATTGTTCAAAGCCTACAAACCTTTTTTCGGACAGATTCGAGCTGTAAAAGCTCAAATAAACCGATTTGATCATGGGATAGAATGTAAACAGTCCAAGAAATACAAGGGAGGGGAGCAGCAGCACATAGGCGAAGCCGTTCTCTCTCCAATTCATGTTTCGTAGTGCCTTCAGCCCACGTTGGCCCACTTGAATCCCCCTTTTCTATGCGGACGATAAGCTGTGTCTACTTGAAGCTTTTCAAGATGGCATCCGCCTGCTGCTGAGACTTATCCAGCGCTTCTTTTGGTGTCATTTTGTTGAGCAGTACGGCTTGAATATTGTCGTTAAACAGCTTGGTCACTTGTCCGTTTTGAAACGTCGACAGCTCACTGTCCGCATACTGCAGCTGATCCCGGGCCACAGCCGCCTGAGGGAAATCTTTAATATAATTTTTCAGCAAATCGGTTTCGTAGGACGCTTTGGTCGTTCCGACATATCCCGTATCGACCGACCATTGGGCCACCCGCTCCGGCTGCGTCAAGAACTCAATGAATTTCACCGCCGCTTTCTTGCGTTCTTCAGGAATGTTTTTGAATACGTACAGGTTACCTCCTCCCGTTGGAGACCCATAATTTTTGTTGGCCGGCAGGAAAGCTACGCCAAATTTGAATTTGGCATCGGTCTTTACCTTGGTCAGGTTCCCTGTCGTATGGTACATCATGGCGGTTTTGCCGCTGATGAAATCAGACGGTACCGTCGCCCATTCCAGAATGCCTTCAGGCATGACTTTGTCCTTGCGTCCCAGGTCAGTGTAGAACTGCAGAGCTTCCTGCACCTCCGGTTTGTTGAAATAAACGGCTTTGCCGTCGTTAGACATGATATTCGTTCCGGATTGCAGCGACATGGCCTGCAGCATCCAGTACTGATAGCCGGTGCTCGGAATTTCAATGCCCCACTGCGTTACATTGCCGGATGCATCTTTTTTGGTCAGCTTGGCGGCGGCCTCTCTCAGCTCGTTCCAGTTGGCAGGCGGCTTTTCCGGATCGAGCCCCGCTTGCTGAAACAGATCCTTGTTGTAGTACATTACAATGGTGCTGCGCTGGAAGGGAACGCTCCATACGGTATCTCCCGATTTGGTATTGCCCATAAACGCTTCATAGAAGCCGTTAAAATATTCCTTGGAAAAACGCGGGGTTAAGTCTTCTATAGCGTTCATTGAAAGCAGGCTGTACAAGTCCGTTGACAAAAGTACGGCGATATCGGGTGAATTGCCGCCCTGTACGGCAGTTGCGACTTTGGTCATCGTATCCTGATAGCTTCCGCCGTATACCGGCTTCACGGTGATATTCGGGTTTTCCTTGTGAAAATCTGCGGCTAAGTTATCGATCAGCTTCGTAATCGGACCGCCGACGGCTACCGGAAAATAAAACTGCAATTCTACCGGTTTATTAGCGTCTGCCTGGGCTGTACTTGAGCCCGGGTTCTGGCCTTGTGCGGCAGGTTTTACCTCTTGTCCCTGACCACACGCCGATAAGACTAACGTCGTCGCCAACACTGGCAATAGCATCTTTTTCATTCATATATTCCTCCCTAATGTCTTTTCTATCTTAATCCTTCCATGGTCGAAGGTTACTGCCGTGACCGTCGTGCTTTGTAAGAGATCCTAATTCTTACTGAAGATTTCGCTAAGCGAGGCGAGAACGTAATCCGGCTCAATCCCCGTTAACAAAATATCTTTGCGGGAATCCGCTCCTGTCAGAACAAGCGCCGTGTGCATGCCGTGGGCATTGCCAAAGCGGATGTCGGTTTCCATCCGGTCGCCTACCATCAGGCATTGCTCAGGGGCGATATCGAGCTTCTGAAACGCTTTTTCCGCATAATAAGCTGAAGGCTTCCCGATCACTTTCAACGTCTGCTGCAGGCTTGCCGTCTCCAGCGCCTTCACCAACGACCAGGTGTCGGGTATCGCCCCATCGTCCATCGGACAGAAGGGGTCCGGATTGGCCGCAATAAGCAGTGCCCCGTTGCGCAGAGCCTTCATGCCTTGGGTTAGCCGGTCATATGTAAACTGCCTATCCAATCCGACCAGTACATGCGTAGCACTCAACGCTTCCTCGGTCGTCTTCACACTACAACGCTCCAGCTCCAGCTTCATAGCCTGTTCGCCGATCATCAGCACCCTGGCACCGGGTTCGTACTCCTGAAAATACATGGCGGCGGCACACGACGCTGTCATAATCTCATCCTCGCTGCAAGCGACGCCAAGCTGCTCCAGACGCTTCCGCACCTCTTCTACCGTGCGTATGGTCGTATTCGTTACGAACAGCAGTGATTTGTTTTGTTCGCGGAGCCTATTCAGCGTGGACAGCACACCCGGGAGTATTGTATTACCGGAATACACGGTGCCGTCCAGATCAAACAAATAGCCCTGGAATTGACTCAAACCCATGGGACGTTTTTTATACTGCCCTTTGTCCTTTGCGTCTTCCCCTATGCAGGATTCGTGCTTACCTTGGTAATGTGTCCCTGGTCCCGTCACCGCCCTACCTCTTTCCCATAAAAAATAACCCTTGTTCGAAAATGCAAAAAAAGCGTCATCGAACTATCCCATGGATGCCCGGCTTTTTGCATTTTACTGAACAAGGGTTTTCTCCTCATCTCAACCCATAGCAACCAGTAAAAATGTTCTATAAGGTATATCATAAGGCCCTTTTGTTAAGAGACCATAAACGCAATGTATAGATTTTGTAAATCCTTTCCACGGTTATTGGCATCTACCACATGGACGGATCGCCACTGGAAATATAGTCTGCACCACTTTCCAGGGCTTCGATAACCTCTTCCTCATGGCGGATCAGGCCCCCTACAATCAGCGGCTGCCCGATTGTGCTTTTCAGCTCTCGAATGACCCTCGGCATCAACCCGGGCATCAACTCGACCTCATTGGGTCGCGTGCTGTTTATCATTCGAATAGCCGTATGAACGGCCGCGGTATCAATGGCAAAGATGCGCTGAATGCTTTGGATACCGGCCTGTCTGGCTGCAGCCACCGCATTGGATTTCGTGGTTACGATACCGTCCACCTGAAATTGCTTGGCCAAGTATTCCACCGTGTGCGAATCCCTGCCTAAGCCCGAAACCATTTCCAAATGGACATAGACCTGCTTACCCCTATCATGAATTTGCTGAATGATCGCTTCCAAATTACCGATATGTCCTGCCATCAGATTCACACGCTTGACGCTGCTGTTTAATACGGCGGGAATTTGCTCCTCTTTTGTAACCGAAGCGATGATCGGATATTCATTCATAAAAGTCCACCTCCCACATTTGCTTGTTACCACTATACCCCTGAATTGTTTGCTGAGTGTTAAGCCTCCTCAACGAAGCAGACTCCCTCAGGAGTGAGATCCAGCAGTACCAGCCGTGTTCATGCATTTAGGCATGAGGGTGTAAAAGCCGGCCCTATTTCGTGGCTGGTCATGCTCAACCATTTAACCTATAATGTGAAGTAAGAGACGAAGAACGTCCCGTTTTCACTCCTGCGAGTGGAACGGGGCGTTTTCTATTTTTCTGAAAGGATGAGCGCCACGACTTTTGAAGAAGCACACGCCTTATTTATCCAGCGGCATCTGGCAAGCAGGACAGGGGAACGTCGAGGCCGTTTAGAGAGGGGTCATCATCACGCCGAATCTCTGTTTCTAAGGAACGTTTGGTGGCCGAATCTAGGAAGCTTCCAAGACCTTCATCCAGAATACGAAGTACTCGATTGGCGGGGTAGATCGTACTTTGCCGATTTGGCCTGGCTGCCGGGATATGTAAAGATTTTATTTGAAATCAAAGGCTTCTCCTCACACGTACGGAACATGGACAGGCAAAAGTACTGCAATGAGTTGAACCGGGAAACCTTTCTGCACGCGATGGGATACCACGTCATTTCCTTTGCTTACGACGACGTGGAACAGCATCCCGAACTGTGCATCACCATGCTGCGCATGGTCATGAGCAGATATCAGCCCGGACCTGCGCCGGTCTCCCGCGCGCTGCTTGCCGAGAAAGAGATCATCCGCCTCGCCATTCAGCAGGCCCAACCGATTCGGCCGAAAGATGTGGAGCGGCATTTTGACATCGACCACAAAACAGCGGTATTGATGCTGCAAAAACTGTGTGCCAAAGGCTGGCTGCTGCCGTCTTACCGTGGCGAAGGCAAAAGGATCGTCCGGTACGAATTGGCTCGCGGGGTACTGAATTATTTTAATTAACGGGAAAACGTCCATCTAATTACTGCTTTTCCTGCTATCTGCAATTACATAACAGGAAAACCACCTTTTAGTTCAATCCATTTTTGTTATTGTTTAAAACAAAAGACATTATAGATGGATGTTTTCCAGTCAAGTTCATTTCTCACGATGACGTAGTCTAACTTACTGGAGGAATTCCCTTTAGTTAATTCATTTCATATGAATTCATTGCATCGTGGGGGGCAGCCCCTTCAGTAGTCCCTTCAGTAGAACAAATCTACATCGGACACGTCTCAGACTTCCGGCTCATAGATTTTTTACGCTGTCCGCCACGGTGATGGCTTAAGGTCTTTTCACACATCATTTTTATTTTCATGAAAAACGAAGATAAACAGAGGAAATCGTTGAAATAGTAAGATCAAGTGCCATGACATTCGCTTTCATCGGTTTCCAATGGAAATGATTGCCGTTTTCATAGAGGAATATCGACTTTGTCAAATGTTTCCGAAGGGATGATAATAAAGCTATAAATCAAGAGGAGGTTATTCAAATGTTAAAAAAATTAGTGAGTGCTTTTAATAAGGTGATCGAGGCTCTGGAAGTCAAAGAAGACAAAACCAATTCCATTTACAATAAGTACCGCAGCCGGATGTACGAGTAAGAGCTCTAAAGATTTTATCATCGGCAGGACAATCACGACAATTAAAGAGTTTTAAAGGGTGATTAGATGAAGCTGAAGCATGGGATAAGGCCCTGTTCTCTCCGAAACCGGATAGAATAGGGTCTTTTTGCATGGATGGAATCATTTAGAAATTTTGGGTTTACTAGAAGGAGGTGATAGTGGTAGTGTAATAGATAAATCTTGTATTATCGTTTAGGCAATGAGGAGGAGAATGACATCAAGATCAAAGGCATCATCATGGTTCTGTGCGCTGCGGTCTGCTGGGCGTTATCCGGAATCGCGGCCCAGCTGTTTTTTCAGCATTTTGAAGCGACACCCGGCATACTCGTTTCGATTCGTTTGCTGTCGGCCGGTATCCTCATGATCCTAATGCAAGGACTGTTCCAAGGACCTAAAAACGCTTTTTCCGTGTGGTCGCATCCAAGGGATCGGATTACCTTGCTGATATTTGGTTTAATAGGGATGTTAGGTGTGCAGTACACGTTTTTTGCCGCGATTCACCACGGAAATGCGGCTACAGCCACCCTGCTGCAGTATTTGGGACCGATCTTCATCATCCTTTATGTTTCCCTGCAGTTCAGACGGATGCCCGGCAGCAGGGAGCTTATTGCTTTCCTCTTAGCACTGGCCGGTATTTTTTTCATGACGACAGGCGGCTCTGTCGATTCGTTAACGATTACAATGGAAGCGCTTATATGGGGAATCGTCTCCGCCATAGCCGCTGCTTTTTATACCTTATACCCTGCAAAGCTGCTGAAAGTCTGGGGACCGGTTTCCGTCGTCGGCTGGAGTATGATCATCGGGGGCATCGGACTAAGTGTTTTTCATCCGCCATGGCTGTTCGATTGGAGCCAAGGATCCCTGCTTTTGTATTCTTTGCTTGCGTTTATTGTCATTGTGGGAACCATTACCCCATTCTATTTGTTTCTGGACAGCCTACGGTTTGTTACGCCGGCCCAGGCCAGCATCCTCGGCAGCGCCGAGCCGTTAACCGCCGTCCTGATCACCACCGTATTTTTACATACGCCCATGGATGTGATTCAGCTCTTCGGCAGCCTGTGCATCATCATATCCGTCCTGGTTTTAGCACTGCGTTCGGCCCGCAAGGAGTCCTCTGCCGACCATCAATCGACCGCGTTATGATCAAATCGTATCCTAAGTCAAACCGCATAATAACAAGCTAAGCCTTAAGGACCGCGGCTGCGGCTCTTAAGGCTTAGCTTGTTTTTGTCTTTTTTCTGTACTTAAGGATGATGCGGACCAGTATAACGGCCAAGAGTGCTCCAATGGAGTCGATCCCAACATCGCCCCATGATGCTCTGCGCTCAGGAATAAAGCTTTGATGGAATTCATCAATGGCTCCGTATCCGGAAGCCAATAGCCAAGCCATGATAGGGGCTTTCCTGGAAGGCTGAAGGGCCAATAGAACAAATATCGCCAAAGCTCCGAAGGCTAACAAGTGAGTCGATTTTCTTACAGCCAAATTGAGGATTTCCAAGCTTTGTTCCGAGGCACTCGTTGTTTTCTCTATGATGTCCTGAGTATTTTGGCCGGTAGACCATGGGGAAGCCGTAAAAAGGTAAATCATAGAGCACCAAAGGATCGCAGCGGCACACCAAAACCCACGTTTTTGCAACCTTTGCACCTCACTTTACAATCATTCTACGCAATATACATAAACCTTCGTCCGATATAAATCCTTGCACGTGACCACCCGTTCAGGCCGCCATCCGGGCAATGCAAAACAAACACTGATGATTCGTGCACCCGATGTCAATCGGTTGCCCAAGATCAAGCTTAGCCGCTTCATCGCGCCGGGATACAAGTAGCAGACGACCACATCCGCCCTCTCGTACGGGTAGGTGTAAATATCGCCTTGAATCAACGTCATGCGTTCCCGGGAAGCCGCTGTGTATCCCGGAGCAAAACAAAAGGCGAATCGGGCGATGGCACGAGACACCCACAGAGGTATGGGTGAATTTTCAATCCCGATGAATCGTTGTACAGGACAACGCCGTAGGATATGCAGCGCTAGTGTCCCCCATCCCGAGCCCGCTTCCACAATCGTATCTCTGCGACTGAGCCGGCAAATCTCATCCGCTACCGTACGGCGAACCGGACCCGATGAAGGCATCGGGGATATCCCGTTTCTCCAGCTGACATATACGATGGACACCACTACGAGAAATACAACCGTTACCAGCAGGACGGAGAAGATCGGATAAAGAAATTCGCTCATTCCATCTATCTCCAGCTTCCTATAGGAACCCCTTTTGTATAGGTTTCCCCGTCATGTATCTATCCAGAATTTGCAGCAAAACCGGGGTTTGAACGGGTTTGCTGATATAATCATTCATGCCTGCGGCCAAGCATTTTTCCCGATCTCCCTTTAAAGCATTTGCCGTCACAGCAATAATCACAGGGGAGTTCTTCGGTGGCAATGCCGCTCTTATCGCTGTTGCAGCTTCCAGACCGTTCATCACAGGCATATGGAGATCCAAAAAAATGATATCGTACGGCGCATTGACGGCAGCTTTGAACGTTTCTTGTCCATTTTCAGCAACGGTCACGGAATGTCCTTGCTTTTCAAGTATTTTTCTTAATACGAGCTGATTGATATAGTTATCTTCACCAATAAGAATCTTTAGCCCCGTCGGCGACTTATTCTCCAACAATTCAGACCGTACTGTATTTTGAAAATGTTGATCTGCTTTAAGACAGACAGTGAAAACGAAGGTTGTGCCTGGCGTATGCTTAGGTTCGACCCAAATCTGCCCTCCCATCAGCTCTACAATCTTTTTACTAATGGGCAGGCCTAACCCTGTTCCTTCAAATTGGCGATTCATAAAATGATCGACCTGATAAAAAGGGTCGAACAAATATTTTATTTTATCCGCCGGTATTCCAATTCCGCTGTCGTCTACAATAAATTGAAGATTCACCTTCTCGTTTTCTTGCAGCAGCGTTTTGACCGATATCGAGAGACCGCCGTTCAACGTGAACTTAATGGCATTGCCGATCAGGTTGAGCAATACCTGTTTCAATCGTCCGAAATCGCCGATCAGGCTCTCCGGAACATTTTGGTCCACAGAAATCGTTATTTGCAAATTCTTTTCATTCGCTTTAGACGCCAAGACATCCACCGCGTCTGCAATGCAAGTCCTCACATCAAAAAACACTTCGAGTAATTCCGTCTTGCCCGCCTCGATTTTTGAATAATCCAAAATGTCGTTAATGATGCCCAGCAGTGTGTCTCCGCTTTTGCGGATGATTTCAACATATTCTCTTTGCTCCGTATCCAAATCGGTCGTTTCCAATAAATCGGCCATACCAATAACCCCATTCATTGGGGTACGGATTTCGTGGCTCATGATCGCAAGAAATTCGCTTTTTGCTTTATTGGTATTTTCGGCCGCTTCCTTTTCAATCAGCAATTTCTTCATTTCCGTAATGTCTTTGGCAATAATATAAAAACCGACATTTTCGTTATGAATAATGATTGGAGCTATCGTGGTTAAAACTTCAACCCCATGACCGTCTCTATGTATAATTCTGTTTATATTCTTTTCAATGGAAGCATCGTGCCGTGAGTCTGAAAGGATTTTTTTTATGACGGTCTCATCCACATTAATAAATCGAGAAAAATTCAACCCGGCCACTTCTTGGATCCGGAAGCCGATCAGGGTTTCCGCCATGGCATTGCCGTGCACGATATTTCCTTCCATATCCAGAGAAATGATGGCATCGTGATTATATCTTTTTAATGAAGTATATCTTTCAATCGCCTCATGCAGTTTCTGTTCCGCCACTTTATTTTTCGTAATATCAATGAGATGGACTATACAGTATAGCGGTGTACCGGCAAATTCATCACGGACAAGGGTAATATGCAGTGAAGTCCAAACCACATGACCGTCTTTTTGAATACAACGCTTCTCCAATGCAACCGATGTCGAATCACCGTTCAACAAAAGCTGCAGATGATCTGTAATTTTAGTGACATCTTCCGGATGAGTAACATCACGAAATGTCAGCTTCAAAAGCTCCTCTTCGGTATATCCCACAATATGACATAATGCAGGGTTAACTTTCATCCATAACCCTTCCATTGACAGCAGCGCAATACCAAAAGGCGAATAAGTGTAGAGATGATCGAAGAATGAACGATCGTCAACCTGCCTGTTGAACATAGTAACCCTCCATTTGCATACTTACTCTATCATAACATTTTTGCCATTAAGCGTAACACATACATTACAAAAACCATTCTCTCTTTTTTATTCAACCACGGAGCAGGCCCTTAAACTCTCCGGGCAATCTAATATAAAAAAAGCAGATTGCCCTTTAAGCAATCTGCCTCGCATTATTTTTGTGCGACGATAAGATAATGCTGATCTGTAGGAAAAGTCAAACTTACGATTTTGAATCCATGCTCTTCAAACATTTTTTTCATATCGTCTGATTGAATACGGTGATGAGACGGAGGTCCCTGCTCCATCGGTTTCTTTTCCCATTCCAAGCATAAGACGAGCCCATCCGGTTTCAATACCCGATGAATTTCCTGCATTCCCTTAGAGAGAGGATCCACCTCATGCAGCACCAGAGAGGCAATCACTTTGTCCACCTGGTCATCCTCCATTGGAATATTCTCAATGACGCCCTCTATGAACTCCAGGTTGCTTAAGCGCTGCTCATGGCTGCGCTGCTTCAGGACTTCAAGCATCTGCTCTTCTACATCCAGAGCATACACCTTGCCGGAGGTTAGAGCGGCTGCAGGTAACGTAAAGTATCCGATTCCCGCCCCCAAGTCCAACACATGGTCCGTATCCTTGATTTCGAGCAAAGACAGGATTTTCTCAGGGGGAAACGCCTTTCTGCGTTCCGGATTGTCCAGCTTTGCCATCTTGGCCGGATTAAACCGACGTTCGGACATGCGATCTCTCTCCTTTACTTGCGTATTTGACTTTACTTTACCTTACTTTACGTTATTTCGAAAGCTTTCCGCTCCAGGCGCTGACGCCTCCTTGCAAATGAGCCAGCCGGGTATAGCCGTTCTTCCCCAATATACGTGCCGCGTGTTTACTTCTCATCCCGCTTCTGCAGTAAAGAAAGAGATCCCGGTCCTTTGGAATTTCAGCCAAGCGCCGGTTGAACTGCGATAAGGGAATATTTTGGGCGCCAGGGATGAATCCGCTTTTGAACTCATCCGGCTCACGAACATCAATCAGCATCCGGTTGGGAGAGCCTTCTATTTCTTTGTGAAATTCATCATCCTTTAAGGTTTTAAGACCCTTGGCCGGACCAAACCTCGTATAAGCAAACCAAAGAAGTAAAACAACAAAGAGGATATTAATCAAAGTACTGCTGTCCAATGGTGATCATCCCACTTTCTTTATCGGCTTTTTACTAACAATTCAACAGCTTCCTTCACCATCATGCCCGTGTCTTTTCCTTTTTCCTTCTCCTCAATAATGCATTGCTCCAGATTGACGGCGACGATGTAAGCCATCGCTTTATCCGCGGCGCTGCGTACAGCGGAAAGCTGTGCCACGACCTCCTTGCAATCCTTGCCTTCCTCCATCATTTTCAAAATACCGCGAACTTGTCCTTCCATGCGTTTGACCCGACGAAGCACGCTTTCATCATATTTCACCATTCCATTTCCCTCCATTCCTCTCCTGTCCTGGTATTTGATGTCTCAATGTGACATTAAGAGCAATACTTCCTTCCCAGTGCATACAACTGAGAGAAGCCATTCGTTTTGAGTACACGGGCGGCTTTTATACTTTTGCGGCGGCTATCCGCCAGGATCAGGATGGGCTCCTCCGGTGAAAGCTCCTTTCTCCAGACAAACGGCAACCGGCCTAACGATATATTAATCGAACCCGGGTAGTGGTTTTTCCGATAGTCTGCCGCATCCCTCACATCGATAATTTTCAACGTCGTCATTTCTTTTCGTGCCGCCTCCAGCATCCTTGAATCTACGAAGGATAGCCCGTTTACAGGCCAGACACTTCTTATGATCCATAGCAATCCTAGGGCCAACAGCACCAATAAAATAGACACTTTCCTTCCTCCTTGCCAAAGCTTCCGCCGCCGCTTCAGATCTCAAGATCCATTCGCGGCGGCGGCTTGCATCCAACTGAACTCGTATTATCCTGCCATTACGATTAAATAAACAGGTTGACTTTAGCGTTGGCGGCATCTCCCAAATAAGCAGCGACCCCTGCATACTCCAAGCCATCGATTAACTCTTCTTGCTGTAAACCAAGCAAATCCATCGTCATCGTGCAGGCTACTAATTTAACCCCTTGCTCTTGAGCCAGCTCAATCAGCTGCGGGAGCGTTAAAGCATTGTGCTTTTTCATCACATGCTTGATCATTTGAGGACCCGCTCCTGCGAAATTCATTTTGGACAGCCCTAATTTATTGGCTCCCCGCGGCATCATCCATCCGAACGCTTTCTCAAGAATACCCTTGTTTGTTTTCACGACCTCATCTTTACGAAGTGTATTTAATCCCCAGAAGGTAAAAAATATCGTCACATCGTGATCGTAAGCCGCGGCTCCGTTAGCAATAATGAAAGCCGCGATCGCCTTGTCCAAATCACCGCTGAATAATACGATCGTTGTTTTTTCTTTCGTTTCGATCATTCTCATCTCCCCTTAACCGACAAAGTACTAATACCCCTATAGGTAATATAAAACGTGCGTCAAAGATTTGCAATCATAAGAAGCCAGGTATCGATTGCCATATCTTACTCATTTGCTTTTCTCATAAACTACTGTACGAAACCTAAACAAGATGATAAAATATTTCCAAGTAAATTCATATGAAATAGGTGGTTTATATGGTTTCTTTCCTTAAAAAGCTGTTTGCCAACACATGTCCCGAATGTCATGAAGCTTTATCGGCTGAGAGCCATGCTCTAGGCTATGTCAAAGTATGTCCGCAGGGCCATTATAAAGAAGAAACGTACAGCGCACTTGAAGTTAAAATCACTTATTCGGATTTGAAATAAGCGAACACACCGGGATGTGCTCGCTTATTTTTTGGTGTCCCGCCTTTACACTTTTCTCACATAAAATGTATAGACGCCGTTTTCTTCCTCGTGTTTAATCAGCTCATGTTTGGTTTGCTTGACCCAAGCCTGGAAATCATTCACCGAGCCTTTGTCCGTAGAAAGCACCTCCATAATTTGTCCGGCCTCCAAGCCGTCCAACGCTTTTTTCGCCTTGACTATAGGCATCGGACACGCCATTCCTTTGGTATCAACAACAATATTCGTTTGCATAGTTTTATTCCTCCTTATTTATCGTGAATCGCGCAGCGGTTAGGGCCAATTTCCATTTCACGCTGTTCTTCGTCCGTCGGTTGAATTTTGCCCATATTGGTTTGACGGATTTCCTGATAGGAATTTGGATGCTGCGGCAGGTTGCCGGTAACCGCGCGTCTGAATTCCGCTTCATCCGGAATGTTTAACCCCGGGTTATTTTGGTACAGGTCTCCCAAACGGGCGGCTACTTTTCCGCCTTCACCCAGCTCGGATATTTTTCCAAAGTGGGCAGGAAGCACGATTAAATCGTCGGACAATGCTTTGTAGCGGCTGTATAGGGTATGACGCAAATCCCCGACCCAATCCTCGGCTTTCCCCGCCAGGTCCGGACGGCCAATCGATTCGATAAATAAAATGTCTCCGGTCAGCAAATACTGATCGTCTACGATAAGCGACGTACTCCCAATCGTATGGCCCGGCGAGTATACAGGTTGAATTTTAATTTGTGTGTTGCCAACCGTAATCTCTTTGCCGTCCTCAAGCTTTTCGTAATCGAATACGACTTCGGCCGCGTCTTTCGGAGGCAGCCAGTAGGTTGCTCCTGTTTTTTCCGCCAGAACTCTTCCTCCGGAAATATGATCTGCGTGCAGGTGGGTGTCGATCGTGTGTTTTATCGTCAGCCCGTTTTCTTTCGCGAAGCTTTCAAACACGTCGGTCATTCTAAGCGTGTCGACTACGGCTGCATCGCCATTGGAAACGACCATATAGGATAGGCAGCCTTTGCCGATACGGACGAACTGGTAAATCGAACCGCCATCCTTCAAATCGCCGATCTTGACCGGCTCCAAATACTCGCTCCAGGACTTCATCCCGCCTTCAAGGTAATAAATAGGACTCCGGCCCGCTTCTGCCAGCTGTTCGGCAACAAATTTGGATGAGCCTTCTTTGGCACAGACAACAAGAACCGGTTTGCCTTCCGGAATCCGCCCCAGAACGGAGTCGTCTACTCCCTCCAGCAATTCAAAATATGGAATATTGATGATTTCGATGCTTTCCCCTTCCATTTTCCAATCGTTAAAATCGCTTTCGTTGCGGACATCCAGAATAAACAGTTCTTTCTTATCGAGGACGTATCGTGCCGCTTCTTTCGCCGTCATTCCCAATATATAGGTTGTCGTAGTCATGCTCCCAATCCCCCTTTAATTAGAACGTTAAAGTTACGTTGGCATCCTTTGCGAAATCCAGGAAGGTTACGGCCCCGCCGACCTCGATGCCATCAATGAAATCTTCTTTTTTCAGATTCATCACATCCATGGTCATTTGGCAGGCGATAATTCTAACCCCCATATCTTGGGCCATGTGAACCAGCTCTGGAATAGATGGTACGTTAGCGTTTTTAAATCCTTCTACAAAATGCTCTTTCCCCGCGGGCAGCGGCAGCTGCCGGTATCCCTGTTTATGAATGAGATTAAGCCCTTCAAAGGTGAAGAATATAGCAACTTCGGAATCGGTAGCGGCCGATGCCGTTGCAATGTTGAATACCTTATAGGCGTCGAACAATCCGCCGCTGCTGGCAATCATTGCGACTTTCGTTGACATAGGTTAATTCCCCTCCGTGTTATGTTTTATTGATTTTTCTCGGTCGGACCGGTCCAGCCGGACATACCGGGCGTCACATTTCTTACGTTTTTAAAGCCTTTATCGGCAAGCAGCTGGCAGGCCATATCGCTTCGGGCTCCCGTGCGGCAAACCACATGTATTTCCTGCTCCGGGTTCAGCTCGCTCAGGCGGTTTTCCAACTCGCCCAATGGAATGGATATTGCTCCGGGAATCCGATGAAAAGCATATTCCGCAGGCTCGCGCACATCCAACACCAACGGGTTCTCATTGGATTCCAGCTTTTTCTGAAGCTCCTCATTGGTCAATGCATGCGGAAATTTCGTTTCTTCCTTGACTTCATTCGGGTTGGCTTTACGCAGGTAATGCTTCAATACCTCTCCTTCATGAATGGTTCCCAAATATTGATGCCCTGTATTCTTCGCCCATCCCTGAATATCTGCCAATGAACCTTTATCGGTAGCCTGCACTTCAATGACTTGACCGGAATTCAATTGATCCATGGCTTTTTTCGTTTTGACAATGGGCATCGGACAAGCCAGTCCTTTGCAATCCAATGTTAGATCGGCTTGAATCGCTGACGGTGTCGACATGCTTAAAACCTCCATTTTGGATTTATATTTCGTAGTAATAGAATCTGTAATACTTATACCCCTATAGGTATTATAATAGCTAAATTTTTTTGACTTGTAAACATCTACTGATTTTTAAGGCTTAGTAATCCACTTCTCCAGTCCACTCCATCATGCCGCCTGGCATGTTAGTCACCTTGTAACCTAAAGACTCCAGCATTTCGCAGGCCAATCCGCTCCGATTGCCGCTGCGGCATACAACGATGAATTCTTTTTGAGGATCCAGCTCCGTGTGCCGTTGGCCAAGCAACCCCAATGGTATATGCTTAGCGCCGCGGATATGCCCGGATTCCCATTCGCTATCTTCCCGAACATCAAGGATATTCAAGGATTCTCCTTGGGCCAGTCTTTGTTTTACTTCTTGAGGCAGCATCGCTTTTGAATATTTACCCGCCAATGTGAATCACTCCTTATTTAATCAAAATATCGATCCAGATCTTAACTACGGTAGCTGTAATTAAGCCGGCCAAAATCCATTGAAGCACCTTTACGTTCATTTTTTGTCCGGCTTTAGCTCCAATCGGAGAAGCCAGGATACTGGCAATCACCATCACAATGGACGGAATAAGAAGCATATGTCCGCCCATGACTTTTCCCACCGTTGAGCCTATCGACGAAATGAATGTAATCGCCAGAGAAGAAGCGATGGCCACTCGTGTAGGAATTTTCAATACGACAAGCATGATGGGGACGGTAATAAAAGCCCCGGCCGCGCCAACAATGCCTGAAAGTGTACCTACGATCGCAGCCGATATAGAAGCCACGGGAACATTCAATCGGATACGAGAGTAATCTTCGCTATCGCTTCCTTTTTTCGGAAGAAACATCATGATCGCCGCGGCCAAGGCCATAATGGCGTAGGTCAGGTTGATCGCGGAATCGGGAAGAAACTTGGATCCATATCCCCCGATGAAGCTTCCAACAGCAATGGGAGCACCCATATAAAGGACTAATTTTTTATTAATGAGATTCCCTTTCCGGTAAGCAAAAATTCCGGCTAATGTAGCGAAAAAGACCTGTACTGCACTAATCGCAGATACTTCTTGAGCAGTATATGCCATAAAGCCGAAAGCCGGCGGAATGTACAGCAGCATCGGATATTTGATGATCGACCCGCCAATACCGACCATTCCGGAAATAAAAGAACCTAAGAAGCCAATCACAAAAAGAGTAATGATCAAGCCGAAATCAAGCTCCATAACTCACACCTTTCCCTGAATACTATGCAAAAAATGTGACCTTCTAACATGACTGGGACTCACTCATTTTTAACAAAGCATAGTGTCATATCCGAAGCTTTAACCATCTCCTTTAAGTAGTTTGTACATATACCCCTATAGGTATATATGATATGCTGTAAATGTCTTTCTGTCAACCATCTTCTCCTCAGATACAAAAAGCTTCCCGGCAACAGACCAGGAAGCTTACGATCGTTGAAATCCTGCACCCACATTCACGTACGGATAAATAACAAAATGATTCCTATGATGAAAGCTATAAGCACAGCCCAACTCACAACAGCAATCCAAATCCCTGAGTTTCCATCTTTGGTTTCCATTTGGTTCACTCCATATGTTTGATTTAGTTTTAACCTCCCCAAAAACCAGGTAAATATGCGAAAAATATTCATATCACTATAAAAAAGCAGACTGCCGGTCAATCGTCAGCCTGCTGCTCCGGAAATTCTGATGGATTAATGTATGTTGGGGAAGCATAAAACTAAAACCCTAACAAAATCAGGACTAGAACAACCATAAATACATCTACAAGTCCCAAACTTAAGTACATCACCCATATGGTTAATCCAGGGGAATGAAAGCTGCCGTTATTAATGGTGGTTCGTTTGATGAAATAATCTCGGGTTGCACAGGTTAGAATCAGCCCTCCAATGATAACAGAGCCCACTCCAATTCCGGCCGCGATCTCATGCCCCACGTAAGCAAACTCGCTTGTCCGAAATACAACTCCGGCAGCTAAAAATCCCAAGCCTACCACCGCAATGGCTGTTCGCACCCACGCAAGGAAGGTACGCTCATTGGCCAGATGCTGCTGAATAAACTGTGAATCCGTTGTTGTCTTATTGCGCTCGATGGGCGTCACACCTTGCTTTCCTTCAAAGCTTAGGGATGCACCTATTATATCCATCATCCCGACATTTATTTTGCAAAGCCCATCATCGGCCATGATCAAGGCAGGACAACGGAGCCATGCCAGTTATTCATACCCCCTTTTACATTTACCAGCTTTTCATAGCCCTGTTCTTTTAACAGCTCGGCAGCTTGCATGCTTCTACTGCCGCTGCGGCATATGACAACGATCTCTTTATCTTTTGGCAGTGCACTGTAGGTTTCATTTAATGTGCTGAGCGGCATATTATTCATTCCGGCAATGTGACCTGCTTTAAATTCCTGCTCCTCGCGAACATCAATAAAAATGACCTCCTCCGAGCTAGCCTTCGCCATTCGTTCTTCCAATTCAACATTGGTGATCTGCCGGATTTCCGGTGCCGGCAGCAGATTATACCCTAGAACCCCCAGGGCAATAACCGCAATAAGGAGAAATCCCCAACTCTTCCTTAGCATATTTGTTTTACCCCCTTGGCTATTCTATACTTCACTGTAAAATACAACATACACATACCACTATATGTATAATAATACCACATCATTCCTGAATGAGGCCAAGGTTAAATGAAAAAGTAATACTTAGTACCCATAGCGGCTGTGGTTTCAAACCGCTATGATCTCAAGAAAAAACGGCCGATTCCAATCGATTTTATTTCGTTGAACATTGTGATTTCCCCTACTATAATAAAATCTATGGGTCTAAGATTCGAATAAAGATCTAAGATTGCTTAGTTCCTAGCTATCGTAATAAGCGGCTGTTCCTTACGAACATGGCCGCTTTTTTTAGAAACCCTACTTAGGCAATGATCTTTTGAAAAAAACTTATTCCCATAGAAAGGTATGATCGAAAATGATTTTATGGAAATGGCGTATGCTCCTATTTTCCATCATTATTTATGTCTTATGTACCTCATTCCTGGTCGTACCCTCCTTTGCTGAGCCTGCGAATCAAAAGAACGGCAACGGAAACATCCAAAACGATACAACCTCCAACCGGGTGCTCCAAGGAGAACAAGAGCTTAAACTTGCCCAAGAAACGAATAACCTGGAAGGGATAATAAAAGCCTATTTAAAGATCGCAAGAGCCCAAATTCAATTAACAGAGCACGAACAAGCAAGAGAAAATCTGGGGAAGGCTTTGGAGGCCGCCGAAACGCTGGATTCTAAGTCTTTAAAGGGAGTTATTTATGACATATTAGGGACTTCGTATTTATACCAAAACATGTACGATCTAGCCATGGAATCCATGCTTAATGCATCAGAGCTATTTACAGCCGTAAACGACCCATTCAATATGTCTCGTGTAAATTCAAACATTGGTAGAGTACAATATAATTTAGGATATTATGATATGGCCATTGAGTATTATGATAAAGCCATTCAATTAAAAGGAAACGATGATCCGACAGGGCTTGTATTGACGCTTTATCATTATAGCAACGCTCTTCGTGAAAAAGGGGATCTGGAGGGAGCCGCAAAGAAAGCAGAGGAAGGTTTAGCGCTGGCTGAGAAAATTAACTTTTTACCCGGCGTAGCCCACAACTATTTATCTTTGGGCAATACCCAGCTCAAGCGGGGGAACTTAAACCATGCCAATGAATATTTCATCATGTCATATGATTTACTTAAAAAACTCGGCGATTTAAATGGAACGATTTTCCCTCTGATGTCACAAGGCGAGGTATACCTGAGAATGGGCAACTATACGGGAGCCCAAAGAGTATCTTTAGAAGCTCTCCAGCTAGCCCAATCGTCCAATAAATGGACAGAGTCCAGCCAAATTTACATAACATTAGCAAAGGCAACCGATAAAATGGGGGATTCTCCATCGGCTATGGCCTATATGAATCAAGCGATAGAGACATATAAAAAAGGCTTTGACCAGCAAATGTCCCAAACCACATTGGCTCTTCACAATCGATATGATTTCACCAATAAACAAAAAGAGATAGAACTCCTCAAAAGCGAGGCATTATTGAAACAAGAAGAGATCAGACGAACCATATGGCTCTTATGGATTTTAGGAATTGGATTACTGTTAGGCCTAACCTTCACGCTCCTCCTCTACCGTCAAGTACAACTGAGAAAAAAGAAGGAAGCTGAAATTAAGGAAGTCACTCGTTTACTTGAGGAAGCAAATCAAAAACTCACCATCCAGGCCCGTACTGATCCACTTACCGGATTGCCGAACCGAAGGGTTTTCGAAGAAACCTGCGAACAAATTTTGAATACAAATAGGCCCATATCCGTCGCTATGCTAGATGTCGATTACTTCAAACAATTTAATGATTATTACGGTCATTTATCCGGAGACGAATGTCTAATAAACATCGGACGTGTTTTAAATGAAGTGTTTATAGCTCCCCATATCGCTGCACGCTATGGAGGGGAAGAGTTTTCGATCTTAATACACGGCGGCAAGGAAGAGGCTCTTTCACTTATGCAGCAATTAAGGAAGCGTATATTAGATTTAAACATTGAACATCAAAAGTCCCCTTATGGAATCATTTCAACCAGCGCAGGCATTACTTTTACGGATAACTCCTTCGTTCCTTCCACAGAACAGCTGCTAAGACTGGCCGACATTGAGCTATATAACGCTAAAGCGAATGGAAGAAATACCGTATCGTATCAAGGTGAAATTCAAGCCAGCGAATTTGTTGGTACGCGTAATTGAGCACCTTTAATAAAGCCAAGGCTAAATGAAATCATGATCATGTCGTTAACCATCTATTATCACTTTTCTTCTTACCAAGAGAACGGGATTAGCGAGAGAATCCCCTACAGGACAGACCCCTTCGATAAAGCGCACGAACTCCTCCAGCCGTTCCCTCGATGCATCAGCTCGAACATAAACGTCGTAGCGGATTTCCAAATATCCGCTGCGCACCTCAGACAAGCCTTTATAGCCGTCGCTGTCGATATCCCCTTCCAGTTCAACGCGATAATCGTCCAAAGGGATACCGAATTTCTTCGCATAGGCTTGGGCCACAATGGATTGGCAGGCTCCCAAAGCGCACAATACCAGCTCCGCCGGGGTCATTCCCATATTCGTCCCGCCAAGCGACACGGGCTCATCGATGGTGATTTCAAACGTTCTTGAGGCAGCCTTCACTCTCATTCCTTGCTGCAGCTGAGCCTCCGCTTTACATGTCCGAATTGCCATAGTCTCATAGTCTCCCTCCGGCCATTCTAGTATTTGATCAAGGCGGTTCCCCATACTAAGCCTGCTCCGAATGCCGTCATCAAAATCGTATCCCCCCGGCGAATTTTCCCATCCTTTACCGCTTCGTGAAAGGAAACCGGTATGGTTGCAGAACAGCTGTTTCCATAATTGCCAATGGTCTTGACCACTCTCTCTTCAGGAAAATGAAGATGACGCGCAACGGCATCGATGATGCGTTCATTCGCTTGGTGCGGAATAAACCAATCGACTTGATCGATGCCGTACCCGCTTCTCTCCAATATTTCTTTCGCCCCCGTTGTCATGGCCTTTACAGCCGCCTTGAATATTTTCCCGCCATCCATGACCATTTTGGATTTATAATCCTCCGAAACCGGATGCCTGCTGCCCCCGCCCGGGACATATAAATGCTCGAAAGCTTCCCCGTCGGCATGAAGCGATGTCGAAAGGATGCCGCCCCCGTCGTGCTCCATGCTTCGGGATACGATAACCGCTCCTGCGCCGTCACCGAAAAGGATGCTCGTATAGGGGTCGGAATAATCGGTTAAACGGGTTAATGTATCCGCACCAATGACAAGAATATTCCGATGCATCCCCGTTTTAATATATTGCTCGGCAATTTGCAGCGCGGACAGAAAGCCGACGCAGGTGGAATGAACATCCATTGCGCCGATATGGCGGCAACCGAGTTTATGCTGGATTTGGCAGGCCACTGGCGGAAGAATATGATCGGGCGTTTCTGTAGCAACAAGAATCATGTCCATGTCAGAGCCGATCATGCCAGCGTCATTAAGAGCATCCAACGCAGCCAGATAAGCTAGATCCGACGTGGCTTCCGTCACACCGGTGACCCTTCTCTCCCGGATTCCGGTTCGGCTGACGATCCACTCCGCTTCTAAAGAAATACGCTTGTTTAAATCTTCGTTGGTTAAACGTCCCGGCGGCAAATAAGCGCCGATCCCTCTGATCACGGCTTTGTACATCACGGCATTCACCCCGCAGCTGTTTGGATTCCTTTCAACGCGCCGGACATTTGAACGATTTGATAAGCTAAGCCTTCGATTCTTTGCCGCACGGAAGGATCAATGACTTCATGCCGTTCGTTAAAATGCTCCCGATGCGCATACACATATTCCGGGGCCACATAAGCCCTGAAGTACCCCGCAATCGGCTTCAGCTGGTTCTCAATCACCAGGAAGTGCTGATAGGTCCCGCCGGTGGCGGCAAAACCGATGACCTTATTTCTAAAAGCGTCCGGAGGCAGCAAGTCAAACAAATTTTTAAGCGGAGCGGCCATCGACGCCTGAAAGACAGGTGTCCCGATCACAAAGCAGTCTGCCGATAAAACGGCTGCTATAGCCTTTTGCGTATCCGGGTTATATGCAGTCGGATGACGGCCGTCGCAAAACTGCACCTCATAGTCTCTTAAATCCAACATTTCCGTTTCCAACCCCTGCTCCAACAACGCAGCGTGTTTAACGACCTCTCTCACCACAGAGCTTGTTTTCTCTCCAATAATGGTCCCCGAAATCCCGAGCAGCTTCATCCTGGCTCTCATCCTTTCCGCTTTTTGGTTCAGCCTTGACCAGCCGGTCATACAAATGCGTTTTCATTCGCCGCATAAACGGCCTGCTTCTTGCTGCGGCCGTCATTTCAGGCTGAAAGGCCTGCAGCATATAAGGCTCCTCCGGGGACACCGTTGCCTCCAAAGCGGCCTGCCGGTGCAGGAACAGCATGCTTCCGGAAAAACCCGCAGGCACGGCACATGCCAGAACCGCATCGTTCTCGAATGCCCAAATGCGCTTCATCCAGGTTTCGCTGTCATGCCGGCCTGAACCGCTGATGGCAATGATATCCGCCCCTTGTTTAGCCAATACGCGATAAGCTTCCGGGTAATCGGCATCCCTACCGGTTAATAGGCCCACTCTCCCAAAAGGAAGCTCGAAGGTGCGAAATCCGGTCCACCCTTGATTCCGGTTATGATGCACTTGCTTATAGGTCCCGACCACTCCTTCAGAACCGACCAGGTGCATGGAACATTCTCCCGAATCACTTGCCAGGACGCTCAAGGCGATATAGCCTTGGGATAACCCGGCTAACCGTTGAAGCTCGTGTAAAAGCTTTTCTGCCGGATCCGTTCCGTGTGTTACTGTACGGATCTCAGGAAGGACATATAAACAGTTGGAGGTCGTTAAACGCGCTTGAACCCCATCCAACAAGCGGCTTAAACGAAGGATACTTTGCGATTCGCCTTCCTTCATGTCTAAGGGAAGTACAACAACTTCAAATGGAGACCGTTCTCCGATTTGACGCGTTTCCCCTTCCTTCCAAAGATACGGATGAAGCAAAATCTCCTGATAAGCCTCAGGCCTCCGGTCTCTCAGAATTCCCTTTCTCCTATCCGTATGGATTCGAACCGTTCCATAGACAATCCCTTCACCCGATATCAGCGACTCCTGAACAGTCCCATCCGGATCGATAATGGCGCTTCCTCCCGTGAATTGGGCGCCCCGTTCCGTATCCGAGCGGTTCGCGGCAATCCAGTACAAACCGTTCTCCTTCGCCCTCAAGCACCAGGTTTTACTCGGTCCGCCGTTGCCGGTACCTACCCAGTTTGTCGGGAAAGCAATCATGTCCGCTTCTTCTAATGCCGCGATCCGGGCAGGCTCAAAGTACATGGCGTCCATGCAGATGAGCACAGCGATGCTGCCTATGGGGGTGTGAAAGACGGGGATCCCTTCATGGCCTTCCCTGGCCCATCGCGGGTCAGCCGCAAAGAGGTGCGTTTTGCGATAGCTCCCTGCGACACCCTCAGGCCCTATCAGAACTGCGGAGTTATAGTACGCTCCTGTGACGGGGTCGACTTCAGGCAAGCCGACGACGGCATAGCAGTCATACTCCCGGGTTACAGAGCAAAGGGCTTCCGTCGTAGGACCCGGAATCGTTTCGACGAAGGGGGCAATTTCGTCCCGATCCCTCCACACATACCCGCTGGAGGCCATTTCCGGAAATACGGCGAGCCGGGCGCCGTTTGCGGCTGCTTCCCGGAGAAGAGAAGCCATGCGCTCCCTGTTAGAGGACGTATCCCCGAGCAAAGGATTGAATTGAATCGCCGCCGCTTTGAAGCCAGAAGGAATGTTGCCTTCTTTATCCATGCGTAGTCACCACCAAGGAGTCATTCGCCCAATCGATAAGCACCGCTTCCTCCTTACCATTTCCGACGACCACCCGGGTATCCGGGGTCAATTCGCCTACCACGGCCGCGGTTATTCCCTCTTCGGCAAAGATGGAAATGATTTCATCCGTATGCTCCGAATCCGCCGCCAGAATGAAGCCGTAGCCGGGAAACATCTGCAGCCAGCGCTCGAGCTCCACGCCCTCCGGCTTCGGCACATGGTCGATATGGACATAAGCGCCGCAGCCGGCATTTTCCGCCAGCATCGCGAGCGTACCCAATAATCCCGCATTGCTGATATCTCTGGCTGCCACCGCCAAGCCCTTCTCTGCAATAAGAGGCAGCAGCTCCAGTTTACCCATCAATTCGCGGGGTTCTTTTGAACTGGTACAGTCCCACTGCAGGTAATGCTTATAGGGGGCACCGGCCAAATCCACCGCAGCAATCAACGATTGCCCGGCTCTGCCGCTTGAAGCCCGGAGAAGATGTGTGGCTCTTCCTATGATGGCCGTAGCCACTCCTTCGGCTTCATCCGGCAAATAATGCCCTCCGACCATAGGCACGTCCAGCTTGCGGCATCCTTCGGCCATTCCTTGGGCAATCACAGCAGCTGTCTCATCATCCGGCGCGCTTAGCATATTCACCACTGCCAGCGGCCGGCCGCCCATGGCGTAAATATCGCTCACGCTTACGAGCACGGCGCAGTAACCCGCCCAGAACGGGTCGTCCTTCGCCAGTTTGGGAATGATTCCGTCACACGACATCAACAAGTAGCCGTCGCCGTTGGGAAGAACGGCGGCATCATCCCCGATCGGGTCCAGCATAGCGTTCGGATCCCACCGGAACGCTTGCAAAGGGATCTGAATATCCTGTTTTCTGCGAAATCCGGAGAATTCCGCCAGGCGGCGCACAAGCAGACTTAGCTCATTCATTCGACAGCACCCTCCGATAAAAGTGAATGTGATCTCCGGCCGCTTGCCGCCAGGAATAGCGACGGGCCGTTATGCCGGCATTCTTGCGTAAATGGCGGGCCAAACCGGGATCCTCGGTTAACCGAAGCATATTTGCAGCGATGGCCTCCGGATCCAAGGGATCGGAAAGCAGCGCATTATGTTCATGCGTCATAAATTCTTGAAATACTTCAATATCGGAGGCCACAACGGGAGTTCCGCTGGCCATCGCTTCAAGGATGGACAGCCCCCATCCTTCCTTGACGGAAGGCTGAAGATACACATGCGCCAACCGGTATAAAAGCTGGACGGTCCGATCATCCGGAGAGGGAATGATGCGCACGTCCGACCTGATCTCAACAGGCAGGCTGTCCAGTAAACGATGAAACTCAGCGCGATACGGACGGTAATCGAACAAAGTCGCTCCTCCTGCAATGATAAGCACGGCTTGAGGGATGCGTCGTTTCACCTCAACAAAAGCCCGAAGCGTTTCGATTGTATTTTTCCGGGGCTCGATGCCTCCGATGGTCAAGTATACCATTTTCCCCTTTAAGCTATCCCATGTCTCCGTATAGAGTGAGCTTTCATCGAAAGAGAAGAACCGTTCATCCACACCGTTGTGGATCACCGTCGATGAACGGGAATATAGACTTTCCAGCTTCTCCTTCCAGCTTTGGCTGACCGTGATGATGGACTTGGGCTGAAGCACCGATTGATGCTGGCATTCCACTAAGGCCGGGGTAACGAAATCGTCCAAATGATGCACCGTACGAAGAAAGAAGGGGATGAGACCCTTCTTTCTAAGTCTGGTCAATGCATTGGCGCTGATGCAATCCTGCACATGATGAATATCGAATTGCTCCAACCGCTCCTTCTCTAACGCTTCGGTATACGTTTCGATGTAACGAAGGATGCGGCCTTCAAATCCCTCATTTTCCCTGGCTTCAAACGGAAACACGGATGTTTTTGCCCCCACCGGACGGTAAAATTGCTTTGTACCGCTTAAGTCCAAAGCAAAGACCTCAACAAAACATCCCTGTTCCTTCAGCGCCTCCGCCAAGGCCAAAGTGTGTACAACCCCGCCTCTGGGCTTCGTGTTGTAGGTATATAGAGCGACTTTCAGCTTACGCCACATCCTTTCGTTAATATCACCTATGCGCTTGCAGCCACGGAGGAGCTTTGCAGCAGCCCTGCGTATTGAACGACCTTGTTCACGCTGTCCTCGGCTCCGCCGATCGGGCGGATATGAATGCCCCGGATCCCTTTGATTTGCCGAAGCTGCTTAATCAGCTCCGCAGCGATATGCAGGCCCTCTTCGCTCGATTCCGAAGCGGCCAGCCTAGCACGGAAGAAATCGGGAATCACGACGCCTGGAATCCGAAGCGCCCTGTCCACATGATCGGCGTCACGCAAAGGCAGAATGCTTGCCATGATGGTGACCCGTTCATGCAATCCGCGACGCCTTGCCTCTTCCATCCATTCTCCGATCAAGTCCATGTCGAAAACCAGCTGTGTCCGAACAAAGCTCGTTCCATTGTCCACCTTTGCCTCTAAGCGGTCAATGAGCTCCTTAATCGGTTTGCCTGCGATATTCTCGACCGTTCCGATCGAAAATTTGGGAGGCTCCTGCATCGGCGTTCCGTCAAAAAGCTTCCCCTCATCGGAAAATATTCGGGCATAGCGTACGAGCTCCATCGTCTCCAGATCATAAACTTCTTTTGCGTTTGGCTCCGTACCGACCTTGGCCGGATAGCCGCCCAGTATCGTAATATTTTTCACTCCCATGGCGGCAAGCCCCATAAGATCGCTCTGAATTCCCATTCGGTTCCGATCGCGCAGATTGATTTGTACAATCGGCTCGACCCCAACCTGACGGACGAAAAAGGCGCCGACTACCGGTGAAAGCCGGGCGATCGCAAGCAAATTGTCGCTTAAATCAACCGCATCTACGTACCCGCGGTAACGTACCGCCTGTTCAACGAGGGGACGGGGGTTCCAATCCCTCGGCGGAACAAGCTCGGCGGTAACCGCGAAATGATCGGGGTTTATACGCCCTTTTTCTAAAAGTATCGTCATCGCTGCACACCTGCCTTTCTGACGGAATGGATGTTAGATTTGGAACGTGCTCAGAATAAACGCTCCGGCCCGTGAATATTCGATAAGACAATCCTGAAGATCAAGCGGATGAACCGGAATCGTTCCTTCGACGAGGTCTTCTTCACGCAAGCCGTGCAGGCCGAGCCCGAACCGGCATACGTACACTTTTCCGCCTTCTTTGATGAATGTCTCTAACGATTCATTGTAATTCAGCTGACCTGCGAAAGCGGCGCTGCCGACCGTAGGGAAGCCCCGGGTAGCCAATGCATTAATCGCGCCGGTTCCATAAAAGTAAATGGCGGTTTCGTACCCTTTGCGTTGGGCGCGGATGGCTTGCAGGACGGCTACATAAGACAGGGAAGATTCATGGGCGATCCCGTGCACAAGCGCAAGAAACTTCTCCCCGGGGTTAGCCTTATAATCCGGGAATACCTTGGTCCCGCCGTACAGCTTTGTTCCAACCGGCAAGGACGGGTGTGGAATTTCGTTCATCGATTTCAGTTCGTTCTCAGTAAATGGGGTTGTCATGGTTTCATCTTCCTCTCACTATTTTTTATTTATGGATAAGGGCTCGGGCCCTAAGCCAGCTTGCTGAAATAATGCTCTTGTGCGTTACCCCAGAAAATCCTTTCCTTGATTTCTTCAGAGACACGCGCTCCTTGGATTTTCCAAAACTCGCTTTCATAATCGCTCCAAGGCTCGTCGCAGCCGAACATAATCCGGTCGGCGCCGATCCCTGTCCGATCGACCTCCTGAAGCAGCTTGCGGACAGCAAAGCCGATGGCCCAGCTTGTATCAATGTAAACCCGGTAGCCGCCTTCCATAAGCTCCGTCCAGTGGGAGAGCAGCCGGATATGCCCGCTGACGCCGCCGCCCATATGAACAAGATGTATTTTCAAATCCTTGCCCCACCGCTTGATGATTTCAAAAAATCCCAGGAGGTCGGAGCCCCCGCCCGGGCTGGTATGGAAATGAATCGGAATATCCTTTTCTATCGCCGACTGAAAGATCGTCTCGTGAAGCCTCGTCGTCTCCTCATCCCACTTTCGGGGATCCGCCGTCCCTCCAAGCAGATAGCTCATTTTTAAAGCGGCAATCCCCGGCTCTTCCAGGAGCTTCAGCGCGTTTTCCGTCAGCTCGCGATTTTGCGGCAGTCCCGAAACCCATAATGCCCCGGCGACATTGCCTCCTCCCTGCCGGCATAAACGCACGACCAATTCATTGTGGGAAAAAGGCTGCGCCTGAACGGGAATACCGTAGTTCGGAATGATCAGGGTTTTCTCCATGCCCCGGCACTTCATGAAATGCTCCAGCTCTTCTGCCGTAGCAGGTCCGGGATCGGCGGGTGAAATCGGCACCTCCGATTCATAGAACGGCCAAGGATCCAGATGGCCGACGTGATTGTGCACACTAAATACCTTTCGGCCAAACCCCATGGTCAGCGGAACTTCGTGCGCACATTTCTCCGGTACACGGACGATCGATTCAACCTTGGACAAGCTGACGCCGCTTCCTGCCTGATGCATCATGCACATGCAAATTCGCCTCCATCGTGTGATGCGGGTGATCGTGTATCCAAACCAGCTCACCCACGGTTTTCCAACCTAATTTTTCAAATAACTGCACATTTTGCTGCTGTACTTTGGCCAAAAACCGCCGCACGCCCCGATGCCTCATTTCTTCAACAGCCGCCTCGATTAAATACACACCGATACCCCTTAACCGGAATTCCGTTTTGACGGCAAGCCGTCCTCCCCACCATACGGAAGGATCCTCGACGTCCGGGTAGCAGCGAACCGTTCCCATTAACGTTTCGCCACTCTTCCAGGCGTTAATGTAGATCGATGCGGGATCGTGCTCATCGGCGTCCGATCCGTCAAACAAATGCTGCTCTTCCACAAAGACTTGCCGGCGAAGGGACATTGCCGCTTCAAGCTCATGCTCTGTCTTTGCTATGCGCACCTGACAGCTCTTCATCGACTCACCCCGTTCGTCCCGTTTTTTCGAAGGAGGAAAGGGCCGAGCACGCTCCGCATTTGGCGCAGCCCGCTTGATTGGCCTCAGAGGACAGACCCTCCTCCGCCAAAATGGCAGCCACGCTGCGGTAGGCCTCCTCCATGTATTCGCTCGATGGCGGCATGACATCTTCCAATAACGTTCCCGTAAGCGGCCTTAAAGGGACAATGAACGGATAAACCCCCAGCTGCGCCGCACGCCGGCATCCTTCCACGATTTTGTCGATCCGCTCTCCCATGCCGAGGATGACATAAGTGCTGACCTGATTTCTGCCGAATACGGATACGGCTTTTTCGAAAGCTTTAAAGTAGGTTTCCAGCGTAATCGTTGACTTGGACGGCATCATCCTGCGGCGAACCTCTTCATCGAAGGACTCGACGTGAAGCCCTATCGTTGTAGCTCCTGCATCCTTCAGCACCTGATACAGCGCCTCGTCATCGGGAGGCTCGCATTGAACCTGAATCGGAAGCCTGCTGACCTTACGGATGGCTTTGACGCATTCAGCCATATATAACGCTCCCCGGTCGGTCTCGTTCGGAGTCCCGGTTGTCAGCGTAATCTGTTTGATGCCATCCAATTCCTCAGCCGCCTGGACAACCTCCGCCAGCTGCTCGGGTGTTTTCATAGCGACGGTCGTTCCCGCTTCCAGAGAGTGGCCGATAGCGCAAAATTTACATCTCTGACTCGGGGCCCACCGGATACAGCTTTGAATGACTGTGCTTGCCAGTACATCGGAGCTGTGAAGCACCGCAATCTGGTTGTACGGGATGCCGTCCTTGGTTGTCCGGTCATAAAATTTGGGACGCGCAATCGGATCTACATACATCAGCTTCTTGCCGTTATACTGCAGCGCCAGCCCCTTTTCCGTACTTACAAGGGAGTAGGGCGAGGATGCAGCCGGTCCGTTTAAGGTTGGAAGCATCACCGGTTGGTCTTCCAGCATAAACGCCCGGTCGTCGGACGGACCTGCGCCCCCGCGTCTGCCGCCCTCAATGAGTCCGTTCGTGCGCAAGCCCTTGTTCTGAATATCCACCAACCAGCTGGAGCGGGACTGGCTCAATAGTTCTTCACTCTCTTCCACGTGATGATCCGGAATCATGTTACCCATCCCTTCTTTAGCTTTCTGGTCCTTAACCTGACGTCTGAATCATGTTTGTTAACTTATATGACATATAATAAGGGGTAACGGGGAGGTTTACCTCATCCAGTACACCATTTTTTTACTAATCCACTCCAATAATAGAAAAAAACCTCACATAAATATTGAAAATAAAATAAATAACTCAAATATATGGAAGATTATATTACATTGATGTATAATAATTATGTGCATTGATTTTGATTCGAGCAACAATCCGATGGTTAGGACTGCATGCTCAACCGTATGGAGGATGCTATGGAATGGAAACCAAACAAAGTAGAGGGCGTGCCGATTTATAAGCAAATTGCCGATTATATGGAAACCCGGATCATGAACGGGGAATATCCTAGCGGAAGCTGTCTTCCTTCAGAGCGTTTTCTCGCAGCAGAGCTAAGCGTGAACCGCGGAACCGTCATCGCAGCATATGACGAGCTGCTTGCGAGCGGGCTCGTCAAGAAGGTGAAGGGGATCGGTACGGTAGTGGATCAATCGTCATGGGGAGAAGGTTCCCCGAAGAGAATTCCGGACTGGGGACAGTATGTAAAAAGCGGCTTTTTCCAAATCAATAACCCGATCCATCAGCAAATTTATCAGATTATTCAGTCTAGAGATAACGTCATCAATTTCGCAGTCGGTGAATTAGCGCCCGATCTCCAGCCTATTCAGCTTATGCAAAGTATCCATCGTTCCATGGAGATCAACGACTATTTAGGTTATGAGCACATGCAGGGGAATATCAAGCTGCGGGAAACGATAGCCGCGCACCTGCGGAAATATAGAAGCATTGAAACGACCCCTTCTTCGGTCATCATTACCTCCGGTGCCCAGCAAGCGCTGCATCTGATTATCCAATGCCTGTTAAAGCCCGGGGATTCCGTAGCCATCGAAGACCCTTCTTATGCCTATTCCCTGCCTATCTTTCATTCAGCCGGTTTAAAAACCTACTTATTGTCCCCAGGCCAAGAAGGCATTGATCCCGATGAAATCATCTCGTTATATAAAAGAACCCGGGTCAAGATGGTCTTTTTGAATCCTACCTATCAGAATCCTTCCGGGGTGACCATGTCCGAAGATAGAAGAAAGAAAGTCATTGAAATCTCTACGCAATACGGAATCCCCATCGTCGAGGATGACCCTTACAGCGTGACCGGATTTCAAGAGCAGCCCATTGCGCCGCTGAAATCGCTGGATCGCGACGGCGCTATTCTGTATATCAGCTCGCTGTCCAAAATTGCCGCCTCCGGACTTAGAATCGGGTGGATCGTGGGACCCCAGCCTGTCATTGACCGGTTGGCCGATGCCAAACAGCAAATCGACTTCGGTCATCCGAATTACCCGCAATGGATTTCAGAACGGCTCCTTGCATCCGAATATTTTGATGCGCATATCCGTCAGCTTCGGGCAGGCTTAAAGGAGAAACGGGATCGGGTTGTAGAGGCTTTACGAAACGAGGTAGGGCCATACGTTGAATTTATCGAGCCTCAAGGCGGCATTCATTTATGGTGCAGATTGAAAGGAGAATGCGATGAAAACGCGCTATTTAGGGAATCGATTCAAAATGGCGTTATTTTTGCGCCGGGAACGACGCTCGGTTCCAATAAAGGTTTCATGCGGTTTACTTACAGCCGTACCGAGACCGGTGATATCCGGGAAGGCGTTCAGCGGTTTGCCGCTGCCCTTAAACGGGTAATGAAATAGCTTAACGGCAGATGGCGGCAAACTCTCATGCTTCAAGGATCCATCACATGATTATCACAAAAGAGACGGAAGACAAGTCATTTTCACATGATTTGTCTTCCGTCTTATATCAGGTACCGCAAAAGGTTCGGTAAGGACGCGCGGTTTCCGGAGGCAGTATGGAGTAATCAGCCTGTTCGGGAGTGTGCGCGAAGGGGTTTGAAAGAGCTTCAAGCAGCCGCTCCATCACACTGTAGTCTCCTTGTTTCACCGCTGCTTCCAGCGCCTCTTCCACCCGATGATTACGGGGGATTACCGCGGGATTGCTGCTGCGCATCAGCTGTTGCGAGGAGGCTTTGGATTCCGGCTGACTGCCTAATCTCGCCCGCCACCGCTCATTCCATTGAGCAAACTCCGAGGTTTTAAACAGATCCATATCCTCAAGCGTATCAAAAGTTAATGCGCGAAAGGTATTGGTATAGTCCGCACGATTCCTCTGCATTATACCGAGAAGATCTTCTATAAGGGCTTCGTCCTGTTCCTCTTCGTTAAATATCCCTAATTTCCCCCGCATTCCTGCAAGCCAACGAGAGCGATACAACTCCGTAAAATCGGAAATCGTATCCTGCGCGAGTTCAACCGCCTGCTCCTGATTGTCATGCAGCAGCGGCAATAGAGTTTCAGCAAATCTCGCTAGATTCCATAAGGCAATACGAGGCTGATTGCCATAGGCATAGCGTCCTTGCGAATCAATGGAACTGAATACCGTCGCCGGGTCATAAGCATCCATGAAAGCGCAAGGACCATAATCAATCGTTTCTCCACTTAGGGCCATGTTATCGGTGTTCATCACTCCGTGAATAAAACCGACGAGCTGCCATTGGGCAATCAGAGCAGCCTGTCGCTTGACCACTTCCTGAAGCAGGAAAAGATAGCGGTTCTCCTCAGCGTCAACTTCCGGAAAATGTCTTTGCAATGTGTAATCAGCCAGTGTACGGAGTTCCTCCACCTCACACCATTTTGCAGCGTATTGAAAGGTACCTACGCGCAAATGACTGGCGGCCACACGAGTCAGAATTGCACCTGGCAGCTCCGTTTCTCGGATAATAAACACTCCGGTGGATACTACCGCAAGACTGCGGGTGGTAGGAATTCCAAGCGCATGCATCGCTTCGCTAATGATATATTCGCGAAGCATCGGTCCAAGTGCCGCCCGACCGTCGCCGCCGCGGGAATAAGGCGTTCTACCCGAACCCTTGAGCTGAATATCGACCCGCTCCCCTTGGGGAGTCATATGCTCGCCAAGCAGCAGAGCCCGGCCGTCGCCTAACATATTAAAATAGCCGAATTGATGCCCTGCATAAGCTTGAGCCAGCGGCCAAGCGCCTTCGGGAATCCGATTGCCTGCAAGTACCGCTACACCATCTTCGCTTCGCAGCGCCGTCTCGTTCAGCCCCAGGGATGCGGCCAACGGAGAATTGAGAATGATCAATTCCGGCGAGCGTACCGGGTTTGGAGCAAGGCTGGAAAAAAATGATTCCGGCAGACGGGCATAACTGTTGTCAAAGTTCCAATCCGCTTCTATGATTGCTTTATTCTTTGTCATCGGATCTCCTTTTTCTTTTGTCTTTTTGTATCTTAGCTTTATCTTTTAGATCGTAGGCATGCTGATATTTTTTGTTATCTATTATCTATATTAACATAAGGCAGCTGCTTGTAGTGTCCGCTTATGCCGATTTATTACCTTATTTGTTATTTGTATTACACCCATGTAGGTCTTCATCTGCTTGTATTCTTCCAGCATTTCCTTATGCTTATTCTTATCCATGTATGTCACTCCTCCTTGCAGCGTCATAATGTCGAGCACCCCTGCTTTGTTAACAAAAAGGGGGCAGTAAAAGCGCCCGGTCAATAAGCAAGCGCCGATGTTAATATCCCATCTCCTTTAGCATTCTTGATAAGGTACGCAGCCTTTCCCCGATCAACTCATCATCATCGCTCAATGCTTGACTGAACAGTTTGATATCCTCATTAATTTTTTCATTATCCGTACACACTGCTACCGTCATTGCATCCCCCTGTAGACCAACCCGGTCGATGACAGGATTTTGCGGATCATATAAATTCTCATATTTGTAGGCTTCACGGAAATGCGCTAAGGATCGGCAAATCAGAATAGACAAATCAAGTACGCGATGGAGCGGGAGTTCTTCGGATTGCCGCGACCATTTTTCCCCCGTGTATCTCCATACTTTCGCAGAAATATCAACCTTTCCCCTATCGTTCCACTGAGCTAATCCCAAGGAAAGACCTTTTGCATCCGTATTCCGGGCTAATCGACCGTCAACCTGCTCATAGTTTTCAGAAACGACAACAGGTTTATGTTTTAATGTAGTAGGTATTTTCATCTGCATCCTCTTTTCATTTACTAAGTTAGTAATTTACTAAATCACTACTACATTCTAATTCATTTTCTATCGTTGGTCAATCACATAGGTAATCCCTGACGGTTACCCGTTATTTTGTCCAAAGGTTTTCCTTTGCAAAATAAAAAGCCCATGCAGAGCATGAGCTTTATCATAAGCACGAATTGGGAACTTTGGCTTGGACCGATTGTGACATGGGAAGTATTAATAAAACTACCCTTCCAGCACATCCGCCCCCAATTCGCCTGCAATTTCCATCATTTTAGGAATCACTGCTTCATTGGTGCCAGATACGTAAATATCTCCCCCATAATACCTGAATGGGATCTTTATATCGCCATAGCTCCACATAAAAAAGTCCCCCTCAATGGACATGGTTGTAGAGCCTGTCACCGTAAATACGGACGTATAGGAAAAATCAGGCTTGGACGAAAAATAGCGTTTGCACTCTTCCAAAGATATGGTTTGCGACGAAGGGTCGTCATTTTCCTTCAATGCTCTTGTAATTCGATAGCGTTGACTCATTGAGAACCCTCTCCATTAACGTGTAGTTTTAGTTCAAAATATTTCTCCGTAAAGCGAACCCGCTTAATTATCCACATGCCCTTACAAATTCTAAAAATAATTTAAAGTTATTATGATCCACCTTATAGTTGAATTCCGGATGCCATTGTACGGCTAAGATAAACTTTTTATCCTGCACAACCACAGCTTCGATTAGACCGTCTTCAGCTTTTGCCGCTGCCGCTAGCTGTTCTGATATTGTCTTAATTCCCTGATGGTGGTAGCTATTTACGCTTAGTAAATCGGTTTGCACAATACGATAAAGCAAGCTGTTTTTTTCTATATATACGTTATGTACGGGCTCAGTGTAGGGCGTTTTTTGCTTGTGTTCGACTTTATTATGAGTTCTGAATTGAGTAGGAATATCCTGATATAAAGTTCCGCCCAACAAGGCGTTAAACAATTGCAGACCACGACAAATCCCTAATGCCGGCTTATCCAATTCTACTACTTGCTTAAAGAGGATTGCCTCCATAATATCCCTTTCATTGCACAATCCCCCGCAAACATCTTCTACTTGCTCGCCATATAATTCAGGGTTAATGTCATGACCGCCTGTAAAGAGAAATCCATCAAACGTATTCGCTAGTTTTACGATGATCTCCGCATCCGAAGTTAATGGCAGCATGACCGGAATTCCACCGGCATCCTCAATTCCTTTCATGTACCCCGGAAGCATCCAGTAGCTTTCTTTTTGCTCATCATATAAAGGCAAGACTCCAATCATTGGTTTCCCCATTCCATTTCCCCCATTACGTATCCGATGCCAAGTAGATCAACATTGATTTCGCCTTATTATACACGATTATTCCAATGGAATGAAAAATTTGGCGTTTGAAAAAAAACAAGCGCTATAGTACTTTTAAAGCGGCTCCAGTATTCAGGACATGAAAAAGCTATCCCGAATTAGGATAGCCTAGCTTCTATCGATTAAATACTTTTATGCTCAATCCTTGTTTTTTCATTTTTGATTGTTTCTTGGCTAGACTGCTTCTGGTGTGTGGCAACCCAAATCCCCGCACTAATAAACAAAAAACCAAAAATGTGTTGTACCAGTAATTCTTCCCCCAAGTAGATAACCGATCCAATTAACGCAGTGACTGTACTTACGTTAAGAAAAATGGAAGACTTCCCTACTCCTAACCGTTGAATACAATTATTCCATCCTATAAAAGCTAAGGCCGTCAAAACTACGGAAGATAATATAACTTTGACCCAAGTGGTCCCTGTAAAGGTCATCAAAGAGCTCATATCTTGGCTTAGGGGTACAACAAAAAACATGATGGATCCTAAGATATACATAAAGGCAGTAATCGGAATGACTTGCATGGAATCAGACAATTTACGTATATAAACAAAGCTTAACGCTTGGGTGAACATTGAAATTAAGATTAAAATATCCCCGCTTGAAAAAGAAAATGAAGAAAACCCTTTAAATACGATAAAGCAAATCCCGATAAAGCTAAGCAGCAAACCGATATAATGACGACGGAAAAGAACTTCTTTTAACAACAAAGCCCCAAGAAGAGTAGTGGTTAACGGGTTTAGTCCCAAGATAAGAGCGCTATTTGCAGCTTGAGATATCTTAAGGCCTAACGCTAAGGTTAGCTGGTGGAGGAAAACGCCAAAAAAGCTAATGACAAGTAATAAGATCCATTGCCGTTTATTCGGACGAATCCAACCGAAACCAAGGTAGCATATGATTCCCAGCGTTAAAGCCGTTAAGAGCAACCGGATAAAAGCAAGAACTAAGGGATCGATGGTAAATAATAACGACTTAACCAAAATCATATTATGACCCATTACGATTGTCGTCACTGTTGCAAATAAATAAAGGCTTTTGGGAGAAAAACTCAAAAGACATCCACCTGCTTTTAGTCAATTTTGCAATGATCCATTTCTAGAAACAATCCATTTCCAGCAGTGCATAGAGTTCATGCATGGGTCTTATTATATTTTGCTTCATGGTCATTGAAGCGCTTTCCGAATCACGATTTTGCAAACACAAAATAATGGAACCATGCTCTTTCACAGAGGTTAGAGTTGCCGCGAGAGGCTGTTTTAGATTAACATAACTAAATCTTCTTATGTGCATTTGTAGAGAAGTGCTGAATGAAGCAATGTAAGGGTTTTCCGATATCTCAATAATCAAATTATGAAACTGTTCATCAAGCTCCATGGCCTGATAGGGCTGCCCGCTTTCGATAGCTTTGCCAAATTGATTATTAATTTCTTTCAACATGTCAATCTGCTCTTGAACAATCACCTTCGCAGCATATTCAGCGGCTAGAGAGTAAAGTGACGCCAGCGTCGGAAAGGTTTTTAAAATATGGTCCTTTTCCAAATTGGTCACTCTTGTTTCTTTTCCCGGATGCATAGACACTAAACCCTGAACCTCCAAAAGTTGAAAGGCCTCCCTTATCGGCGTCCTGCTTACACCCAATGCTTCGGCTAATTCAGCATCCATCAATTTTTCACCCGGTTGCAAGGTTCCATCTATGATCCATCTTTGAATTTGCGATAAAGCTCGATCTTTTGCTGACATTCGAATAGGGGAAGAAAAATTTTGAGGTACAGGCATTCATACCATCCTTTTATTGATTTGTGTTATATGCAATATATCGCATACGTATATGGATTACAATATTTATTTTAATTAGAAAAAATGTTCAATTAAAGGAAAAATATAAAAACACCGCCTATCAGCGGTGTGGATGGTTACGTTCTTCACCCATGCAATTAGGTTACCGGTGCCGGGTTAAACAAGCTTAAATCGTTGTGCAATCCCCATTGATCTGCCCATGTTTTCTTACGGCCGCTAGCGACATCCAAAATGAGACGGAAAATTTCCCAGCCTATATCTTCAATTGTGGCCTCGCCGGTTGCAATTCTCCCCGCATTCACATCGATCAAATCATCCCATTGCTCTTTCAAGATATTGCGAGACGATACTTTAATCACCGGCGCCATAGCCAATCCGTAAGGCGTTCCCCGTCCGGTCGCAAAAACATGAACGTTCATCCCGGCGGCCAATTGCAAAGTACCGCATACAAAATCGCTAGCAGGCGTTGCCGCAAAAATCAATCCTTTTTGGGCTGCCTTTTCTCCTGGAGACAAAACGCCTACAATCGGGCTCGTGCCTGATTTTACGATCGATCCAAGCGATTTTTCCACTACGTTGGCCAGTCCGCCTTTTTTATTGCCGGGCGAGGGGTTAGCGCTTCGATCCGCTTCGCCATTTTGCAAATAGTTATCATACCACTTCATTTCCCGAATCAAGGCTCGACCGACTTCCTCATTAGCCGCCCGTGGCGTCAATAAATGAACGGCGTCCCGCACCTCAGTCACTTCTGAAAAGAAAACCGTCGCTCCAGCTCGAACTAACAAGTCAGCCGCATAACCTATCGCCGGATTGGCAGTAACTCCGGAGAAAGCATCGCTCCCTCCGCATTGCAAGCCAACCACCAAATCGGAAGCAGGACAAGTCACGCGCTGCCGTCGATTTAATATCGCCAATCGCTCTTCCGCCATGTCCAAAATGGATTGAATCATTTTACCAAAACCCCGGTGGTCTTGTAATGAAACTAGATTTGCAGGTTCACCATCCGGAATTAATCTTTGCGGAATCAGTTTCTCACAACCCAATCCAACGACCATGACCTCCCCGCCAAAGTTCGGGTTCGTTGCAATGTTTTGAATCGTGCGAATCGGGATAATGGCTTCTGGCGCATTAATGGCGACACCGCACCCGTAATTATGATGTAATGCCACTACATCTTCTACATTAGGGTATTTAGGGAGAAGCTCCTCTTTAATCCGTTTTACGGCATAATCAAGTACGCCTACGACACATTGAACACTTGTCGTAATGCCGAGTATATTTTTGGTACCGACGCTCCCGTCCGCGTTGCGATATCCTTCAAAGGTATATCCTTCAAGCGGAGACTGCGGTTTGGGAACATGGTTTGCAATCTGTAATTCTTCCAACCGTGGAGCTGTCGGCATGCCGACCAAGGATTCGTCAACCCAACATCCCCTTTTTATCGGCCGAACCGCATAACCAATGACTTCGCCATAGCGAATAATAGCTTCATCCTGATCCAGGTCGGTCAATGCTACTTTATGTCCTTGAGGAACCTTTTCCAGCAGGGTAAGGCCGCAGGGAAACTCGCTTCCTTCAGGCAAGCCTCCGGAATTGACAATGATCGCCACATTATCGTTGGGATTAACTTTGATGTAAAGCGGCTCGTCTTCCGTATTGATTTTTAATGACATCATCCTAATTCCCCTTCCTCGACTATGGCCACAGCGTTTAAACGTTATATCTGCCGATATTTATGCTTTTTTGACCTCTTTGGGGAACCTTTCAAAAGCTGCTTTCAAGATCGCTTCCAGCTGCTGATAGTGATCTTTCTCTACCGGAGTGATCGGCGGCCGTACGTGTGTTCCTACCGGCAATCCGACAATCTCCATTCCCGCTTTGATCAAAGAGACAGCGTAACCTTTTCTCTGTCTGCGGATACGATTAATCGGCAGTATGACGTGCAAGTAAAGCTCATTCAGCAGTTCTTTCTTGTCGTTAAGCAGCGCGTCGTAGAACATCGCAGAAATATGGGGAATGTAGTTGGAAATAGCGGAAGAATAAGCGTTAAAGCCCAGCTTCACATAGGCGGGCATGGTGACTTCAGCCATCGGCATACCGTTTAAATATTGCAAGCGGCTTCCAATGGTTTGCGTGATTTCAATATTGAGGTCCATATTTCCAAGACCGTCCTTTACTCCTACAAGCTGAGGGTATTGCACTAAGCGATGAAGCGTTTGCAAATTTAACACGCTGTTGTCCCGCTGATACACGATGGCGTTCAAACCCGTACTTCCGATGATAGCGCTTAAATATTGATACAATCCTTCTTGCTCGGGTTCAATCAAGTAAGGAGGGAGAATCAAGTACCCGTCAGCGCCCAGCTTTTCGGACAGCTCTGCCAATTCCAATGCATGATTAAGGTTGCCTCCTACCCCGCTATAAACAGGAACTTTGCCTTTGGTGACGGACAGTGCCGTTTCAAGCATACTTTGATATTCGGCAGGGGAAAGAGCGTGAAATTCACCAGAACCACAGGCGATGAAAATGGATTTCAACCCTTCATCAAGCAAAAACTGAATGTTACTCTCCAAAGCTTTCAGATCAAGCTTCCCTTGAGAATCCATAGGAGCAACGGGAAATCCTAAAATTCCAGTAGGTATTGCTTTTCCATTATCCATCGTTGTTTGATCACCTTTCGTATGTAAAATTATAACATCTAGTTTTTTTATTGTAAGACAATATACATTATGCGTCAATTAAAAATATATTTATAACCAATCCTTATTAAAATAAAAAAACTGCCCGAAGACAGTCTTATGAGCTCTGGAAACCAGGTTTTATGCGCTTTTATCCTATGCGAATATCACTGTTTATCTTCATCCTTTAATCCCTCAGAAGCTTATCCCGGACGTAACTCAGATGCCGAAACATGCGGATGTACGCTTCGAAGGGGTCCCGCTTGGCGAGGGCATGGTAGATTTCGGTATGAAAACGAACGGTCACATCCCGTTCCCTGAATTTTGTTTCGCTGTTCATTCTCTCATGTGCCATCAATAAAGAATCACTCATGCCCTCGACGATCGGGTTGTTGGCACTCTCAAAAATGATGCGGTGAAAAGCGATATCGATCTCACCATAATGATGATCTTTGCTGTTTGCCATTTGATCTATCGTTTGCTTTAATCTAGCCAACTGCTCGTCAGTTATCTTTTCTGCCGCAATCGTCACGAGTCCGAGCTCAAGAGCCATCCGGGCTTCAATGAGATTCGGCAGATTATCAGCTGCCAGGGCGAGCATCACCGAGAAAGGATTGCTCCCGACTTTTTTGTTAAAGTACACTTCTCCGCGTGCTTTTCGAGTAATGACTTCGAGGGTCTCCAGCGAGCTTAATGCCTCCCGCAGCACCGGCCTGCTCACACCCAGCATTTCAATTAATTCTGTTTCCGAAGGCAATTTATCTCCAGGTTTAAGCTGCCCGCTAATAAGCAGCTCTACAATCCGCTCCACCACTTGTTTCGGCAATGAACTACGCTGGATAGCCCCGATTTCAATAGGGCCGGATTCTTTTAGCTCCTCCATGATAATACCTTCTTCCTAAACCAATTCGTTAGACCGATTTCCTGCAAGGATACCGGTTCAAGATTATGAGCTCTTAAACGGTAGACGATACTCAAGAGACGCATAACGTTCAACCTTTAGACGGAATATTCTCTCCGTATCTTCTGGCGCACATAATTAAGATGGCGGTACATTTGTACAAATGCATCGTGCGAATCCCTCTTCGCTAAGGCATGATAAATCGCCAAGTGATGTTCAACGGTCACATCGCGGTCTCTAAATTTAACTATGCTGCCCGTTTTATCAAATGCAATTAACAAGGAATCCACCATGCCCTCAAGAATAGGATTATCTGCGCTTAACGCAATGATCCGATGGAATTCCTTATCTATGTTACCATAATTGTTGTCCGTGCTTTGAGAAATTTGATCTATAGTTTCTTTCAATCCGGCCAATTGTTCATCATTTATTTTTTCAGCGGCTACCGTAACCAATCCCAACTCCAAGGCCATCCGCGCTTCCATAATGCCTGGTAAATTAGCGATCGACAAGGACAGCATGACGGAAAAAGGCGTGCTTCCGATTTTATTGTTAAAGTACGTGCCGCCTCGTGTTTTTCGTGTAATCACTTCAAGGGTTTCCAGGGAGCTTAACGCTTCACGCAAAACCGGCCTGCTCACTTCAAGCTGTTCCATGAGTTCCATTTCGGGCGGTAATTTGTCTCCGGGTTTGAGCTGCCCGCTATTTAATAATTCCACAAAGCGCTCCACCACCTGCTTGGGCAGCTTCTTTCGATTGACGGATTCCACTTCGATCTTTGAGGACTCACTCATCTTTGTCGTTCCTCTCCCTATCCATTTTATATTTTTATATTGTATGACAATTGAAATGCTATAACAATATGAATTTGCCATGTAATTACGGAACGCTTCCTAAATTATATGATAAATAAAATATACCATTTTGACTGTTTTAGTATTAAACATTACTATAGTTTATAGTTGAATGCATTCGAGGCAGAGGCGAGAAAAAAACGGATGCGCGATGACACAAAGGAAGAATTCCAATTCATTTTACCAGCATCTGGTTTTCATGGAGGTTATATTTTGATTAGAAAATGGTCTATATGGTTTGCAATTCTTCTTTTCAGTTTGATGGCATGTGCCCCAGTATCCGCCCATACATATAGCGTTGCCTATACAAAAATCGATTTACTTCCAGCCCAAACCATTGTACAGTTTGCCATTGATGATTTATCCGTGATCGAGGGTGTTGACGGAATGGATATAAGCGGGGACAACAACTTAGATGCGGATGAACTTGCTCAAGGTCAGGCTAAGATCGCGAAATGGATAGATCAAAATCTCGAGATTCAAATTAACGGGCGTAAAACAAGCTTGCTGGGAGCCCAGTTTTCATTGAATGACGAGCTCCCGTTCAAAGATGAATTCATGTTTGAAGACAACAAAGGTTATGAAGATCATAGCATCCCCAATATCAAACTAGTCACAGCCAAGGTTATACTCGATGCGGTTCAGCCTGGTGAATCGGTTACGATACAGGATCACTTTCAGGATTTTATACCGGCGGAATACGGGAACTTTATCAACATCCTGAACAATGGGCAATTGCAAGTAACGACTCTTTTGTTTCAAGGTCAGTGGAGCTATACTTTCAAAACGGAACCCTCATCTCAAAACGCTTCGGTTATACCTGCACCTGCAAGTGTCGATTGGATGCGATTTTTGAAACTGGGGTCCGAGCACATCTTAACCGGGTTAGATCATTTATTATTTTTGCTTACCCTGATTTTATTAAGAATGCGGGTAAGAGAATATGCAAAAATCATTACCTCTTTTACCATTGCTCACAGCTTGACTCTGGGTCTTACCGTTCTTGGCATCATCACTCTGCCTTCCAAATTTATTGAATCGATGATCGCCTTGAGCATCATGTATGTTGCCCTTGAAAATTTATTTTTCCCGAAAAATGCAAAGCATCGTTGGTGGCTCACGTTCTTATTCGGTCTTATTCATGGGATGGGTTTTGCGGATCTCCTTGTACAGATGAATCTTCCTCCTAGGCAGCTGGTAGAATCATTACTGAGCTTTAATCTGGGAATTGAAATAACACAGCTTATACTAATCGCTCTTGTTTTTCCTCTTCTATGGTACTGGTACAGATCCCGTTGGTATCCGAGTACCTATAGAATCCTAAATGCTTTCGCTGTCGGAATCGCTTTTGTTTGGGTGATCCAACGCATATTGGCGTAAATGATTTGCGTTAGCCAAATCATATGGCTAACCAGATGGCCGCTCCTAACCGGTCATTTTTCCGATGCCAACCACCTCCGAAGTCAGCATCTAAAATCATCAAGCCCGATTTTAAGCTCAAAGAAACGCGGCCAAACATCATATAAATCGAGTAGGAGGGGGCGCCTAGCCCCCGACCTCTCACACCACCGTACATGCGGGTCCGCATACGGCGGTTCCAAAAGGTTAACAAAGCTCTAAATAACGAGAAAGCAAACTTCTCAGCCCTTTCGC
>NZ_JBVASZ010000009.1:0-178209 GCF_057814255.1 Paenibacillus sp. F024
GCAAAATGTATGGACTAAAGACGCTTTTGTAAATCGCATGCGCATGAATGACGAACATCGGAAAGCCGTATGAGGGAAAACTTCACGTACGGTTTGATGAGGAGGGGCTGAAAAAAAAAAAAAAAAAATTCAGTCCTTTACTCTAGAGGGGTTAAGGTGAACCCTACCATAAATAGGGGGAAAGCGGAGATGCCAATACCTGTATTCTACATTCACGCAGAGATCGAGTGAATGTAGAATATAGGTAATATTTTGTTCAAATCATCCAGATTAGTTCTTGGAGATTTATGGGTTACCAGTTTTTTCTCTCGGCATGATTGCAGCGGCCATTACAGCATTGGAAGAACGATTCGTCGGGACAAACGCCGGGTATGGGCTTGCAAGGATCAAAATTATGGTTGCCCAGCACCTCGTACGGCCTCATCATATCGTGATCTTCATGCTCCAGTATATGGCAATGCCACGGATAAATACCCGTAAATGGACCGAATCGAGCGATGATACGGGTGACTTCGCCAGGGTTGACCCGTACTGTGTCCTTCCATCCCATTTCGGTCGGATCAGGGGGGACTGCCGGACCCACGATAAGGTCAGCCCCATTGGGATCGACTTTGAATGGTGAGCGATCGAGAACTTGGAAATTAACCAAGTGTAAGTGAATCGGATGTGTATCCGTCGTTGTGTTGAACAGTTCCCAGATCTCGATCGTTCCGTTGTATGGAGTTTCCGTGATCGGGAGATCATCCCAACGCATGTTGTTGAGAAGCAGCAGCGGACGTCCGAATTGATCCGTACTTTCAATTAATACATTTCTGCGCGTCGTCACTGCTTGTGCGGGATTCAGACGTTCCAAACAACTAAGCTTATTCGGAATTGTGCTTCTGTCCGGCTTGAAAAGATGTGAAGCCACCCGGAACTCCATAATCTGCATAAGGTCAGGAGTGGGGGCATCTCCGTTCGGGAAAGGAGCCGGCGCATCATTAGTTAGAATTAGGTTCTGCCCCTTATGGCCGGAGAAATCGATGATCACGTCGGCACGTTCTGCCGGGGCAAGGAGGAGATCGGAAGTTGTAATCGGTCGTTCCAATAGACCGCCGTCCGTTCCGATCAGTACAAACGGTTGGCCCGAGCTCAGCCGGATACGGTAAAAACGGGCGTTAGAGCCGTTAAGAATACGAAAGCGGTATTTGCGCGGCTGAACTTCGAAAAAGGGCCAGACCTTTCCATTAACTAATATGGTATTCCCAAAAAACTCAGGCACAACTGAAGGATCCGGCAGATCGGGATCAATAGGCGGCGGAGGTTGTACGGCAGGCGGCGGCTGGTGTCCGGGTTGGGTTGGATAGAAGAGCTCGCCATTTGGATAGAATGAGCGGTCTTGGATGACGAGCGGGACTTCAAATTGACCGCTGGGCAGATTCAGCTGTTCCTCATTCTGGTCACGCAGTAGATAGAAGCCGGCCAATCCCGCATAAACGTTTAAACGGGTAATCCCTAGGGCGTGATCGTGATACCAAAGTGTCGTTGGGCGTTGGCAGTTTGGATAATAGTAGATTTTGTGCTCGAATTTCGGACCGAAATTCTCGAAATCACGTGTAAACCAAGCCTCCGGATAACCGTCGTTTTCAGGCCGATTTCGGCCGCCATGAAGGTGTACGACAGTTCGAACGGAAGGCTTATCGGGCTCCGCGCCGTGCAAGGTACGATCAACCGGCAACAGATGTTCAAATGGCAATTTATTCATCCATTTCACCAAAATCGGTTGATTCCGTATCGCTTCAAAGGTTGGGCCGGGATATAAACCGTTATAGCCCCAAACGGTAGTAGGCGGCAGGTCGCGGTGTAATTGTTGTTTCACCTGCCGCATGGAGACTTCATAATAAGGGATACCCTTCCACATGTCAATCGGCCTTAAAACCGATGGAATGGGTAAAGCATCAACAAACTTCGTCAAAGAAAAAGATTGGGGGCTCAAATTAGATCTCTCCTTTCCGGTATTTCTCTGTTGCTTTGTTCATAGGACAGGTAAAGAGGGAGACGAGTAGAGTGCATGCCTTGCACTTAACTATTACAAAACCTCTATCACCTCCATGTCATAACTTATTCAGGTGATAGAGTAGAGTCTTGGGCAAAAATACTGAATAAAAAGTATATATTTGTTGGAGAGGTAGCCTTCTGACGAATATATGACTAGAAAGACGATTGGGAGCGGGACTTTTGAATCGCCAGAAGGAGCTCGTTATAAAAATTCGATTTATCCGGATCCGATTTGATTTTTTTTTGCAGTACCCGTGTAAAGTCGCTCACCGCTTCGATTGTATCGATTGACCACGTATGATCTGTCATCAGTTCATCATCCGAAAGGTTATAATATTTATAAAGAACCCGTCCGGGAATATCCGGTACAGGGTCGTTCCATGTGGTGTCGAGATGATACCATCCTCCTTCAATCTTTACCATGTTCCAAGTATGATGTTCTCCCCGTACCTTGCCGGAAATAATTCGGTTTTCAATGCCCGCTGCTTTGAGCATGCGGTATGTCAACATCGCATATCCTTGGCAGACTGCTCTGCCTCCGGCAAGCGCCGCATAAGCTGAATACTCGGTATATGAAGTGTCATAAGCCGTATGCCGCACAATATAATCGTGAACGGCCTTTTCTTTTTCATAGTCGTTCATGTCGGGCCGCAAAATCTCGGACAAAATCTCCTGAATTCGTTGCTGTACATATTCCGTTTGTTTTTTGGATTCCCAGTAGGAGATATCAAAATCGGCAATACTGTAGGAGCCGTACTTTGTTGCCGTAAATCCGGATTGATAAATAGTAAAACGTATATCATCATCCAGTTTTATAGCATCTTCCAATATATTTTTGAGCGTGCCGAAATACCGGGAATTGATCTTCAAAGTAAACTGCTCTGCCCGATTGTGCAGGTGCACTAGAATGGCTGACTTAATGGTCGCTGCGCTTTGCTTTTCCACGGATCGGCTATGGTCCGGAGATATTTCCTTTCGCTGCTCCATTTGATTTCACTCCATTCAGGAAGAGTCAACGAGAGAACTGCCGGGTAGTTTAGATTAGTGTTTTCTAGTGCTGCATTTTGGAGGCCGCGGGATCTCAGAGCCGTAGGCGACGGAGAAGCCGTCCTTGGTTTTGTTAGGAAGAGAAGACCCCTTCCATTTTCTTGATGACAATATTTCCACCGCCTTTTCATGATTTGTATATGATTATTCAAACGAAAAGGAGAGTGATACTGACACCTATCACTAACTGAAATAAGGAATGGCACCCAGTGTGAAGCTACCCAGTCATAAAGCAGGCGCTGCCGTCATTCTGTATTTAACTGGACTAAGGTTGTTTAATTTCTTTTAGAAACGTTCGTGGCAGTAGTTGCTGTTATTAATAGGAAAGAGATTAGTCCGTTATAACTCAAACGGTTGTAGGTGGTAGATCACGATGGACGTTTTGTTTCACCTGCCGCATGGGGATCCTGGAAAAAAGGAGCCGAATTAGAGATCATGCCGCAAACTTAGTCGTTGCAGGTATATTTATATTCAGGTTGAGTTTGTATGAAATATCCGCTTCTTACTTGTCCAGCCCAGTTTTGCAATGCCTCCTTCCACGAAACACTATTAAAAAATTCATCAACTGTTGTTGCATTAGAGAACCATATCAGTGGAGTGAAAGGAGCAAGCGGTCCGGCATCTCCCCAAACACCGCCTGCTTGAATCGTACTTTGTTTAACCAGAAGCAGCGGGTGTCCGTATTGATAGGCCATGGAAGGTTCAATTTGTAAGAAAGGCGAATAGGGCTCTCCTTGAGCTGTAGGACTTGTCGGCTTCAAAAGAGCGGCTATCGTTCCGTAACTTGACTTCACAATTCGACGAATATTTTCTAATGTAGTATCGGGATACTGGTCAGTATTGGGTAATGTTCTTGGAAATAGAAGCACCCTTTTAATTTCTTTAAACATACGAATGATAAATTGCTGCTCCATCGATAATGGCGGTCGGGGTGGTCCGAGCGTAAAGAGGTTTTGGTGACTGAAGAAGACCGGTATTCTAAAGAGCGCACTTGCGGCCTCATTCAAATCATTGATATCCTTGTATGACTGCGCCATCTCTTCACTACTGATTTTTCCCATATTCTCAAAGCTATTACTTTTCTCCATACTCATCTTTATCACCTCCATGTGATAACTTATTCAGGAGATGAAGTAGAGTCTTGTATGAAAATACTAGATAAGAAGTCTGTTTTTTAACATAAGAGTAGAACAGCTAGTGTCAATAAGAAAATGACCACGTATGATTCTTGCAGCAGGAATTAATGGAATTTGCTTCCTTTGACGATATGATAAGAAAGTGGTAATTTATTTTAATAAATTCATATCTATTTTGTTGGAATTTGAGGTGATCAGATGGGGGAACAGCAACAAACAACCATACTAGAGATAGATCAAGTTTCTCTTTCCTATGATAACAATCATCAGACCTTAAATAATGTTTCATTATCGGTAGATCGTGGCGAGTTTTTGAGCATTATCGGCCATAGCGGATGCGGAAAAAGCTCGTTATTGAATATGGTCGCGGGCTTTATCAAACCGACCAAGGGAAAAATTATGGTAAAAGGGAATACGGTAGAGCATCCTGGCCCGGATCGGGGTGTCGTTTTCCAGGATCTCGCGCTATTTCCATGGCTTAACGTGCTGGAGAATGTAACATTCGGTTTGAAAATGGCGGGTATGCCTAAAAACGAGCGGGTCAATCGGGGATTGCAAGCTTTGCAAATCGTAGGTTTATCAGGCTCCGAGCATAAAAGTGTCGCGGATTTGTCCGGAGGGATGAAGCAGCGTGTAGCTATCGCCCGTACGCTTGTAACCGAACCGGATATTCTTTTGATGGACGAGCCGTTCAGCGCTTTGGACGAGCAAACGAGGGAGCAGCTGCAGGAAGAGCTGCTGCGGATTCAGAAGGAAACCGGCATGACGGTGATTCTGGTCACACACAGCATCGACGAAGCCGTCTATTTGTCCGACCGTGTCGCGGTATTCCAAAATAAAGGGCGTATCCATCAAGTGATTAAAGTCGGCTTGGGGCGTCCCCGTCTGCAAGACATCCGTGTCTCAGCGATTTTTAACGACTACAAGAAACAATTAATGCAATCTTTACGGCATGATGACTCATTGAATGGTGATTTTGTCGGGATTGGAATATAGAAAGGGAGAAATAGAATATGAAAAACAGCATTCACTCTGCGCGCCGACGGGTATTGGGCATGGTAGGCGCGATCGTTTTAAGCGCCTCGTTACTAGCCGGCTGCGGAGCGGGCCAGGCCGGCAATAAGGCGGGCGAAGCTGCAACCGGTTCACAACAAGAGCAAACGCAAACGATTAAGATCGGCTATGTCAATATTATTGCTGCAGCGCCTGCGATTATAGCGAAAGAAAAGGGCCTGATCGACAAGCAAGGACTTAAAGCGGAGTTTTTCTCTTTTGCCAATGGCCCTGATTTGTATAAGGCATTGTCTTCCGGAAAGCTGGATGTCGCATATGCCGGAATGCCCGCAGCCGTCAACTGGGCATCTCGCGGCGCACAGTTTAAAGTCATTGCCAAAGTGGACGACGGTAAATTCGGACTTTTGACCAAGGATGCTTCCGGGATTCATGAAGCCGCTGATTTGAAAGGGAAAAAGGTGGGTTCACTGGTGAAGGGAAGCGGCGTCGATTATTTGATTCGCGGCGTTCTACTGCCGGAAGCGCAGTTAAACGAGCAATCGGCGACATTGGTACAAATGGACATGGCCAATATGGAGCAGGCTATCGTTAACGGCTCAGTCGATGCGGCAGTTGCCGGAGAACCGTTCCTGACATTTGCCGAGCTTCGCGGATTGAAGGTTGTCAAAGAGCTTCCTGATCCGGCGTTTGTTATTTTGGCATCTGAAAATGTACTGCAGCAAAAAGATGTGGTGGAAAAGTTCCTCGAAGGCCATAAGGCATCCATTGAAGAGACGAATAAAAACAGTCAAGACATCTCGGAAATTTTGGCCAAATCGTTCAATGTTCCGGAAATTAGCAGCAGCGGCAAGACATATTCCTCTGCGGAAGTCATGCAAAAAGCATTGCAGCGCAATAAATTTGATTATAAGATAACGGATGCCGATATCCAATTTTACCAGTCGGTAGCCGATACCAATCTCAAAATTAAGCTGATTGATCAGCCGTTGGATATATCGAAGGTTATCGATCGGTCTTGGGTCAAGTAACACATTTTAAATACATTGATTCAAGGTGGTACCATGAAAAAATTTCACTATGGGATTCTCGCATTTCCGTTTATTATTCTGGTATGGATTTTGATCTCAAGCCAATATCCCGCTCTGGTCTTTCCGGGGCCGTTGCGCACGTTGGAAGAATTCAAGAAGCAGTTGGTATCGGCTGACTATTACCATCACATCGGTATAAGTTTATATCGTCTGTTCTTTGGATTTTTCATCGCCGCAAGCTGTGCTTTTCTTATCGGGATGCTGGCTGGGATCAGCAAAGCCGTTCGGCAATTTTTAACTCCAATGGTCATGATCTTTCAAGCCACTCCGCCAATGGCATGGGCTCCTCTCTTGATCCTTATTCTCGATTTGGGAAATGCGCCGATGATTGCGGTTATCGTCATTGCCGCATTTTTTCCCATCGTTGTGAATGTCATGCAAGGGATGGAGAGAATACGAATCTCGCATATCCGGGCAGCGCAATCGCTTGGAGCTAATCGGTGGCAGCTGGCTTGGTACGTCTACCTGCCGGAAGTGATGCCGTCGGCCTTTACCGGGGTTATCGTCGGGTTCGGCATCGCATGGCGTTCACTTGTTGCGGCAGAAATGATCGGAGGCAGCGCCGGGATCGGCTGGCTGATCTCCTCCAGCGGGCAAATCGGCAATTCTCCGCTCGTTATGGTAGGCATTGCGACCATCGGTATGCTGGCGCTGCTATTTGAGTTCGTTTTGCTGTACCCTTTAAAAAAGCGTTATGCTTCATGGGCACCAAGAGCATAAAGGAGGAATACGGACGTGAAAATCCACCTGCGTCGTTTACAAAAATTTCAACAGTTGGCTGTCGCTCAATCGAGAAGCGTGCTTATCGATCAAAGCTTGGACCGGGGCGGGGAGAATGTCGGGTTTAGGCCGACGGAGCTGTGGCTGATCGGATTATCTTCCTGCTCGGCCACAACGATGACTCGCTATGCCGAAGAGCAGGGCTATTCCGTTGAAGGCATCGAGATTACCGCAGAAGATCATTTGGATGATGAGGGATACATTACGGCGATCACGTTTAATGCAACCATTAAAGGTGACGTCAATGCGGAGCAAAAAAGCGATTTGTTAACGCATGTGCAGCAAAATTGCAAGCTCCTGCGGACGGTGAACCCGAACATCCGTATCGAATACGTCGAAACGGATACGCAGCCGCGCGACCAGAACGCAAGCTGTACTCTTGAAGGCGGTCATTGCTGTGTTTAATTAACCCTAAAGCCGTAATACGATAGACGCCTTTGCCTGCTTGAGCAGTGCCAAGGCGTCTTCTCCTATTTATGGATGGTAAATGAAGGGAATTTTTTTGACAGAAACCTGATTTCGTTTTATGCTATTTTAGCAAAACTTTATAGAATAGGAGAACCAGCATGAGAAAGACATCAGCATCCCAGACCTCTCCTAAGGCAGGAATAGGGGAACGCTTTAGCTCCACTGGGTTTATTTTGGCTGCGATCGGAAGCTCGGTAGGTTTGGGGAATATGTGGAAATTTCCCTATATTACGGGGCAATACGGCGGCGCCGCATTTTTTCTATTGTTTATCATTTGTTTGATTGTAGCGGGACTTCCGATTTTGCTCGCAGAGCTGACGATCGGCCGCGGCGGAAGAGGCAATGCCTCAGCATCTTTGTTTAACCTTTCGGGCAATAAGTATTGGGGCTTACTCGGATTGCTGCCCGTGATCACGGCTTTTCTGGTCATGTCCTACTATGCCGTGGTCGTCGGCTGGACAATGCATTATACCGTAGAGTCATTTACGGGATTATTGTTTCATTCAGGCGTCGACTATAAAGAGAAGTTTGTGTCCTTTTCCGGGAGCTCCATGCCGCTCTTTTGGCAAGCCGCTGTTATGCTGCTCACTGGCTCGATTTTGGCCAAAGGCGTTTCCGGCGGAATTGAGAAATTCAATAAGATTTTGATTCCAGGCTTTTTGATTATTTTGCTGATTCTGATGTTTCGTTCTCTCACGCTTCCGGGTGCAGGGGAGGGGGTAAGCTTTTTCTTAAAGCCCGATTTCACCAAGCTTACCGCCGAATCGGCGCTGGTGGCTTTGGGACATGCCTTCTTCTCCTTATCGCTCGGATTTGGCTGTATGCTCACTTATGGGGCATATGTCGAGAAAAAGCAATCCTTAGGTGTCGCCACGTTTGCCATTGGATTTGGAGATTTGATTTATGCATTTATTGCCGGCTTAGTTATTTTCCCTACCGTTTTCTCTTATGGGCTTAAACCGGGGGAGGGGGTAGGACTGGTCTTTATGGCCCTGCCTGTGGCTTTCTCGCAAATGCCGTTCGGATTTTTCTTCGGGGGCTTATTCTTCCTGCTGCTGGCAATTGCCGCGCTAACCTCTGCGGTCTCTATTCTGGAGGTGCCCGTAGCTTACGTTATGCAAAAATGGCAGCTGAGCCGGACCAAAGCTTCCGTATATACATCGATCCTCTGTTTTGTAGTGGGCATACCGTCAGCTCTTTCGGTTACGGGTATTCTCAACCCCTTCCAACTCGGAGGCAAAACGATTTTTGATTTGTTCGATTTTACAACTTCCTATATATTGATGCCGATCGGAGGGCTTATCGTTACGTTATTCACCGGGTATGCATGGAAACGTGCCGGCGAGGAGGCGGGACTGTCGGGCTTTTGGTATAAGCTGTGGATGTTCCTGCTTCGTGTAGTATCTCCGATCCTGATTGTGCTTATTTTCCTGTATTCGGTAGGTCTGATTTCCGTAAAATAAATATGTTTCACGGGGGGCAAAAGAGTGTAAGGAAACTAAGATTTCTTTATGCTCTTTTCTCGTGTTGGAAAGTTTTTTGACTGGTAAATTTCTTGAAAATTGGTATACTAATTGAGTTTTTATTGATATAAGAAACAACAATTAAAGTGAGGTAATGATATGGAACCATTGGTGCAGGGTGGGATCAATGTACTTAATGATTTTCTTTGGTCCAAACTGTTGATTATTATGCTGATTTCCGTGGGACTTTATTTCTCATTCAGAACGAAATTTATGCAGGTCCGTTTATTGAAGGAAATGCTGCGGGTATTATTTGAATCCAAAAGCGGTGCTAAGGGAAGCATCTCGCCTTTTCAGGCTTTTTGTATTAGTATGGCATCCCGTGTCGGGACAGGGAACATTACAGGGGTTGCGATTGCCATTGCGTTAGGCGGTCCGGGAGCTGTGTTCTGGATGTGGGTGATCGCCGTTATCGGTTCAGCCTCCAGCTTTATTGAAAGCACATTGGCGCAAGTGTTTAAAGTGAAGGATAAAGACGGCTTCCGCGGGGGGCCTGCTTATTACATGCAATTGGGCTTAAATAAGCGTTGGATGGGAGCTTTGTTTGCCGTTTTAATTACCGTATCCTTCGGTCTCGTCTTTAATGCGGTGCAGTCCAATACGATAACGATTGCATTTGAAAACTCATTTGGGGCCGATCGATTGACTGTAGGCATCGTGATGACTGTGATTTTGGCCGCGATTATCATCGGCGGCGTAAAGCGGATCGCTAAAATGTCGGAATACATTGTGATTGTGTTAGCCGTCGTTTACATTGGCTTTGCCTTAGTTATCGTCCTGATGAATATCACGAAAATGCCGGAGCTTCTGGCTCATATCGTTAAAAGCGCGTTTGGTTTCGAGCAAATCGCGGGAGGCTCGTTTGGAGCCGCATTGATGAATGGAGTGAAGCGGGGACTGTTTTCCAACGAAGCGGGGATGGGGAGTGCGCCCAACGCCGCTGCAACCGCGACAACTAGCCATCCGGCAAAGCAAGGGCTGATTCAGGCTTTAGGCGTGCTTATAGATACTTTGGTTATTTGTACGAGCACCGCTTTTATCGTTTTGCTATCGGGGGCTTATCAGCAACCGGGATTGAGCGGTGTTGAGCTTACACAGGCGGCCTTAAGCATTCATATCGGTTCGTGGGCATCAGACTTTCTCGCTGTTATGGTTTTCTTGTTTGCGTTTAGTACGCTTATCGGAAATTATTATTATGGGGAAACCAATATTGAATTTTTAAAATCGAATAAGACCTGGGTATGGGTTTACAGGCTGAGTGTGCTGGCCATGGTGGTATTTGGCGCTATAGCCAAGGTTCAGCTGGTTTGGGATTTGGCGGACTTATTCATGGGCTTTATGGTTATAGTGAACTTGATCGCTATTACTTTATTATCGAAGATAGCTTTTGATGTGCTGGGGGACTATCTCAAACAGAAAAAGGCCGGCAAAGACCCCGTCTTTACGAAAGACAGCATTAAAGGGCTTGATCACGTGGAATGCTGGCCGGCATCTTCTTCAACCGACCGTAAGACAGCTCTGCCGGATCAAGTCTGAAGAACGTGAAACGGCCCGCAGCTTTATATTTCAATAGGGGTCGAGAACGCACGAAAGGAGTAAAGGAGGCCTGACGCTTAGTCAAGCCTCCTTTATTTTGCTGTAAACCTTCCCTAGTGAAGATCATGGGCCAGCGGCAATCGGATGTCAAAGCTAAAGGTCGAACCGCTTTCGGTTGATTCCTCAAGCCAAATACGCCCGTTCATTAATTCAACCAGCTGCTTGCAGATGGAAAGGCCGAGCCCCGTTCCTGCATAGCTGGAATGGAGTTGACTGAAGGTTTGAAACAACCGGCTGATTTGGTCTTGAGGGATACCGATACCCGTATCCTTTATAGTGAAGGTCACATGGGCGTCCTGCCGATGATGTTCAATCAAAGTTAAGTTTACATAAACGCCGATGGTTCCTTCGTTTGTGAATTTCACGGCATTGCCTACCAGGTTAATGAGAATTTGCTTGATTTTTTCTTTATCGCCCATCAAAGCGGCGGGAACCTGAGGATCGACTTCACTGTGCAACCCAATCCCTTTTTTTACGCTTTCGGCAGTAAAGAGCTCAAGAACCTGAGTCACGCAGGAACGGACGTCAAACGGCTGACGGTCGAGCTCCATTTTTCCCGCTTCCATTTTTGAGTAATCCAAGATATGATTCAGCATCGTAAGCAGCGAGTCGGCGCTCGTCTCTATGATGTCCGTATATTCTTCTTGCTCCTCTGTTAAGCCGGTAGTCTGCATTAGGCTTGCCATTCCCATGATCCCGTTCAGGGGGGTGCGAATTTCATGGCTTAGGACCGCTAATAAATGCGATTTTTGTTTGCTGAGTTCGTGAACGTGACGTGAAGCCAACCGCAGCTCCATCTGGTCTATGACAACTTGAGCGAGATGGCTGAGAATCGAGAGTTCTTGTTCGGTAATGGTTCGGGGCTTGTGGTCAATGACACATAATACACCAAGGTTGTGGTTGTCGTGAGTTGTCAGCGGCACGCCGGCATAAAAACGCAGACCAAACTCTCCTGCGACCAAAGGGTTAGCCAATGACCGGGGATCGATGCTGGCATCATTAAGAACATAGGGGGCATTGTTAAGAATGACGGAGGCACAAAGTCCCGGTACCCGGTCAATCTCCTGTATATCCACTCCATGATGGGATTTGAACCAAATGCGATCCGTATCCACTAGGCTGGTGATGGAGATAGGGACATTCAATAGCTGGGCAGCAAGGGCAGTGATTCTGTCAAAAGCGCCGTCAGGAGGTGTATCAAGAATCTGGTATCGATGCAGAGCTTTGATACGCTCATGTTCCTTTACACTGGTTAAAGACATATCATACTCCCTCCATACTTTAAATGAGATGAAGACATATAATTTCCAGGAGCGGACGATCTAATAGACAAGGGTGTTATCAATGCCCTGTAGATTTAAAAGTATGCCTACCAATAGAGGTAAGGGTTTTCGGAAATGTCTTTTCTTTGAGTGGTTTTCGGACATTATCAGTATAACAAACCAGTACTGGTTTATAAAATTTTTTTTATAATGTGAATAAAAAAAGTGGGGGGACAGATATTCTGTCCCCCCACTATGCACAGCAGCGGCCTATGCCAAGCTTTTTATAATGCTTTGCGAAGAAGCGCCTCGAATCCTTTTTGTGTCGGTACTCTTGGATTATTCCGGACAAGACGCGCAATCGTTAACGCGGTTTGAGCGATATGCGGAATGTCTTCCTCTTTAATGCCGATCTCCGACAGCTTGGTAGGCAGACCGATCGCACGCAAGGTGTTCAATACGGCCAGGGACGCTTTTTCCGCGATCTCGCGGTCCGTTAATCCGTCTACATTCATATTAAAGGCTCTTGCGATGTTAGCCATTTTATAAGGCTCTACATCTCCGTTAAAATCCATCACATAAGGCAGAAGGAGTCCTGTCACTTCACCGTGAGGCGACTTAACTAGACCGCCGATCGGATAAGCCAGCGCATGCGCTGCAGCCGTGCCTGCGTTCGAGAAGGCCAATCCGGCCAGCAAGCTGCCGAGCAGCATATTCGATCTGGCTTCCACGTTGCTTCCCTGCTGTACGGCAATCGTTAAATTGCCTGCAATCAGGCGGATCGCTTCCATGGCAAGCGCATCGCTGATCGGAATGGAGCCTTGGAATAAGATCGTGCCATCGGCTTGAATATATTTATGATTTTTAGCTGTGTAAGCCTCAATCGCATGAGACAGCGCATCGATACCGGCACAAGCGGTCACGTAAGCAGGAAGCCCCAGTGTTAATTCAGGGTCCAACAAAGCGACAGCCGGACGAAGATAATTGTCGGAAACGCCTACCTTAAGATTTTTTTCCGTATCGGTGAGTACAGCGACAGAGGTAACTTCGGAGCCTGTTCCGGCTGTCGTCGGTATGGCCACCAAAGGAGCGATTGGTCCAGGAACCAGATTCTCCCCAACATAATCCAGCGGATGTCCGCCGTGCGCCATTAACAAGGCCACCACCTTCGCCAAGTCGATGCTGCTGCCACCGCCCAGAGCGATGACGGCATCCGGATTCAATTGATCCTTGGCGAATTCGAAGCACTCCAATACCGAGCTTACCGGAGGTTCCGGTACGGCTTTATCATAAACCACAATCGTATATCCGGCATCCTGCAAAATCGAAACGACTTTGTCGGAGATGCCCGCTTGCTTGATTCCCGGATCGGTAACCAGCAGAACGCGGCTGGCTTTAAGACGCTTCAACACTCTGTCCAATTCACGGATGGAGCCATTCCCAAATACGATTTGTTCGGTGGAAAAATATTCCCATACATTTCTCATGTCCATTACCCCATTATCTATAAAATGTAATCCTAACCCTCGCTAATTATTGCATATGAATAACGACGATTTTCTCATCGGTCATTTCTTGAACCGCATGATGAGGCCCTTCTTTTCCGGTTCCGCTATCCTTCACGCCGCCGTAAGGCATAACATCGGCGCGGTAAGTGGAAACATCGTTGATGATGACACCGCCGAACTCCAGTTCGTGAGCCGCGCGCATCGCCAATTGAAGATCGTTGGTGAAAAATCCGGCCTGAAGACCGAAGCGGGAATCGTTAACCTGACGGAATGCATCGTCGATGTCCTCATAAGGCACAATACTGATAACAGGTGCGAACACTTCTTGGCACATGACTTTCATGTCCGGGGTGGTGTTTATTAAGATGGTAGGCTGCAGGACAGCCCCCTCGCGTGTACCGCCAAAAGCGATCTTCGCGCCTTGCTCCACGGCTTCCTTAATCCAGGATTCCGCACGAACCGCTTCCTTCTCGGCAATCATCGGACCGATATCGGTCGTAGGATCATTCGGATTACCAACCTTCAGCTTTTGGGCAACCTGGATGGCTTTGTCTACAAACTCGTTAAATACGTCTTGGTGAACATAGACACGCTGAACCGAGATGCAAGCTTGACCAGCATTGGAATAGCCGCGTGTCACGCAAAGCTCGGCTGCTCTTTGCAGATCAGGAGCGTCCTTATGCACGATGTTAGGGGAGTTGTTGCCAAGCTCCAAGGTTACTTTGCGAATTCCTGTAGCACTCTTGATATGACGTCCTACACCCGGGCTTCCCGTGAAGGTATACATCGCGATGCGCTCATCTTCCAGCAAATACTGACCCATCTCAGAGCCCAGACCGTTAACTACATTTAAATAACCTGCAGGAAGTCCGGCTTCCGTCAAGATTTCAGCTAATTTGCAAGCGATGATAGGCGTCATTTCTGCTGGCTTCAATACGATGGTATTTCCCGCTGCAATGGCTGGTCCTACTTTGTGGACAGTCAAGTTGAACGGGAAGTTAAACGGAGTAATCGCGCAGACCACGCCTACCGGGACCCGAATGCTGAAGGCCATTTTCTGGTCATTGCCCGGCTGGCCCAAAGGAATGCCTGTGCCTGCAATGCGCTTGGCTTCCTCGGCTGAAGCGATAAGCGTTTGGGTTCCTCTGTCGATTTCCGCCAGCGCGTCCTTCAATACTTTCCCTACTTCGCGCACCATCACGAGCGCCAATTCCTGCTTACGCTCTTGAATGATGCTGACGGCTTTCATCAAGATGTCATACCGCTCGGTCGGGCTCAGCTTACGAGAACGGAACGTTTCGAGCGCATTCTCAACCGCTTTATTCACCGTTTCTTTCGATGCCTTTCCTACGTTGGCAATTGCTTCACCCGTGTACTTGTCGTATACCGTAAAGTGATTTTCATCTTGAATCCAGGTTCCGTTAATGTAATGACCGTAAGTTTCCATGTTTTCTCCTCCTTAGGAATGACTGAAATCTGATTTGGAAAAATAACCCGTCGAATCGAAGCTCATCTCTTCCGGTTGCCCCAGCACCTCGATGTGAGGCTGTTTGAGAATTTCCGGCAAAAGCGATTCCGAAACGTATAAATATTCCAAATGAAGCGTGTTGGGAATACGGATGATTCTCGCCTGCTCCGGTTCTACGCCCCAATTGGAGCGAAGAGCGGTTTTTAAGGCTTCCCGGTCGTTGTCGAGCACAATCGGCACGGCCGCCCGGGTCAAGAACGTACTTGTGATGACATTTTCATTCATCTTTTGAAAATCAATTTGGTTAAAAAGACGTTTGGTGGTTAGATCCGCAAGTCCGATACCCAGCGCATTCCCATGCGATTCCTCGCTGACATCGCTCGCGACGATATATTTGATACGCGGACTGGTGGGCTCAGTAACGCCCAGAATCCGGATACGCCCGATAATGTTCGTATCCATCCCGGTACCGCTGTAATTTTTTCCAATTTCATCAACGACAAGCACATCGATATCTTCTACAGGCAGCTTGGGCATTAAAGCGGCCGATTGCTGCAGAAGCTCTTTTTCGCGCTGCTGAATCAGCGGTGTCGGGATCGCCTCGATGATCGCGGTTTGTTCAAAAGCATTCTCCACAATGCCCACGCCGCAAACAATATTTACCTTCTCGAGCATCACCTTGGCGACCTCAGGCATGATGTCACGAATGCCATGCACTCCGTAGCTGTGGATCAGCAGAGCTTGCTTGTGCTTGCCCATGCCGATCGCCGCCATTTTCATCAGTCCGCTCTCAATGCCGATCGGCGATTTGAAATCGGTATGCACCTTGATTCTTCCCATGAGCAGGACGCCGTCGGCTTCTACAGCGTGTTTATCTACATAGACCGGCATCCCTTGGGGAGTTTCACCTACCTGAACCACTTCCATGGAAGACAGAATAGGCGCGCCGCAGAAAGCCTCCGTAACACCCAGGCTTTCCAGCACTTCGATCTGTCCCTCAGCTGTCGCACCGCCGTGACTGCCCATCGTAGGAATGATGAAGGGGACTGCTCCCAGCTTGCTTAGCTCTTGAACCGCCGCCTTCACGATGATCGCGATATTGGCAATCCCCCGGCTGCCCACAGTAATCGCAATCCGTTGTCCCGGCTTGATTTGCTCAGCCAGGCTGACTTTTGCGAATTCCTGCGCGATAGCCGCATCAATATCAGTTACAACAGGTCCGGTGAATCGCTGCTTAATTTTAACCCATTTTGGAAGCTGCATGGTTTAAACAGCACCTCTCTAATCCGAATAGTTTGTTTCTCTTTATACTCTTTATAAAAAAGAAAGACAATGCACTTATTTAAACAGTTCAGGTAAGAATAGTGAAATTTTTGGAATATAGGTAAGGATTAATATATCCACGACAAGCACCACTAAGAAAGGAACCAACGGCCTTATAATTTGGTCCAGCCGAATACCCGCAATCTGACAAGCGACAAACAGATTTACGCCGACAGGAGGAGTAACCATTCCCATAGCCAGGTTGACGATCATGATCATACCGAAGTGAACAGGATCGATGCCGAGCGCAACTGCTACAGGCGTTAATAGCGGAGCCAGGATGATGATCGCAGCCGAAGTTTCAAAGAACATACCCACGAACCAAAGCAATAAGTTGATCAAGAACAAGAAAACGATCGGGCTGTCGGAGATGGATGTGAAAAAGTCTCCGATTTGCTGAGGGATCTGTTCACGGGTCAATATCCATCCGAACATACCGGCATTGGCAATGATGACCATGATGATCGCAGTCGTAATGGACGACTTGGCGAAGATATTCACAAGATCCTTCCATTTAACTTCCTTATAAATAAATACTCCTACGATAAACGCATAGGCAACGGCGACAACGGACGCTTCCGTCGGTGTAAACAATCCGCCGTAAATTCCCCCGAGAATGATGACAGGCATAAGAAGTGCGAGCAAAGCTTCTTTGAAGGCTTGGACTTTCATCGCCATGGTGATTCCCGATTTTCCTTTATAGCCCTTACGCTTGGCAATAAACCAGCAGGTGAGGATCAGGGAGAACGAAATCATAATCCCGGGTATAAAACCGGCCAAGAACAAATCGCCAATGGATACACCTGCGGAAATACCAAACAGAATCATTGGAATAGAAGGAGGAATGATAACCCCTAATTCACCGGATACCGCTTGAGTAGCGGAAGCAAACCGGATATCGTAGCCGCGCTGCACCATGGCCGGAATCAGAATCGACCCGATGGCTGCCGTCGTAGCCGCACTGGAACCGGAAATGGCGGAGAAGAACATGGCCGTTACGACGGTTACAACCGCCAGACCGCCCGTCATGCCCCCAACGAGGGAGTTAGCCAGGTTGACCAATCGACGTGAGATTCCGCCGGTTTCCATAAGAGAGCCGGCTAAAATAAAGAAAGGGATAGCCATTAGCGGAAAAACGTCCAATGCCGCAAACATCCGCTGAACCAGAACAAGCAAAGGCATGTTGCCGTCGCTAAGAACAGCGATCGTAGAAGCAAGTCCTAATGACAGTGCTACAGGCACGCTGAGCAGCAGTAAAATCAATAAAGAAACAAGCATAATCAGCGCCATACGTTATTCACTCCCCGAAAATACTTCTTTTTGTTGTCCGTCTTTTCCCGCAATGGTTTCCAGCAATACAGCGATTGCGTTGATGAGCATGAATATTCCGCTAATCGGAAGTGCCGCATAAGGAATCGACATCGGGATACGCAGGCTTGGGGATTCTTGCGCCGAAACATGACCCAGCATCTCGAATCCGTAATAGACGAGAATAAAAAAGAAAATCATGGTAATCACTGTAACCAGAACGCGGACAATCCGCTTCAAGGTTGAATTCAAGCGTTCAACAATGGCTTCCACGCCGATTAATGCGCTGTAACGAACCGCCAAGGCCGTACCCAAAAACACAAGCCAGATCATGCAGTAACGTGCCAGCTCCTCCGACCAGTCGGGCATTTCAACATCAATATATTTACCGGCAAAGCGAATGACGACCTGGAATACGACGGCAACCGACATCACGGCCAACAGCAGCGCGCACAGGTAGCGCAACAGCTTATTCAATCCGTCTATATATTTAATGATCGTAGTCATACTTTCACATCCTGTCCTTATCTGTGGGATGGTGAATGGCGGATGAGAATCTCATCCGCCACGGTGGCTCTCTTTATAGCTTATTTTACATCCTGAATTTTTTTGATTAAATCACCGAACTGCGGCTGATATTTGTCATATACCGGCTTCACGGCATCTACAAAAGGCTGAATGTCCGGCTTTTCGTTAATCGTCATACCTTTTTGAGCCAACTCTGTGAGGTATTGCTTCTCCATGTCTTGTACTACTTGACGCTCGTAGTTTCCTGCTTCCACAGCGGCTTCGCTAAGCGCTTTCTGCTGCTCTGGAGTCAGGCTGTTAAATGTGTTTTTGGAAACCATCAAAAGCGACGGAGAGTAGAAATGGCGCGTCATGGTCAGGTGCTTTTGAACTTCATTGAAACGGGAGGTGTAAATAACCGGAACCGGATTTTCCTGCGCATCGATTACACCTTGCTGAAGCGCGGTAAACAGCTCGGTAAAGGACATTGGAGTCGGTTGGGCGCCAAAGGCCTTAAAGGTATCGCTGTGAATCGGATTTTCCTGGATCCGGATTTTGATGCCTTTCAGATCTTCAGGCTTGTTAATGGCAGCGTTTTTATTTGTTACATTACGGAATCCGTTCTCCCACCAGGCCAGCGTCTTGACGCTCGATAATTTGGTCTCGACCTTCTGACGCAGTTCTTGTCCTACTTCGCCATCCAACACTTTGTGTGCATGGTCGGCATCACGGAACAAGAAAGGCAAATCAACGACGCTAATTTCCGGAACGAAGCCGTTCATCGGTGCAGTGGAAGTCAATACCATATCGAGGCTGCCTACATTCAAGCCTTCGATCATGTCGCGCTCCCCGCCAAGAGATCCGTTCGGGAAGATTTGCAGTGTAACTTCACCGTTCGATTTTTGCTCAACCAATTCTTTGAACTTCTCCATCCCTTTTTGGTAGTGGGACGTATCCGCAAGCGTATGGCCGATTTTCAAAGAAACCTTCTTCGCTTCTCCGTCTGCAGAGCCCTGGGATCCGCCGCCGCCGCCGCAAGCTGTCAATGTTAGAACAGCTGCAAGTGTCAAAACAGGAACTAGTTTTTTCATTTGTGTACCCCCTGATACTTGGTGTTTGAAGAAATCGTTTTCACTAATAAAAATACACGAAAATGTTGAATATTACAATACCTATTTTTATAAAAAGTGATGTAAAATCAAACATTTTAATTTTTGAAGTTAAAAGTTTTTCAAATTAAAACACTTTAAAGACATATTTAACCAATGAAATGTTTTCCAATTGGAATGAGACAGGATGAAACCAGATTTTGTTTGTTGTTTGTGTAATAACGCAACATGGAGTGAAATGAAAAATGCCACTCTCCCCGTTTACAGGGGAGATTCACCTGCCTGACGGTTGAAGTGACATGTTTTCAAATCGGATTCCCTATGCAGGGCGGTTAATCTTGGGTGCCGTTTTTTTCAATTTCCTTGATTTTACGCCATAACGTCGAACGATTAATGCCCAGCCGTTTGGCTACCGACGTTTGATTATACTGTTCTTCCTCCAGAACCTTGGAAATAATTTCTTTCTCCAATTGTTCCAGTGTTTTGCCGGCAATATCAATACCTTGAACTTGAGGCTGGTCGTTTGCGTTCATATCCATTTCCTCTAAAAAAGGCAGCACTTCCTTCAGTTCGATAAAAGGGCCGGAAGTAAATACGCACATTCTTTCCACCATAAGCTTTAATTCCAATACATTCCCCGGCCATGAAGCCTGGGTTAATCTCTCCATAACCTCTTCGCGGCAGCCGACAATTTGTTTGCCGAATTTCGGATTGGCCGATACGATAAACCAAAGCACCAATTCCCGAATATCTTCTCTGCGTTCCCTTAAAGGAGCAATAACGATGGTCCCCCCATGTAGAAGATGATACAAATCTTCACGGAAGCGGCCTGCTTCCACGAGCTCGTGCAGGGATTCGGAATGGGCTGCAATGATTCGGACGTCGACAGGGGTCGTTTTTCCGCCGTTTAAACGGGCAACCTTCTTCTCCAACAAGACGTTAATCAGCTTGGCCTGCAGTGAGTGAGACAATTTGCCAATGGCATCGATAAATACCGTTCCGCCATGGGCAAGCTCAAAGATCCCCGGCACCTGCTCCAGATGATCTCCCAGCAGCTCAAACTCCATGTTTTTTTCATAAAAGGCCTCACAATTAATAAAGAGAAAAGGCTGGCTTCTTCGCCCGCTTTCATTGTGGATCGCCTGGGCCAGACTATGCTTTCCTGTGCCCGGTTCACCGTAGATCAACAGAGGCGTGTTTGATTTGGAAAATTGCTTGGCCGTGCGGATGACCTGCTTCATAGCCGGAGAAATGGCAACGAGGTGATTAAAATGCTTGGTCGCCCTTGAGCTTTTAAGCGATTGCTTTTGACGAACCAGACTCTCCGCTTCCTGGATGTCGCTTACCGTCTGAAGAATCGTCAGCTCGCTTGGGTGGTTTGTCTGAACGGCTAAAGGCATTTTGTTCAAAACGACGGTTTCCCCGTTCACTTCGATAATTTCCCTGGCAGCGGGCCTGCTAAGCGCATCATAGGGAGCATTCAGTGCAGGATGAATCCCATGAAGCTTTTGTGCTGTGGCTTGATCTTTCGTAAGATCCAGCAGCTTTTCCGCCTTGTCGTTCAATACCTCAATCTCGCCTTGCTGATTGGTAACCAAAATCCCGTCAGGGTACTCCTGTACAATCGATTCGTATAATTGACGAAGTGTCCTCTCTTTGGTCGTGTAGTAAGCTACCTTCTCGGCTTCCTTTAACGCTTCTTCCACCGATTCTCTTCCGGAGGTAATCAAAATCGCCTTGAGACCAAATTGGGATGCGGTATACGTGGATATCCGGTCTCCGATAATGACTTGGATATTTTGCTCTATGGCCGCTCGGATCTGGTCTTCAATCTCCATCTCTGTACTGATCGGGAAGAAGGTGAGATCCATTTCGAGCAGCTTTCCTACTTCATCGGCGCCTTGAATGGTATTCTGATAGCTCATGACTGCGATTTTTTCGGGGTAGCCCTTGATCAGCGTAAGCGTACGCAAAATATCATAGCCTGAAATTTTTACATCGACGACAGGAAGCTGACAATGCTCCTGAAGCAAGTTGGCTGTAGCTCCCCTACTGATAATCACGTCAAATCCCTGATCTTCATATTCTTTGGCAATGGCCAAGCCTTTGTATAAATCGCCGATTTCAACGTGAATATGTTTACGCAGGTCCTCATTGACTTCCAAAAACAATTCTTTTAATCCTTGATAAGGCGCTATTACTAAGATTTTACACATGGGAGGACCTCCGGATACAACGTGTTGCATTTTAGTACACTCATTGTATCCCAACACGTACAAGGTTTCAACATTGAAAATTAGCGGCCGTATGACAATGGGCGGAAAAAGGAGCCCCGGATCAGTGGTTCATCAGCACAAAAAATGAAAACATAACTAAAAGACTAAGCCCTTTATTTGCAAAGGCTTAGTCTTTCAGCTTATAAGTGATTTATTTTATTCGACATCCGCGTCAGGAAGCGCCCATACCGATACGCTTCCTCCGTTGACCGGGAAGGTGGCAAAACCGTCCTCTTCGATCGTAATCCGATCTGCTCTGGTATTGGTCAGGTCGACCCATACTTCTCCCGCCCGTTCTTCTCCGACAAACATGCGTTTGTCTCCTTCAACGCTGTTCGAAATGACAACAGCACAGCCGGAGCGCTCGATCTCCGTCACGCCGCGCCGAACCCACCCGATCGTATTCGGGTGATCGAAATAGTCTTCTTGTTTCCCATACGCTTTATGGGAGCGGGCGTAAAGAAGGGGATCGATGGCCGCTTTTTTTCCTTCAATCGGCTCCTCGCCGCCAATACCGTAATAATCGCCGTAAAAGACAACGGGATAACCGTCTTGGCGAAGAAGGATCAGAGCATAGGCGATTTGCTTAAACCAATCGTCTATCCAGGACTCCAGAGATTCATTAGGCTGCGAATCATGGTTGTCGACGAACGTCACGGCGTTCATCGGGTGCGAATTCACTAAGGTGTCTTCAAATATCGTAGTGAGATCAAACTCGCTTCCGGCTGTTGATGCGGCATGTAATTTGTAATGAAGCGACACATCAAATAAATCGATCTTGTAATCGACCGTATCCAAAAATTGCCGGCAGGCCGCAAGATCCGGGTTCCAAAACTCTCCTACAATATAAAAGTCTTCTCCGCGCTCCCGGATCATTTCTGTTGCAAAATCGTTAATAAATTGATGGTTAATATGTTTTATGGCATCCAGACGGAATCCGTTGCACTTCAGCGTATCGGCAAGCCACTTGCCCCATCTTATCATCTCTTCCTTGACTTCCGTATGGTTATAATCGATATTGGCAAACATTAAATAGTCGTAATTTCCGAATTCATCATCTACATTCTCATTCCAGGCTTTATGGTCGCCGACAATTCGAAAAATGCCGGTTCGACCCTCTCGTTCATCATAATCCGTCCCGTTAAAATGTTCAAAGTTCCATTGGAAAGAGGAATGCTGCTCCCCGCGGCCGGGGAATGTAAATTTAGTCCAGCCTTCAATATCAAAGGGTTCTGAAATTTCTTCGGTTCGATTTTGTGCATCCACCTCGATAACCTGAAAGGTCTCCTTCTCGTCGGCTCCCGCTTTATGATTCATGACAACATCCACATATACGGCAAGTCCATGCTGATGACAGGCCGCAATCGCATCCAATAGTTCCTGTTTCGTTCCGTATTTGGTGCGAACCGTTCCCTTTTGGTCGAATTCACCCAAATCATAAAGATCGTATACGCCATACCCTGTATCCTCAGCGGATTGACCTTTGGTAACAGGGGGAATCCACACCGAATCGATGCCTCTTTCTTTCAGCTCCGGAGCTAACTCTTTCAGACGATTCCAAAGCGTTCCATCTGCTTCTACATGCCATTCAAAAAATTGCATCATGGTATGATTGCGGCTCATGGTTTGTATTTCCCCTCTCAAAATAAGTGACCAGTCTAAGATTGATTACCCCATGGGTCTTCCAGCTTAAACCTTCTATAGGTCAAAATGAAGGGAAATGAATTATAATGTCAGAAACCTATGCAGAAATCAGCCCGCCAGTACGATATAAAGTCATGAAAATTACTGTTGCGCTAACTATTCCGGCATGATCTTAGCGGGATCGCCATCGTTAGTATCTTTTAAGATACTAACGCACATTAATTACACTACTTCTTTTTATATAGAAACAACATTATACTCAATTGGGACTTTTATTTTACAGGTAAAAGGATTTAGAAGAAATAATTTGCTGAACAAATGATGGGGGCAAACGTGCATGAAAAATATGAAAGTGCGCATGAAAATTTTTCTATTAACAGCCATAGCATTTATTTTGATGTTGGTTATAGGACTAACAGGATATGTTAACTCCCAGCGGCTAGCGGAAAATTCTGACCGTATGTATAAGGAAAATCTTCTTTCCGTCGCTTGGGTCAACCAGCTGCGCACCAATAATCGGGCGCTGCAGGCCTTTATGCTGGAGATGATTCTGTCGTCCGACGGTAACAGGGATGCCGTTTTAAAGAAAAACATCGCTGATCGCGCAGCCAGGAACGAAGCGCTGCAACAAAATATGGATCAATTGACTTCTTTCAATGAGTCTGAAACCCAAGAGTGGCTGGCCTACAAAAAAATATATGGAGATTATCAGGCAGCCTATGGGAAAGTGGTTGACCTTGCCGTGCAAAACAAAGAGCAGGAAGCGTATGCTTTATATCTAAATATCATTACGATGGTCGACCAACTGAACGGAGGCTTGACCTTACTTTCCGACCAGCTTCAAAACGATGCGGATGCGAGTCATATGGCCAGTGAAGAGGCGGCAAGAAAGGCGAATCAGTTCATTATCGTTGTCATTGCTGTTGGCTTGTCGATCTTACTCGGGGCAGGCCACTATATTTCCCGTACGATTGTAGCGCCGCTCCAGGCCCTGCAGAGCTTTATGGCTAAAGCGGAGGCGGGGGATATGACGGTGAAAGGAACGTACCGGTCCAAAGATGAGATCGGACAGCTCACCCAATCTTTTAATGTCATGATGGAAGGCTTGAAGTCCTTGGTTTTGAAAGTGAACGATAGCGCCCTTACCCTATCGGCATCGAGCGAAGAGCTCCTTGCGAGTGCCGAGCACACGACCCGCGCGTCGGAGCAAATTGCATCCGCTACAAATCAAATGGCAACCGGGTTTGATGAGCAGGTTAAACATATTGTGCAAGCGTCGGAGTCGGTAGCGCATATGGCCAAAAGTATCGTGATGGTCGAACGAAACGGAAGCGAAGTGAACCGGCTGTCACAAGAAGCGGCGGCAGCGACCCAAACGGGCGTTCAGGCGATTGAATCCGTTCTTGGGCAAATGAAGGAAATTGATCAAAATGTCCGGGAAACGCAAGGAATCATTACCGCTTTAAGCTCACATTCAAATGAAATCGGGACGATCATCACGGCAATCAACGATATTGCCGGACAAACGAACCTTCTGTCCCTTAATGCTTCCATAGAAGCGGCTCGGGCTGGGGAGTCGGGTAAAGGCTTTGCCGTCGTGGCCGGGGAAATCCGCAAGCTTGCGGATGCAGCCGCTCAATCCTCCAGCCGGATTGCCGGGATCATCGAGACCATACGATCACAGACGGAGCAAGCGGTTGAATCGATGGCGCGAGGAGCCGATCGGGTAAGCCATGGAGTAGACCGAAGCCAACAAGCCTCCATCGCATTTGGGATGATCGAGGCAGCCGTCACCGACGTAACGAAAAAAGTTCATGAGGTTGAGGAACAGGTCGTGAGGGTTTCACAAGAGTCGCGAGAAATCGCAGCGGCCATGCAGCGGGTTAGCGGAATTTCCCAGGAGGGAGCGGCAGGCGTTCAGCAAACCAGTGCGGCGAGTCAGGAGCAGCTCGCGGCCATGGAGGAGGTCGCCGGCTCCGCCCGGTCCCTGTCCCAATTGGCCGAGGAACTATCGGCCGCTTTGGACCGGTTTACTTTATCATAATGATGCCAAAGCCGGACCTGTAAACACGAACACGGCATGGCGGTACATAGGTACTTCGTGTACAGGCCTGGGGCAGGGGGGAGCTCCCTCGCAGCTAAGGCGGCAGGAAGCCCTTATCCATCGGTATGAGATAGCGTCTAAGAAGCTTGCCGCCGGCGGAAAGGAGGTTGGCGGCAAGCCTGAATTTTTAGCTGCAGCATTTACAGCAAGGCCATTAACTTGACTAAATCCGGCTGAGGCTTAGGAAGCGGCTCCGGTATATGGGAAGCTTCGGTGGAGTCGGCATCGGGATCGGGGTCGGGGAAGCGCAGTTCGTTTTGAATCCCCTTCATAAGCGCTTGAATGATGAGCTGGACAGCCTTATTTATTTCTGCCTCATCGATCATTGGAGGGGATGGTCTTGTTTCCTTTTCCCGGATAGCCTCGAGGATATAGTCTATCCCTTTGGAGTTAATATAGCTATGAAGCTGGGTGTACTGCTCCTCCAACCCGTTGAGCTGCCGGTCGGCCTTTTCAATAAAAGCCTCCTTGCAGAATCGCGACAGACGGCGGGTTCTGAGCAGTTGTTTATAAAATGTCATTAAACGGTCCGTTTTGCCCTTGGTTTCAAAGTCACTGGAATTTAATTGAAAAACAATGGATCCGGCCTTCGTCACGTTAATCAGCTCCTGGTCAGGACAGCTTGCCGGTTCAGGCGTTCTACCATGTCATCTTTGTTTTTGGAAAGCAATAGCCCGAATTTCCAGAAGCCCCTGGCATTGGATAATTGATAATCCTCGACAACGGTGATGTCTTTAATAAATTCTTTAAACCATGGCTGCAGCACCTTTACACCGCCGCCTGTTAGAATGACCATGTCAAACTTGCTTCGGTTTCTCCAACGGATTTGAAGCTCATTGATGATGTATTCTGCGGTTTCACGGACGATTTTCTCTTTCATTTCTTGAATAGGGATGGAAAGGCGTTTGGAAGCTTGGTAAATCGAGCGGTCGAATTGCATCTCTACACTCTTTGGTGTGGCATAAGCATCAAGACTCTGGGAATTGATGTAATCGGCAAGACGCTGATAAATTTCATGAACCCCTGCATGGATGGTATGCCGGTCTTCGGGGATTGCCCTTAAGGCATCGATTCCGTCACAATCCGTCGTACCGGAACCGATATCTACAATACCGATATAAGAAGTTCCGATTTCTTTTCTGTCAATCAGTCCCCCTTCATCAATGTATAAGTCCAAAATACTTCCAAGCGGCTGAGGCAGAACCTTGCATTCCTTTACGTTAATGATCTTCTGTTGGCCATTCATCAGGACGGTGTGTTTGCCCTTGAATATGCGGGAGAGTTCATCTTCCCGTTTTGTGCCTTTTTCTCTTGAAGGACAACCGGTAACAAGAAAAACCTCAAATGCTCCTTCTTCTTCTTTAATCAGGCTGGCTAAACCGAATTGACTCAGCAGCTTGTAATATTTTTGAGCATAGCGTTCTTCGCTTGTATAAGTGGAAAGGAATTTTCCTTTGGCTCCATTCACCTCCGGTCCCCACATATATTGTTCACCCTCATACAAGCTTGACTCGAACTCGTTATATTCGATATCGCCTACGCCTGTAGAATCCTCCCTTTTCACGCTATCCTTGGTAAAGAATCCGCTGGGAAGAACTAATCCGTTCACATCCTCGCTGTAACCCTTAAAGTACCCGTTTCCATGGTCAATTCCCATCACGATAGGCTGGTTCATGTATTTCCCTCCAAGTATTATTCGTAGTTGGCTAAATATTGATATACAAAAATAATATGCGGCGGGAGGAAGGATGTGACAAATACCTAAGAGTTGACATGAAACCAAAAGGTATCGTAATATGACGAATATGAAACCAAAAGGTTTCGTATTGTTAATGTAATGGCCTCGAATGGAAATGGGTTCCATTGGGAAGCTTAACCGGTTAGGGAAACCGATACGAAATCAACTGCCGACTGGAAAATCGAATCGATCTTGGAGGTAAGAAGATGGAAAACAAGAGTCAAAATACGCTGCCGGACATCCGGCAGACGCAGCTTTTGAATGCTCCGATTCAAAAGGTATGGGGGGCCGTGGCTACCTCGGAGGGCCTTGCCGCCTGGTTTATGCCGAATGACTTTCAGCCTGTAGTCGGGCATGAGTTTCATCTGGAAGCAGGTGCGTTCGGGAAGTCTCCTTGTAAAGTGACCGAAATTGATCCGCCTCACCGTCTTTCTTTTGCATGGGGCAAAGATTGGACCCTTACATTCCAATTAATCGAGAAAAACGGACAAACCGAACTGACGCTGATTCATTCCGGCTGGGATGCGGACAAGGTGACTGAATTCGGACAAGCTCATGCGATGGTTCGCGAACGGATGGGCAATGGCTGGGTCGGTCTTCTTGAAAAGCTCGGCCATTACGTCGAGGGCTAAGATGGAGGCGCCGGCACCGAAGCATGACGTGTTTCAGGCGATTGCCGATCCGACCCGCCGCAAGCTGATCCAGATGCTTGTTGATCAGGAGATGCCTGTGACCGTCATCAGCGGGCATTTTCCGATGAGCCGGACGGCGGTGTCCAAGCATTTGCGCGTTTTGGCCGATGCGGGACTTGTCAAAGAGAGGAAGGTCGGCCGGGAAACCCGGTACCGTTTGGATCCGGACCCTCTCCTCGAGCTGAAGCGTTGGCTCGCTTACTATGAACGATTCTGGGAAAATAAAATGCTGGCATTAAAGCGTTATGTTGAATCGGATGGGCCGGACGATGACGCTCCGGCGGGGCCATTGGACACCGTGGAGCAAAAATCAAAGGAATAATATCCATACCAAAAAGAGAGGAGCTTGGCGCTGCCTCTCTTTTTTGGCTGTGGCTTATGTCCACGGCGATGATGAGGTTACTTTCCGCTCATGATCTCCGCCAGAATTTCATAGGACCGCAAACGGGCCTGATGATCATAGATTTGAGCCGTCACAATCAATTCATTGGCTTGGGTTTGTTCAAGGTAACCGTTCAGCTGCTCCCGAACCATATCTTTATTTCCGGTTACCGTAAACCTCAATTGTTTTTCCACGATCGCTTGTTCATGGGGCGTCCATAAAGGGTCCATACTTTCCACCGGCGGATTTAACTGGCCTGCGCGGCCGCGGATCAGATTAAGAAATTGCTGCTGCTGCGAGGTCGCCAGTCTCTGGGCTTCTTCGACTGTGTCGGCTGCGATGACGTTAACACCGATCATGGCGTAAGGCTCAGCCAGCGCTGCTGAAGGCCGGAACTCGCTGCGGTAAAGCTCCAGGGCGTATTGGATATAATCCGGTGCGAAATGGCTCGCAAAGGCGAAAGGCAGTCCGAGCAGGCCGGCTAACCGTGCGCTGAAATCGCTGGAGCCGAGCAGCCAGATCGGAATATCCAATCCCTCGCCCGGAACGGCGCGTACTCCCATCGGCCGATTTCCGAGTGACGGGTTCAGCAAACCGCGAAGCTCGCTTAGCAGTTCCGGGAAATCGTCACCGTTGCTTCCCAGTCCGCGCCGCAAAGCACGGGCAGCAAGCTGATCCGATCCGGGGGCTCTTCCCAAACCGAGGTCAATGCGGCCCGGGAATAAGGATTCCAGCGTCCCGAACTGCTCGGCAATCATTAACGGCGCATGGTTAGGCAGCATGATACCTCCGGAGCCTACACGGATTTTCTCCGTTCCGGCTGCCACATGTCCGATCACCACGGATGTAGCCGAGCTGGCGATTCCCGTCATGTTGTGGTGCTCGGCAAGCCAGTACCGGTGGTAACCCCACTTTTCGGCATGACGCGCAAGGTCGAGCGTATTTTTCAAGGCTTCCGCCGCTGTGCTGCCAACGACGATAGGGGCAAGATCCAATATAGAAACAGGAATTTCATGAACTTGTTTAGGTGATTGATGGCCTTCAGGCATGGCGGGTTCCCCTTTCATCCGGAAATGCACCTTCATAACAATGAATTCCGGTTTAGATTACAGCTTCTCCAATTAGAAGATAAATATAAATATTTATATATCTATCTTTTTAGATATTTAAACAGAACATATACATGGAGAATTTCCGATGAGAACTCCACCATGTATTTGGAAAGGTAGTCTATAACTGATCTTTGATATAACCGGCCAGCTCTTGAAGAGCCGGTTCGTTTCTTCTGTAGTATGTCCATTGGCCGTGACGGGTCGCTTCCAGCAGACCCGCTCTCTGAAGCATAAGCAGGTACTGGGAAACCGTCGATTGCGATAATCCGGCCTTTTCTTGAATATGACCGACACAAACCCCGATTTTTTTACTCTCACCGCCTTCTGAGGGAAAGTGTTTCTCCGGTTCTTTGAGCCAATGGAGGATTTGCAGGCGTGTTTCGTTCGATAAAGCTTTAAACACTAATATAGGGTTCATGACACTCATTATATCGTGAAATCCCGATATGTCAATTCGTTAAAAAGCAGAAGCGAATCCCCTAAAGTATACGTGATAACCTCTCAATCCAAGTAGGCTTCTCTATACACCGAGATGAGCACAAGGGCAGGGTCTTTCCCGGTATTGGTTACTTTATGGGGGACACTTGCATTCCAGCTGAAGGAATCCCCTTCTTCCAGCACCGCCCGGTCTTCACCTTGCTCTGCTAAAATGGTTCCCTTTAATACGAAATGGCATTCCTCGCCTTCATGGGCATGGGGGTTATCCCCGGTCGTCGCTCCCGGGGGAAACTCCACGATCATCATGCGCAGGCCTGCTTTGGCGGAGAGCAGCTCCACGTTTAATTTTTCCTTCCCTGTAGTCGTGCGCTCCCTTTCTTCTTTCCGGGTCACGTGCATGCGCTCTTCCTTTTGCAGCAGTAAATAGGGAAGGGGCACTTTAAGAAAGGCGGCTATGCTCTCTAAAGTAGCAATGGAAGGAGAGGTTTTATTATTTTCCACATTGCTGATAAAGCCCTTGGAAAGGCCTGTCCCTTCACACAGCTGAGGAATGGTCAGTTTCTTTCTTTTTCGTATTGCGCGAATTGTTGCTCCAATATCCATACGGTACGCCCCTTGGTTTATTATCAAATATATAATATTCATATTACCAAACAAATGGTTGACGGCACAAACAAGAAGTGGTATTTTGAAGTTAACAAATATGAATCATAGTTTCGTATAAGAAAACAAAAGGAGATGGTTTAAAATGACTTTATCAACAGTTTCTACACTTATGAGGGTTTTATTGGGAATTATTTTTACGGCCCACGGCGTGGCTAAAGTTCAAATGGGAGTCGGTAATGTCGCCGGATGGTTCGGCAGTATCGGTCTCCCTGAATTTCTCGCTTATATCGTCACGTTTTTGGAGCTGATCGGCGGTATTGCTTTAATCGTGGGCTTTGCAACCCGGTATGTATCAATCGCTTTGATTGCTATCCTTCTCGGGGCCATCATTACGGTGAAGCTGCCGGCGGGTCTGCTGGGGAACGGCCAAATGGCCGGTTATGAGCTGGACCTTGCGCTGCTGGCTTTGGCCGCCTATTTTGCAGCGGCGAGTGAGCGCGGATTCGGAGTAGACCAGCTGTTGTTTAAAAATAAGTAACGTGGGTCAACCGCTTTTCGAACGTATCCTCGACAAAAAGGATGGATTTCAGATGTCTTCACTATATCAGTACGAAGTCGTGTTGCCTGAACATTATCAACCGGATAAGAAGTATCCTGCCGTATTTGTGATGCATGGGAAAGGGTCTAACGAACAAAATATGATTCCTCTGCTGGACGGATTGAAGGACGACTTTATTGTGATCAGTATCCGCGGAGACCTTCCCTTAGGTAACGGATATGCTTATTTTCATATCAAAAGTATCGGCAACCCGATTCGTGAGCTCTTTGATCAAGCGGTGCAGCAGCTGCAGAGCTTTATTGATTATGCCGCCGGTCAATACGCCGTTGATCCTGCCCGCCGCTATCTTCTCGGCTTTAGTCAGGGAGCGATTCTTTCAATGTCTCTGGCGCTGGTCATGGGAGAACAAATCAAAGGCATTGTGGCGTTAAACGGGTATATTCCGTCTTTTGTTAAAAACGAGTATCCGCTTCGATCCGTGAAACATACGTCCATTTTCATATCGCATGGCGAATATGACCAGGTGTTCCCGAGACAGCTTGGCGACGACAATCGTGACTATTTCAGTCAATTATCGGATCGTGTCACGTATAGAACTTATGCCGCCGGGCATGAGGTGCCTCTTGAGAACAAAAGAGACTTTACGATTTGGCTGCAGCAGGATGCGATGAATATCACCTTATAAAGGAGTGCTTTGCTATGATCCCTTCCTTTTTTATCGGCCATGGCGCCCCGTCGCTAGCCATAGAGAATAATGAATATACGGATTATTTGAAGGGCTTGGCTTCCCGGTTTCCAAAGCCCAAAGCTATCGTCTTGTTCTCGGCTCATTGGGAAAGCAGAGAGCAGAAGGTTTCCGGAGCGTCATCCTATGAAACCATCTATGATTTTTCGGGCTTCCAAAAGGAGCTGTATCAGATCCAATATCCGGCTGCCGGCGATTTGGCCATCGCAAGCGAAGTGCAGGCCTTATTCAGGCAAGAAAACATTCCCGCGGAAATCGATACCGTTCGGGGACTGGATCACGGCGCTTGGGTCGTGCTGCATCTGCTTTATCCGAATGCGGATATTCCGGTCATCGCTTTGTCTGTAAACCGGTTTTTATCGAATGCGGAGCAATACCGGATCGGCAAGGCGTTGTCATCGCTCCGGGAGAAGGATATCATGATCGTCGGAAGCGGAGGGACGGTTCACAATTTAAGGAAACTGGATTGGGGGGCTGCCCATATCAACCCGTGGGCCGCGGAGTTCGACCAATGGCTTGAAGACAAATTAACGGCATGGGACCTGGAAGCTTTGTTTAAATATGATGAAATAGCTCCTTATGCGAAAGAAGCGGTTCCTACGCCGGAGCATTTCATTCCGTTGCTGCTGGCGATGGGCAGCGGCGATGCCAATAAAAAGGCGACGCTGCTGCATCGGAGCTATCAATACGGCAACCTGAGCTTAAGCGCTTGGAAATTTGAGTAATGGACATACGAGGCAGCCTTTTGAAGGTGGTTACTAAGGCTGCGATTATAAAAGAGGCAGCTTGCGCAATTCACGCAAAGCTGCCTCTTTATGATTTCAACCTAGCTTTTGAATTTTCCGGAAAGCAGGAATCCGGCGTTCGGTACTACAGGATCCAGCCCGAGCTTGGTCAAAATGCGGTACACCGTTGATGTCGCTGCGGATAAAACCGGCTTTCCTAACCGGTCCTCCACTTTTTGGATCGCAGGCAGGGACGGCATTTGAACACATGCAGAGAGGACGACGGCATCGGCCCGGCTGATATCCAGCCTGTCGGCATGTTCAATTAAGTTCATGGGATCCAACCGGCCAACGGCAAGATTATCCGATACCTCCAGGCTGATGGAATCGGTTACTTCGATCCCTGTACTTTGGATATAATCAATAACCTGGTTCGTCAGCGGTTTCATGTAAGGTGTAATAATAGCGACCTTTTTATAGCCGAGCGTTTGAATCCCTTCGATTAAAGCCCCGGCAGAGCTTACGATTGGTGCCGGCGCTTGATTTTCGTGAACGACTTTGGATAAACGCTCCTCCGATAGCACATGATAGCCTGGCCCCTGGCACATGATCGCCACTAAGCATGCGTAAGCAAGAACATCGCATCTCGCATCGCTGAGCTCAAGCGCGCAGCGGTCGCTGTCCACATCCATTTTCTTTAGCTCCTCCGGCGTCACATGCATCATTCTCATGCGAGCCGAATGAAAGGTGAACCGCTCCTCCGGAAACAGCTCGTAACGGGATTGAAGCATGGCCGGAATTTCCGTCTCCATGGTCGTGTTTGAACTCGGCACAATTAGTCCTACTCTATAATTTTTCATGGTTTCTCTCTCCTCTGTCTCTATTTAGTTTCCGCTTGTTAATTCGGTTCCCTTGGTTTCTTTTAATGTGAATACCATAATGGCGGCCGCGAAGTAAGATATCGAAGCAAGGGTGATGGTAAATGAAAATCCAATGACCGGGATCAGTACAGGAACCAACTTAATCCCTAAGATCGCCCCGACACGTCCGAAGTTAAAGCAGAAGCCGGACGCCGTGGAACGAATGCTCGTTGGGAACAGCTCGGAATACCAGGAGCCGAAGCCGCTGAAATAACCCGTAAAGAAACCGAGAAGCGCAGCCAAAACGCCCAAAATCAAAACGTTTTCAGTCGTGAATTCAAGCTTCCCGTCCGTCAGCGGCATATGGCTTACGGCATAGGTGAAAATAGGAATCATCAAGGTCATTCCAATAAAGAAAGCGGCGAAGGATTTACGGCGGCCGATTTTTTCAGCCAGATAACCGTAGACAATATATCCGATGATCGCTCCGATGCCTGTCCACACTAAAAATACAGGAGCCTGATCGATTCGCACATGCAAAATATTTTGCAGATAGGTCGGCGTAAACGCGGTAATAATCCAGTAACCGTACATTCCAAGGATGGAAATGATTAAAGCCAGTAAAGTAGCCTTGAGATATTGCGGTTTAAAAATTTCGAACATGCTTGTCCTGCTCGCATTTTTCTTCATAAATTCCCGATTTGCTAACCAAACCGGCGATTCTTTGACAAAAATCAGAACAAAAAGGAAAGTGGCGAAGGCCGGGAGACTGGAGTAAATAAAGAGGTGTCTCCAGGATTCCGGATCTGTCGGGCTCAGCACGTACCAAGCGAAAATCGCGGCTAACAGCTGCCCGCCGGCCCAACCGGTTTGCATAAAGGAAATCGCTTTCGCTCTGCCGTCAGGCTTCCAAATTTCAGAGACTAAGGACGCTGCAGCAGACCATAGTCCCCCTACGGCGATTCCCACAATAAAACGATAAAGGTTTAATTCTATAACGCTATCGGCAAACCCGCATAGTAATGTACCGGCTCCATAAGCGAATACCGAGGCAAGGATCGTTTTCTTCCGTCCGATCTTGTCGGAGATACTGCCCAGGAAATACCCGCCTATACCCGTCGCCAGGAGGAACCAAGCGATGGTGGAAACCACATCTCCCAGTTGGACGGAGAAAGAATTTGCAACCGCTAACATAACAAACCCGAAGATGGCGGCATCCAAAGCGTCGAACAACCACGACGCCCAGGAGCCTCCTAAAGTGATATAGCGCTGCTTGTTGGATATATTGGCATGGGTAACCACATTGTTTTGAATCATGGCCATTACACATTACCTCTTTCTTTTAATTTCTGAAGCACCGCTTCTCCTACCTGAGCCGTGCTCGCTTTTCCTCCGAGATCCGGTGTGCGTATGCCCGCTTCCATCGTATCTTCAACGGCATCGAGCAGCAGCTGTCCGAGCTCTTCGTATCCAAAGAAATCAAGCACCATTTTTGCGGACCAGATTTGTCCGACCGGATTGGCAATGCCTTTGCCGAAAATATCCGGAGCGGATCCATGCACGGGCTCGAACATCGATGGATATTTCCGGTCCGGGTTGATATTCGCCGATGGAGCGATACCGATCGAGCCCATAATGGCGGCGCCTAAGTCCGTTAGAATATCCCCGAACAAATTCGATGCGACGACCACGTCGAGCGTATGCGGTTTTGTCACAAAGAAAGCGCTTAATGCATCGATATGCGTAGACGCTTGTTTGATCTCAGGGTATTCCCGGCCTAAGTCCTGAAACACTTCATCCCAAAACGGCATGGAGTGAATGATTCCATTGGACTTGGTCGCGCTGGTTACAAATTGCTTTTCGCGTTTTTTTGCGAGCTCAAACGCATAACGAACGGCACGCTCCGTGCCGCTGCGTGTGAAAACGGCATTCTGAACGACAATTTCATCATGGCCTGCAGCCATACGACCGCCAATAGGGGAGTATTCGCCCTCGGCGTTTTCGCGGACTACGAGAATATCGAAGTCGTTGGGGGCCGCTAAGGGGGAGCGTACACCGCGCATCTGTTTTACAGGACGCAGGTTAATATACTGCTTCATTTCTCTGCGGATGGCGATAAGCAATCCCCAGAGCGATACATGGTCGGCAACCGTGTCCGGAAGCCCTACGGCTCCAAGGAAGATTGCTTCAAAATTTTTCAGGATGTCGATCCCGTTCTCTGGCATCATTCGGCCATGCTCAACGTAATATTGACAACTCCATGGGAATTCTTCAAACCGGAATGAAAATCCCCCGTGTATATCTGCTGCTAGCTGCAGCGCTTTCACTCCGAAAGGAACGACTTCTTTTCCGATTCCATCTCCTGGAATGACGGCGATTTCATAATGATTCATCCTTCTCTCCTTTCTTGGTAAAGCCACCTGTTGTATGGTTTATATGACACCCTGTATAAAAAAGGATACTGGATCCTGTATACAAAATCTAGACTAGTATATTTTTTTTGTTTCGTATATAATTCTTAAGTTAAACAACCTTGCGGATGAGGTGAGTTTCATGCAGTCCATTAAAAAAGTGGAACCTGCTTATCTACAAGCCTATGAAATCATACGAGAAATGATTGTCGGGGGGAAATTAGCAGCCGGGCAGAAATTGACGGAAGAATCTCTTGCAGCCATACTTAATGTCAGCCGGACGCCCATACGTGATTCGTTGCGGCGGCTCGAACAAGACGGGCTAGTCGTCGATAAACGTGTCATCAAGCCGACGGAAAAAATGCTGCGCGATATCTACTCCATGCGGATGCTAATCGAAGGATACGGGGCTTCTCAAGCGGCAGCGGGATTATCTGAAGAGAAAATAACGCTTCTTCATGAATGTATAGAAAAAGCGAAAACGGGATCAAAGGATGAAGCGATGCAATGCAACACCGCCTTTCATGACACGATTATGGAAGCGAGCGGGAATCCTTACATGCAGGAAACGTACGAAAAAATGAGATCGATTATTTTTCTCTTTCGACATGATGTGGTATTTTACAATCGGCCTAATCTGCAAGAGGAGCATGAGGAGATTTATCAAGCCATTATCCATAAAAAAAGTGAAACCGCTGAAAAACTGATGAAAGAGCATTTGCGGCGGGATCTTGAATTCTGCTTATTTTGTATGAAAAACAGAGATGAATTAAATATGGATGAGAAAAGTTGAGCCCTGGTCGATCACCGGGGTTTTTACATTATAAAAAACACCTGATGATAAAACGGAGGGCTCCGGCACAATCCTTGGTTTGATTGACAAAAATACTTGTCGCAACTATAATTGCTATAGCAATTAAATGGGGAGGCCTGTCTTTGAAAATTGATCAATCCTTAGGCTTTATCATCAATCATGCCGGCCGCAGGTTAAGCCAGCTGCTTTCGCTTCACTATCAGCCTTACGACATTACCACCGAGCAGTGGACGGTATTAAACCGGTTGGCGGAACGGGATGGCATCACGCAAAAGGACTTGGCCCATAGAGCGGAGAAGGACCAGGCCAACATCACAAGAATACTGGATCAGCTGGAACGCAAAGGTCTGGTTCAAAGAAGACCGAATGCCGTGGACCGGAGATCCTTTTTGACGTTCATAACAGACAAAGGGAGATCGTTAAATCAAGTGCTTCTGCCTATTGAAAGGCAGGTGGTCAGCTCCACTCTGGACGGATTATCGGAGGAAGACATGGAGCGGCTCAGGGCCTTATTGGTCCAAATTACCAAAAATGCAGACAGAAGCATTAAAGACTTGGAGGAACAGCTTTGAATAGGGAGCAAAATTTATGGAATCGTGATTTTGTTGCTGTATGCTTCAGCAGCTTTTTTTTATTTATGACCTTTTACATTTTGGCCGTTACCCTTCCGATCTTTGTCACGGATTCTTTAAAGGGCGGTCAGGAGCAAATCGGGCTGGTGATGACGGTTTTTATTATTGCGGCCGTTATTTTTCGTCCTTTGGCGGGCAAATGGATCGATGAGCTGAATAAACGCAAAATCATTATGCTGTCGCTTCTGCTGTTTATGGGCTGTACGGCTGTATATATGGTAGTCGATAATTTCTATGTACTGCTTGCGTTGCGGTTTATTCACGGCATTGGCTTCGGAATTGCCGCGACGTCGACCGGAGCGATTGCCGTCGGATTGGTTCCCGATCACCGCAAAGGGGAAGGGATCGGCTATTTCAGCCTGTTTATGAGCCTGGCGATGGTCATCGGACCCTTTCTGGGACTGACGATTATGGAGCATTATAATGAGGTTGTGTTATTCGGTTTTTGCGTCCTTCTCGCCTTGTTATCGTGTATCTTAGGGCTCGCCGTCCGAATCCCCGAGCAGCAGGGGCGAAAGAAAGCAGAGCGTGCAGCGGGCTGGAGGAAATGGTTCGAACCGGGGGCGCTGCCTATTTCTTTGGCCGGAAGCATCCTGGCTTTTTCCTACGGAGCGATAACCACCTTTATCTCCGTTTATGCCAAGGACCTCGGAATGGGATCGTATGCGAGCTATTTCTTTATGATATTTGCCGCGATGATCGTGATATCCAGACCTTTTACGGGAAAAATATTCGACCGTTTGGGTGCCCACGTACTCGTTTACCCGGGGATACTCTTGTTTACTCTGGGCATGATCGGGTTAAGCCTGGCTCAAACACCGTTGGTGTTTTTGGTTACGGGCGGCGTGATCGGGCTCGGATTCGGCGCGCTTCTTCCGAGCTTTCAAACCATAGCGGTTCAATCGTCCCCGGATCATCGAAGAGGGGTGGCTACGGGAACCTACTTTGTGCTGTTTGATACCGGCTACGGCCTGGGCGCTTATCTATTGGGCATCGTAGCAGCGGCTACAAACTATCATACGATGTATTTCATCGCAGGCATTGTCGTTGCCGGAACGGCAGTGATTTATTACGGTCTGCATCATCGGAAGCTGGTCCTGATGAAATCCGGCAGGACTTTGAATGAAAAGGCATTTTAAACGGAATATCTTTATACATCAAGAGGTGCTGGCAGTGAACATCATGATCGTCATCTTATGTTTAATATGGGGATTTAACTGGGTGATTATGAAGCAGGCGAATTCGGTTTTTCCCCCGGTATTGTTCGCAGGATACAGATTCGGGCTGGGCGCGGCGGTGCTCCTGGCCTTTTATATTTATAAAAGGGTTCCGCTCCCGCGTAAAAGAGATTGGAAATGGATTATCGCTTGCGGTCTTCTGCACACGACCTACTTCAATATTGCCATACAGCTGTCTTTAAATGAGATGAGCGCCGGGTTAACCTCCGTTCTGACCTACAGCATGCCGCTTTGGCTTACGGTTATGGCTCATTTTTGGCTTCCGGGAGAACGATTGAATCTCTCCAAAGCAGCAGGGGTGATCATAGGGATAGCCGGTTTGTTTTTGGCCCTTGATGTGCACTGGGGAGGCGGGATTAGCGGCTTTCTTCTGGCCTTGTCATCAGGTGTTGCCTGGGCGGTATCGACGATCATTATGAAACGGAAGCTGGTTCATTGCGACAATATGCAGTTTACGACATGGCAGATGGCCGTGGGGGCCGCGGGGCTTTTCCTGTATTCCCTTTGCTTTGAGCACAGCCCAAGCCGCTGGGGGATCATGCCCGTCATTTACATTGTCTTTGCGGGGGTTGTCGCGTCGGCGTTTGCGTTCATTCTTTGGTTTCGTATCCTGTCCACACTAGAAGCAAGCAAAGCGGCGGTCTCGCTGCTGATGGTTCCGGTCATTGGAGTATTATCCGGTTATCTGGTGCTCAACGAAAGTCTCAAGCCTGCGACCATAGGCGGGATCATATGTATTCTTGCCGGGGTGTGGCTTGTCCATGCCAAAAAACCGGATCCGCCAAGGAAAAAGAGAAATGGTGAATTTTCATACGGAAAGTGATACACTTTAAACAGTTTAAGCACTTTAGGTACCCGAACAAAGGGAGGCTTAAAGTGCTTTACTTATATATACATGCCGTCATAATATACCATCAAGCAGGTTGGAGGATCTGATTTGGCTATGAAGATCAAGATTTTGCTGCTGGCTCCATATCGAGGATTGAAAGAATTAGCTTTAAGCCTGGCATCGGAACAGACGGATTTGGATATCACGGTAAAAGAAGGCGACCTTGAAGAAGCCCTAGTCATATATAAGCATCTGGAAAACGAAGGGTACCATATCATTATCAGCCGGGGAGGAACGGCGAATCTTCTTCGGGAGCATGTGCCCCAGCCTGTGGTGGAAATCCCCTTATCGGGCTTCGATATCCTTCGCACGCTAACCTTGGTCAAAGACTATAAGGGGAAGCTTGAGATGGTCGCTTTTCCGAATATTTGCGATGGTGTGATTGCCGTCTCCCACTTGATGGGAATTGAAATTCCTTATACGGTAATTCATGAGGAGTCGCAGGTGGAGGGCATTATCCGGCAGGCCAAGGATAAGGGCGTTCAAGTGATTGTGGGTGATACCGTTACCATACGCATAGCGAAGAAGCACGGATTACAGGGTGTCTTGATTACATCGGGAAAAGAATCCGTTATTGAGGCTTTTCATCATGCCAAGCAGATCTATCAATTGCTGCTGCAAGGAGATAAGAAATACCGGGCTTACGAAGCGCTGCTCAATGAACTGGAAGAAGGGGTTGCCATTGCCGACGAGCAGGGAGGGATCCGCTTTGCAAACCCCAGCTTTGACCGGTTTGTACGGCTTTTCGGGGAAACGCCCAGCCTCTCTTTAGTAGAAATGTTTCCGGATTGGATGCCCATGGTGCACAACGTCAACGAAAATAAAAAAGCGATATCCCGTGTTAGTGCGGGAGGACGGCAGCTGCAGTGGAGTTTGGGGTTATTTGAAGAGGACAGGCATCGGCGCCTTTACTTTGTGAAAATAAAATCGCTGCGGGATGGGGAGGAGCTGGAGATTCATTATACCCAGCCTCCGGTCAATTCGTTTACCCAGATTCTCGGCTCGGCCAAAGAAGGCAGGAAGGCTATCGAACAAGCGGCAGAAGCAGCCGGCAAGCATCTGATTACCTTGTTCGGAGAGGAAGGGACGGGCAAGAAATATATCGCGGGAGCGATTCACGGATCATTGGAGCTGAACAACGAACCTTTTATAGAAATCCAGATTAAGGCCGGCACCCCCGGTGCGCTTTCCAGATTGACTGATGTACTGTCCGGGATGGAAGCGGGAACGGTTTATATCAAAGGGCTGGAAAAGCTTGATTATCTCAGTCAATCGGCTGTCAGCCAATGGTTGGAACGGCAGCCATACAAAGTGATCCTGTCCTTTAAGGAATCTCCCAAGGCCATGCTCGACAAAGGCATCGTATGTGAAGAGCTGTATAAGCTGATGTCGAGGCATCCCGTTTATATTCCGTCCTTACGTGAGAGAATCGAGGATCTGGATGAATATATTCGTTATTTTATTGGAAAATCAAATGAAAAGTACGGAAAGCAAATCGTCGGAATTCGCCGCGAGGTGCTGGAAAAGCTGTCTGACTTTGCATGGAAAGGGAACCTCGAAGAGCTGGAACATATGATCGACTCCTTTGTGAGGATTTCCAAAGGACAATACATTGAAGACAACGTGCTATCCCTGCTTCCAATGCATTCCCGCATAAAGAAAAGCGCGGCCCGCAGCGGCTTTATGGAAATCGATATTCAGCAAACGCTTGAGGATATCGAACACGAAATTATTCAACGCGTGCTCGAAGAGGAGCATATGAATCAATCCAAAGCGGCCAAGCGGCTGGGCATCACGAGAGCTACCTTGTGGAGAAAGCTAAAGCAGACCAGAAACGAGTGAGAGTGTTTTGTTTTTAAACACTTTCACTCGTTTTTTTACAAAATTAAAAGTTTTTATTGATTTACTGGCGATTAAATATTATGATTTAGAGTAACGAAAGCGATTTTTTGAGAAATATATGTATAAAAATTAAACATTTTTCATTTAAAAGAGGTGAATGCGTTGAAGTTAGCGATGATTGCTGATGATTTGACAGGAGCTAATGATAGCGGAGTGCAGCTGGCTAGATACGGTTTAAATACGTCGGTCTTATTCGCGCTGGATGAAACCGCTATCGCTCGGGATGCCATTGTCATCGATACGGATAGCCGCTGGCTGCCCCCGAGCCAAGCCTATGACAAGGTCAAAGAAGCGTCGCAGGTTCTTAAATCGGGCAGCTTTGATGTGATCTACAAAAAAGTGGACTCCACGCTGAGAGGAAATCTTGGGACGGAGATCGATGCTCTATACGACGCGTTTCAACCGGATTTCGTCGTGATTGCTCCGGCCTATCCGAAGAATGGCCGAACCACCGTCAAGGGCATTCACTACCTTCACGGCAAGCCTTTGGGCGAGACGGAAATCGCAAGAGATCCGAAAACGCCTGTGCGCGATTCCTATATCCCAAGACTTGTGCAGAATCAATCGGAGCGCTCGGTGGCTTTGGTGACTTATGAGGAACTGAGATCCGGGCTCGAACCGGTTCAGGCCAAGCTGAAGCAATGTCAAGAGGATCAGATCCGGTACATCGTATTTGATGCCGAACAGGAAGACGATTTGCGGCTTATTGTTCAAACGGTGTCCCAAAGCGGCTATTCCGTTTGTTGGGTAGGCTCGGCAGGATTGGCTAATTATTTACCGGAGGTTTACGGGCTTGAACCAAAGCAGATCAAGCTGGAAATTCCGCAGGATCAGAAGCCTGTGCTGCTCGTTGCCGGCAGTGTAAGTCCAACCACCCGCAAACAGCTGGACATTGTCGTTGAACAGCCTCATATTAAAGGTATAGAGCTGCGCTCCTCTTTGCTTGTAGCCGATGAAGAATCCCGTAAGGCGGAAATCCAAAGAGCATATGAGGATGCCATGCAGGCACTTCGGGAGCAGGCTGATATTGCTCTGTTTTCCTCCGGAAAGCCTGAAGATATTGAAGAGGCCCAACGGCTGGGCAAAAAGAACGGAATGGACGAAAGCGCGGTGAGCAATTCGATCTCCGCCGCACTGGGAACAGTAACCTCCCGTCTGATCGAAGCCTGCGAATTGAAGGGCTTGGTGTTAACCGGAGGAGATACGGCCAAGCAGGTCTGTACCCAGCTTGGCGTGACCGGATTCCAACTCATTGCCGAAGTGGAAACCGGCATCCCGCTCGGCCGTACAATTGGAGCCAAGCCGATGTATGCCATCACTAAAGCGGGGGCATTCGGAACGGATTTATCGCTGCTTAATTCCATACAAAAGCTCAAGGGGGAATAAACTGTATGAAACCAGTTATAGGGATAACGATGGGTGATGCTGCCGGTATCGGACCGGAAATCATTGTAAAGGCGCTGCAATCGGCTCAGGTGTATGAGCAGTGCAAGCCGGTCGTCATTGGGGATTATAAAATTTTGGAACGGGCCAGAAGCATCGTGCAGGCCGATGTGAAGATTAATAAAATCAGTCAACTGAGCGAGGCTCTGTTTGAGCATGGCACTATCGACTGCGTTGATCTGGATATTTTGCCTGCGGATCTGCCGTTTGGACAGGTTTCGAGTGAAGCGGGGAACGCGGCTTTCCAATTTATTAAAAAGGCCGTGGAGCTTGCCAAAGACAAGGAAATTCATGCGATCTGCACCGCGCCGCTGAATAAAGAAGCCCTTCATAAGGGAGGACATCTGTATCCGGGCCATACCGAAATTTTGGCCGAGTTAACCGGTACCGAGGACTACTCGATGCTGCTGTCCTCTCCGAATCTGAAGGTCATTCATCTGACGACCCATGTGGGCTTGATTAAAGCGATCGAGATGATTAACCCGGAAAGAACGTATACGGTCGTTAAGCTGGCTCATGAGACGCTTACCCGCGCCGGGAAGACCGAGCCGAGAATTGCGGTATGCGGGATTAATCCTCATGCCGGTGAGAACGGCTTGTTCGGGAACGGGGAAGAAGAAGAGAAGCTCATTCCGGCCATTGAGAAAGCCAAAGCGGAGGGCATCAATGTAACAGGGCCGTACCCGGCCGATACGTTGTTTTTCCGTGCGGTCCGCGGGGACTTCGATATCGTGGTCGCCTGCTATCATGACCAAGGCCATGGTCCGATCAAGGTATTGGGATTGGAAGAAGGAGTCAATATTACGGTCGGATTAAAGGGCGGGATCATTCGTACCTCGGTAGATCACGGTACCGCTTTTGATATTGCCGGTAAAAATATTGCCGATGAGCGGAGTATGCTGGCCGCGCTGCGGGATGCCATCGAATTGGCTCCAAAAGATATCTAAGACAAAAGAGCCTGTGTTCCAATGGAGGAATACAGGCTCTTTCTTGACCGCCGGCCACCTATAGCGTATCATGAATATAATTGTATACAGCGTGGGAGCCCGGAGAACCGGGCTGAGAGTACGGCTGGTCCGCCGTTAACCATTTGAACCTGTTGGGTCATGCCAGCGTAGGGAGAGGTGAGGGACACACTTTGCTATGGGCAAGGTGTGTTTTTGTTAGTTGAAGGCAGGGGGAGGATCTAGGTGGCCTACCTGGAGTTTCAAGATGTAAGTCACAACTATAACGGGAAGCATCAGGTCATCCATGGGCTGCAGCTGCAAGTTCAGAAGGGGGAGTTTGTGTCCCTGGCCGGTCGAAGCGGCTGCGGCAAGACGACCTTGTTAAAGCTGGCGGCAGGTCTGCTCGCGCCTGACGAAGGGACGGTCTTGATCGCGGACAAGCCGGTCACGCAGCCGCAAACCCAAGTCGGCGTGGTCTTTCAGGCGCCTACTTTGTTGGAGTGGCAGACGGTAAGAGATAATGTCCTGCTTCCGGTGTCGTTGCTCCGCAAGCCGACCCGGGCCGACCGCGAGGCTGCGGACGCCTACCTTCAGCGAATGGGGCTTGCTCTGCATGCCGATAAGTATCCCGCCGAGCTGTCCGGCGGTCAGCAAAGCCGCGTAGGCATTGCCCGGGCCTTGATCCGGGAGCCGTCCTTGCTGCTGATGGACGAGCCCTTTGCTGCGCTGGATGCTCTGACAAGGGAGTCGCTGCAGGAAGACCTTCTCCAGCTGTGCAGGAGCAGGAAGATCACGGTTCTTTTTATTACCCATGACATTACGGAAGCCGTGTATTTATCGGACCGTGTCATCGTTCTTCATGGCGGAGGCATTGCCGGCGAATATTCCGTTCCTTTGCCGGATGAGCGCCATTATGAAATGCGCTATGACAGCGAATTTAACCGGGTTTGTCTGGCGGTGAGACAGGCGATGGAAGGAGGAGGCCGGAAGTGATTCGGAATGCAGTTCTTCCGTTCGGGCTTTTTGTACTGCTGATCGCCGCATGGGAAGGCTTTGTCCGTTCCAGCGGGGTTTCGGAGCTGGTACTGCCTGCTCCGTCGGTCATAGCCGATACCCTGTGGACGGGCTTGGTTACGGGATATTTTACAAAACATATCGGCCAAACGCTGCTTGAGATTGTACTCGGCTTGCTGCTGGGCGGCTTGTTCGGGGTTCTTTGCGGGATCGGGATGGGCGAATGGGCGTGGTTAAGACGGCTGTTATCCCCTTATGTCGTGGCCAGTCAAGCCGTGCCCAAGCTGGCTCTGGCTCCGCTGTTTATGATCTGGTTCGGATTCGGGACAACCCCCAAAGTCGTCATCACGGCGCTGATTTCCTTCTTTCCTCTGCTGGAAAGCACCGTTACCGCGATTCACTACGTAGACCCGTTGAAGCGGGACTTGTTCCGGGTGCTGGGCGCCTCCCGCTGGCAGACGTTGCTCCGGCTGAAGCTTCCGGCGGGCTTGCCCGGAATTCTTTCAGGACTTCGCGTCGCTGTGGTGCTGGCCGTGGTGGGGGCGGTGGTCGGTGAGTTTATCGGGGGCAACCAAGGCCTCGGGGCGCTGATCATCGCCTCCCAGGGGATGATGGATACACCTCTGATGTTCGCCGTACTGCTGCTGCTCACCGTGCTCGGCATGGCCCTGTATCAGATCGTTATTGTTGTTGAGAGGATCAAGCTAAAACCATATAAAAGGGAGAAAGATCAATGAAAAAATATTCGATTGCAGCCATGATGTTGGCGGGGAGCCTGCTGTTATCGGCCTGCGGCACCTCGTCGTCCCATGATGCCAATTCGGCTCCACCGGCCGCTCAAGCGCCGGCGCAAACGCAAAAGGTCGTCATGGCCAGCTGGAGCAAGCCGATCACCGAACAGACGAATCTTTATCATGCCGAGGAGCAGGGCTGGTTTAAGGAAAAGGGCATCGATTTTACTTTTGTTCCGGGAGCCGGGGGCGGAGATGCGATTAAGAACATCCTGTCCAAGCAGGCCGACATTGCGTTTACCGATCCGGGGTCCCTGTACTTTGCACTAGATAAAGGCGAGAAGCTGCACGTTATTTATAATATTTATCCTCAAAACGTATTCAATATCGTGTCTTTGAAGGATAAGAACATTCAGGAGCCCAAGGATCTCAAAGGCAAAAAAATCGGCGTATACAGCTTGTCCAGCGGCACCCGGCATAACCTGCTGGTCGTTCTGAATCAGGCGGGCTTAACGGAGAAGGATGTCACGCTCGTGGAAACCGGCGTTTCCAATTTTGCTCCTCTGATTCAAGGGCAGGTTGATGCTACGGCGGCTACGGATACCGGTCTGGCCGATGCGAAGCTGAAGGGACTCGGAGAAGTGAATGTAATCAACGTGAAGGACTCCTTGAACGTACCCAGCGACGTATTCGTTGTAACCGAGGAGACCTTCCAGCAGAAGAAAGAAATGCTGAAAAATTTCCTTGAGGTGTACAAAAAAAGCGCCGAGTGGATGATTCAAAATCCGGATGCGGCGGCTGAATTAGCTGTGACCAAAGCGATCGACGGAAAAGATAAAGCCCGCAATGTGGAAATCATCAAGCTGCGCAATGCATCCACAGTATCCGCAGATACGGACAAAAACGGACTCGGTTGGCTGGATGCGTCGGTACTGCAGCAAGGTGCCGAGGTATATAAGAAGCTAGGTCTGATCCAGAATAACTTGAATCTTGGCGATATCGTAACGAACGACCTAGTTCCGAAGAAGTAGCCGCACAGATGCGGTCCGGCATCCATATTAGTCCATATGGGAACCGTGCTATAGGGAGGGGGATGCACATTGAAGGCGGAATCGAAAGAAATCGTACAGCATATTTTGGAATATATCGAGCGCTTCTCGGCAGGAGATGTGACGGAGGCCGAATCGGAGGCTTTGTTTCAGGAGACGGCTTTAAAGCTGTTTCGCTATCAATTTCAACACAATGCAGCGTACAAGAAATATGCCCAAGCCAGGCGTAAATCTCCATTAACGGTAAAGGATTGGCGGGACATTCCGCCGATCCCGATTCAGGCGTTCAAAGAGCTGACGCTATCGTGCGAGCCTGCGGAGGAAGCGGAAGCCGTATTCATGACCAGCGGAACGACGAATGCGGACAAGCGGGGAAGGCATTACCATCCGACCTTGGAGGTATGGGATGCCTCGATGGCACCTCCTTTCAAACATTATGTGCTTCCGGATCGTGAACGGATCACCGTGCTGGTGCTGTCTCCGGCAGCCGACGTGAATCGCAATTCTTCCCTCTCCCGTTATTTGACGAAGGCTGTGGAGCATTACGGTACACCCGGAAGCCGCTATTTTTACTCGCAAGACAACGGTTTGGATATGGAAGGGGCTCTTGCGACGCTGCAGGAATGTGCTGCCCGTAACGAACCGGTGCTTCTGATCGGGGCGACCTTTGCTTATGTGCATTTGCTGGATTACTGTGCGGCATATGGCTATCGAGTCGAGCTTCCGGAGGGGAGCCGTCTTTTTGACACCGGCGGTCTGAAGGGACAGTCCCGCGAAATTACCGCGGAGGAGCTTTACCAAAAGATCGAAGGGCATTTTGGCCTAGAGCGCGAGTTCTGCATCAATATGTACGGGATGACGGAGCTCAGCTCCCAAATCTATGATCAAACGATACGCAGCCGCATACTGACGGGGCGAGCCGTGCATGAAAAAGCGAATCCGCCCTGGATTCGGACACTCGTTCTTCACCCCGATACATTGGATCCGGTACCTGATGGGCAAACCGGTGTATTGGCCCACTATGATCTGTGCAATTGGAATTCGGCATTGGCTGTTCTCACGGAGGATATGGGGTATAAAAATGAACACGGGCTTAACCTGCTGGGCCGGATCAAAGGCTCGGAAGCCCGCGGCTGCTCCATAGCCGTCGATCAGCTGTTGAGCTCGAATAAGAAGTAGGTGAGAGCATGAGCGCATTGGAGAAGGTGGTCGTAAGGCCCGCATATAAAGTCCCAAGCGTAATCCGGCTGGCCTCATTCACGGAGCGGCATCTCGATGGACCTCAGGGAACACTTGTTCTGCAGTACCCAATATTGACGCCGGAGTTGATCACGGACATTGCGCGGGAAATTTCCGTGAGGCGAAGGGACTACCTGTCCCGCTTAAGAACAGAACAAATTGTTGAGCGATTGGACCTGGCCGTGCGCAAATGGTTGGACCCGGACTATGACCTCCGCCGGTTGGCGGAGGCTTGGCTTCCGGTCATTACGGGCTACGACGGGGAAATGATTCGGCTCGAACTCAAGCGCTTCTTCCGGACCTTTCGCCGGAAGGAGCTGCTTCGCTTTCTGGACGAGGAATTCGATGCTTCGGCGGTACTGGATGAATTCCGGCCGCGGAAAAACGGCGGAATGAGCCGGGCATACGGGCCCGAGCTGTTATTTCACGTTTTTTCCGGCAATGTGCCCGGGCTTCCGATCTGGAGTCTGGTCATGGGCATATTATTGAAATCGGCCAATCTGGGCAAGACCTCCTCGGCTGAGCCGCTGATGGCCGTGCTGTTTGCCGAATCGTTGGCGGAAGTCGATCCTGCGCTTGCGGACTGCCTTGCCGTACTGCCATGGAAGGGCGGGAATGAAGAGCTGGAGCAGCCGGTCATCGCGGCGGCGGAAGCGGTCGTCGCTTACGGCTCGCAGGAAACGGTGGAAAAGCTGCGGTCGAGAGTGCCCGGGACCAAGCGCTTTGTCAGCTACGGCCATAAGATCAGCTTCGCGATGATCGGGCAGGAGGCGCTGACCGCAGACCGGTACCAGGAAACGGCACGCAGGCTGGCGGAGGATGCTTCGGTTTATGATCAGCAGGGCTGCTTGGCCCCCCACAGTGTATTCGTCGAAGAAGGCGGCGCGGTATCGCCGCGGCAGTTCGGGCAGCTGCTCGCTTCCGAGATGGAGCGCTATCACGAGAAGAAGCCTAGAGCACTACTGTCCGACGAAGAATCGATGGCCATTCACGCGGTAAGACAGCGGTTCGAAATGATGTGCTTGCGGGGAGAGTCTGTTGCGGTTTATACGAGTCGGACGGGAACGGACTGGACGGTCATTTATCATGGACGGCCCGGCTTCGAGGCTTCTCCGTTGAACCGGACGATCCATGTGTTTGCGTGCGAATCCTTGGAGACGGCCGCCGATCAAATCCGGTCTTACCGGGAATATTTGCAGACAGTGGGCCTTGCCGTCGGACCGGACCGGTTAGAGCCGATGGCGGGGCTGCTCGGCATGTACGGCGCTACCCGCATCTGCGCGATCGGGGAGATGCCGCGGACACCCTCAGGCTGGCACCATGACGGCCGCCTGAATCTGCTCGATTTGGTCCGATGGGTGGATTTGGAGCGAAGCGCGGAGCGGGATGCCGAACGATACGATCCCGATGTGGAATAGAGGGGGATACGAATGGACTTTGCAGGAAAAACGGTTTTGGTCACGGGCGCGAGCCGGGGCATCGGAGCAAGTATTGCCAAGGCATTCGGCGCTCTGGGAGCCTTGGTTATCGTTAACTATATCAGCAATGAAAAAGCGGCGGCGGAAGTGGTGGAGCACATCCGTCAGACGGGAGGAGAGGCCGTCGCCCTGCAGGCCGATGTAACCGACGGGGCATCGGTGCAGCGGATGGTTTCCGAGGCGGTGGAGGCGTTCGGCGGAATCGATATCGTCGTCAATAATGCGCTCAGTCACTACAGCTTCAACCCTAAGCAGCGCCAAACCGCTTGGGATATCGAATGGGACGACTATCAAAGACAGCTGGACGGCAGTTTGGGCGGTGCGTTTCAGGTTTGCAAAGCGGTGATTCCCCACATGAAAGAACGAAACAGCGGCCGGATCGTGAATATGACGACCAATCTGATTGATTTTCCCGTTGTTCCGTATCATGACTACACCACGGCCAAATCGGCCCTGCTTGGCTACAGCCGCAATCTGGCTGCCGAGCTTGGAGCTTTCGGAATTACGGTCAACTGTGTGGCGCCCGGATTGACGTACCCTACCGACTCAAGCCGGGAGACGAAAGAAGATGTCAGGAATGCGCTCGTCCGTCTGACGCCGATGGGAAGGCTGGCTTCTCCGAATGATATTACGGGGGCCGTTTTGTTTTTTTCCTCGGAATGGGCGGCCTTTATTACCGGCCAATGTTTAAGAGTGGACGGCGGATTGACGATGCATTGATCAAAACGTGCAAGGAGGTTATCGGATGGATATCCAAAAAGCAGTCACATCCTTGGAAAAGGTGCGGGAAAAGAACCCGCTGGTACACAATATTACCAATGTCGTTGTGACGAACTTCACGGCCAACGGGCTGCTGGCCTTAGGCGCTTCTCCCGTCATGGCTTATGCCAAAGAGGAAGTGGCCGATATGGCCCAAATTGCCGGAGCGTTGGTATTGAATATGGGGACGCTGGATGAGGAGGTCGTCTATGCGATGCTGGCTGCCGGCAAATCGGCCAATGAGCATCAAGTACCCGTGGTGTTCGACCCGGTAGGAGCGGGAGCTACTCCTTATCGAACGGAAGCGGCCCGCCGTATCATGAGGGAAATCAACGTCTCGATTCTTAGGGGGAACGCGGCCGAAGTGGCGAATGTCATTGGGGAAGCGTGGAGCATCAAGGGCGTCGATGCTGCCGAAGCGGGAGGCGATGCGGCGGAGCTTGCCCGTAAAGCGGCCCGGACGTTGGGGACCGTGGCGGTCGTAACCGGGAAGGACGATATCGTAAGTGACGGCAAGGTCGTCTATAAAGTCAGCAACGGCACCCCTTTGCTTACGAAAGTCACCGGAACGGGCTGTTTGTTAACCTCGGTAATCGGCGCTTTTGCGGCTGTAGAGAAGGATCTGGCATGGGCTGCGGTATCAGCCCTCGCTTATTACGGCGTGGCTGCCGAGAAGGCTGTAGAAGTATCCGGCCTCGATCGCCCCGGGACTTTTCAGACGGAATTACTAAATCAGCTGTACCGGACGGATGGAGACGCACTGCGCAAGCATGCGGTAATTCGTACAGAGTAGGTGCCGTTCGTGGTCAAAGAAAATGAAAATGCCCGGAGCTGTCCGATTTGCGGTAAAGACAATCATTGCGGCAATCTGGCAGGTCGGCTTCACGGGACATGCTGGTGCGGCAAAGCGTTTTTTCCCAAGCCATTTTTGACCTTGTGCCGCCGCGGCAGTTAGGGGTCTCATGCATTTGCAAAGCCTGTCTTGATTCGTTCAAAGGGAACATGACGGTCGAATAAGTACAGCTGCAGTACGTTTAGCCCTGCAAGCCGATGGGTCTTGTCCGATCTGCGGCCGGCCATCATCCATCAGGCCCTTGCAGGGCTTCCGTATGAAAAATTTAATGTTTGACAAAAGTTATCGGCATGGTATATAGTTCATTTAAAGCGTTTTCAGCACATGTATATAAAACGTCGTTCTATATTATAAAACAACATCGAAATACTTCTCCTTGATGAACTGCAGCACCTTCCCGTAAAGCCTTAATGTTTCGATTAGGTATCTTAGAACTCAAGTACATATCTTTACAAGCTAGAATCAAAACATTGTTCTATAATATAAAACAACTGAAAGAAATTTAACCGCTTTCATATTGATTATTTACTGGAAATCGACATTAAGATTTCTAGAAATAATATAAGCTTCAAACTTTATTAAAGGGGAGTGTCATTTATGAAAGTCAAAAGAGGTTTTAAAATGACAGCCGTTCTTCTTCTGACCGCTTCCGTTGTTCTGGCGGGCTGCGGAGGGGGAAATCAAGGAGCCAGTACGGGCTCGGGATCATCGGGTAATGCGGGGAATTCGGGTCAAGCGACGAAAACGATCAAAGTAGCGAATTACTTTGCAGCCGAACATCCTCAAAACGTTGCTCTGCGTGAGAAATTTAAGCCTTTGGTCGAGAAAAATTCGAATGGTACGCTGAAAGTCGAAATTTTTGAAAACAACAAGCTTGGCGCTGAGAAAGAATTTTATAACGGGGTTCGCAGCGGTACGATCGAGATGGGAATCCCGGGACTGATCATGCAAGCTGATATTGAGAAAATGCAGGTTGGCGAATGGCCGTTCCTTTTTGAAAATTTCGCCCATGCCAAAAAAGTATTTGACGGTCCGATCGGTCTAGAGATGTCCGAGGATATGGAGAGCAAGCATGGCGTGAAGGTGCTCGCTTGGAGCGCTAACGGCTTCCGGATGTTCTCAAGCAACAAACCGCTAAACAGCATTGAGGATTTCAAAGGCTTCCGCCTGCGTATGCCTAACATTCCGAACTACATCGCGCTGGGGCAAGCTCTGGGAGCCAATGTATCCCCGCTGCCGATTTCCGAGGTATTTACCGCACTGGAGCAAAAGGTCGTTGACGGTCAGGACAACCCGATCGCTACGCTTCGCGCATCCGGCTGGTATGAGGTTCAAAAATATGTATTGGAATCCAATCATATGTTCAGTCCTAATATGTACATCATCAACAAGAAATTCTGGGATGGCCTGACGCCTGAACAGCAGAAGGTTATCGAGGATGCAGCGAAAGAATCGGCGAGCCACGAGTGGAAGCTGCTTGAAGACAGCTTTGAAGCAGATAAGAAATTCCTGCAGGAAAAGGGCTTGCAGTTTGTAACGCCGGACGACAACCTCAAGAAGGCGATGCAGGATGCCGCAGCTCCGCTGTACGAGGAATTCTACAAGAAATATCCTTGGGGTAAAGAAATGGTAGAAAAGGTTAAGGCCGCAGCAAAATAACAACAAATGGAGCAAGCGACGAAGGGTCTGGTTGGCCCAGACCCTTCATGGCTTCAAACAGCAGCTTTTTTTATAACATCAGAATGCGGTACCAGCCTTCTGATGTTATAAAAAAATGACCGCTTTAAACCGCTTGCGACTTAGAATGACCTTAACAACAAGATCTTTTATAACAACAGAGGAGGGAAATCCGCGTGAATAAAGTAGGAAAAGCTGTTGAGCATCTATTTCACGCTTTCATCGCTTTTGCTCTATCGCTCATGGCTATCCTGGTATTCGGAAATGTCGTGCTGCGCTACTTGTTTAACTCCGGGATTACATGGTCCGAGGAGATGGCCAGATTCTTGTTTATCTGGCTCGTGCTTCTCGGCGCAGTCGTCGCACTTAAGGACAATGCGCATTTAGGTGTCGACATGCTGACCAAAAGACTGCCGAGACCCCTGAAAATGGTCGTATTTATCATCGGTAATATCATTGTGCTTACCGTCCTGTTCCTGGTTGTTGAAGGAAGCTGGAAAATAACGCTGCTGAACTCCGGCAGTACGGCGCCGGCGACCGGCCTGCCGATCACAATGATTTACGGTACGGGTATTGTGATGGGTATAGGCATGGCCGTGATCATCCTATTGAAATTATACCGTGTGCTATTAGGTAAAGAGGACATTGATAAATACATGAAGTCCCAAGAATCGGAAGAAATCATGACGCATGTTAATCCTCCTTCGAATAAGGAGGTGCCAAGATGACCGTTGCCATCTTTCTTGGTTCTTTGCTTGGCGCTATGGCGCTCGGCATTCCGATTGCGTTTTCGCTTCTCGTAAGCGGAATGGTGTTAATGCTTTCAATGGATATTTTCGACAGTCAGATTATGGCCCAAAACTTGATCGACGGTGCCGACAACTTCCCGCTGCTGGCGATTCCGTTCTTTATCCTTGCGGGGGAGCTGATGAATGCAGGCGGTATTTCCAAGCGGATCATTGACTTCGCTATGGCGCTCGTCGGTCATATCAAAGGCGGCCTCGGTTACGTAGCCATCATCGGAAGCGTAATGTTTGCTGGGCTTTCCGGTTCTGCTGTGGCGGACACGGCAGCACTCGGGGCGATCTTAATTCCTATGATGGTGGCGGCAGGGTATAACAAAAACCGCTCCGCAGGCTTGATTGCAGCCGGGGGAATCATTGCGCCGACCATCCCGCCAAGTATTCCTATGATCATTTTTGGTGTGACCAGCGGTGTTTCGATTACCAAATTGTTTATGGCCGGTATTGTCCCGGGTTTAATGCTTGGAGTCGGTTTGGCTCTCGCTTGGTTTTTGATCGTACGCAAGGATAATTACAAAGTGTACCCGAAAAAATCGGGGAAAGAGATTCTTAAGGCCTCGGTTAGTGCGATATGGGCATTGATTTTGCCGGTCATCATTATTGCAGGCTTACGCGGGGGAGCCTTTACTCCGACAGAAGCGGCCGTTGTTGCAGCCTTCTATGCACTGTTTGTCGGCCTTGTGGTTTATCGTGAGCTTAAGCTTAAAGATTTGTACCACGTGCTGGTGGCAGCGGGCAAAACGACGAGTGTCGTCATGTTCCTTGCAGCGGCTGCATTGGTATCATCCTGGTTGATCACCGTAGCCAACATTCCTAATGAATTGACGAACATGCTCGGACCGCTCATGGAAAATCAACTGCTCTTACTCATGGTGATTAACCTTGTGGTTTTCCTGGTCGGTACGGCGATGGATTTGACGCCTACGATTCTGATTCTGACGCCGGTACTGATGCCGATCGTCGTCGCTGCAGGAATCGACCCGGTGCTTTTCGGAATATTATTCGTACTGAACTGCTCGATTGGTCTGATTACACCTCCGGTAGGAACGGTGCTAAACGTGGCCGCCGGTGTCGGAAAGCTCAGCATGGAAGACATTGTAAAAGGCGTCTGGCCGTTCTTGCTGGTCGAAGTCGTGGTGCTTATTTTGCTCACCTTATTCCCGCAGATTGTGTTGGTTCCGCTTGAATGGTTTACATCATAGAGGAGGAAATAAGAGATGAAAAAATGGAAAGTTGTCGTTACCGATTGGGAGTATGCAGATTTACGCTTTGAGGAAAACGTACTGCTTCAGCATGAAGCCATTGAACTCGTTCCCGCCCAATGCAGAACCGAGGAAGATATGATTGCCGTTTGCCGTGACGCGGATGCGCTGATCAACCAATATGCACCGGTTAGCCGCAAGGTGATCGAAGCGCTGGAAAATTGTAAAGTCATCACGCGCTATGGCGTAGGCGTGAACACGATCGACCTGGAGGCGGCTACGGAAAAAGGGATCTGCGTGGCCAACGTGCCGGATTACTGCATGGATGAAGTAGCCGACCATGCGCTGGCGCTGCTGCTGAGCTGGACCCGAAAGGTTACGCTGGCGAACCAGCACGTGAAAAACGGCAATTGGGACTTCAAAGTGACCCAGCCGATTTACCGTCTCCGCGGAAGAACGATCGGATTAGTCGGCTTCGGTAAAATCCCGCAGATGCTTGCGGAAAAAGTGAAGCCGCTCGGCTTGAACATCCTTGCCTATGATCCGTTTTATCCGAAGCATTTGGCGGAAGAAAAAGGGGTTACGCTGGTTGAGCTCGATGAGCTGTGCGCTCAATCCGATTTTATTTCCGTGCATGCTCCGCTCATGGAGGCCACACGCGGGATGATCGGTGAGAAGCAATTTGCCCAGATGAAGAAAGACGCCATTATCATCAATACGTCCCGCGGACCGGTCATTAACGAAAAAGCGCTGGTCGACGCCTTAAGCAAAGGACAAATTGCGGGAGCGGCGCTGGACGTTGTGGAAGAAGAGCCGATTGCACAGGATCATCCGCTTCTGTCGATGGATAACGTTATTCTAACGCCTCACGTGGCCTGGTACTCGGAGGAAGCGGCGCAGGAGATGCGCTCCAAAGCGGCCATGGGCGTAGTCGATGTATTGATCGCTGGGGAATATCCGAAGTATCTCGTGAACCAAAAGGTAAAAGAGCGGGTAGAGCTGAAGCCTTCTCAACCGGAGCAGCGTTACCAAAGCTTTTAACCGATAAACAAAAAAATCATAATGGGGGAATGGTACATGAAGTGGTTCAAAAAAGCGATGCTCGGCATTACACTGCCCAGCCTGCTTGTAGTCAGCGCCTGCGGCGGGGGTACGGCGAGCAACAACGCTTCACAGGGCAATTCGGGTACCCCGGCGTCTACACCGGAGAAGAAAACTCATACCATCAAAGCGGGAATCGGATTGAATGAGGATCATCCGCAGGGTCAGGGTCTGAAGAAATTCGCCGAGCTGGTGGAGCAGAAGAGCGGCGGAAGCATGAAGGTGCAAACGTACTTTGCGGCTCAATTGGGCGACGATTTAAAAATGACCAATGCGTTAAAAGCCGGTACGCAGGAGATCACGATTCCTTCGACTTCTCCGCTGACCTCTATGGTGAAAGAATTCGGCGTATTTGACTACCCGTTCGTATTCAATAACGAAAAAGAAGCGGATACGGTGCTTGATGGACCTGTAGGAAAAAAATTACTTGATCTGCTGCCGCAGCAAGGACTCATTGGTTTAGGCTATTGGGAGAACGGATTCCGTAATTTGACCAACAGCAAGAAGCCGGTTGCGACTGCCGCAGACTTCCAGGGACTGAAGATTCGCACGCTGCAAAGTAAAGTGCATATTGAAGCATTCAGTGCACTAGGCGCGAATCCGACCCCAATGCCGTTCTCTGAGGTATTCAGCGCATTGGAAGGCAAAACGGTTGACGGTCAAGAAAATCCGCTGCCGACGATCGAATCCAACAAGTTCTATGAAGTGCAGAAATACTTGAGTCTGACGAACCACGTCTATACGCCATTCGTATTTCTTGTCAGCAAAAAGTTCTGGGACGGTCTGACTCCGGATGAACAAAAGATTATGCAGGACGCAGCTGCGGAAGCAGGTAAATTCCAACGCGAAAAGAACCGGGAGCAAAACAAGAAATCTCTTGAAAACCTGAAGTCTAAAGGGATCGCGGTAAATGAGGTAAAACCGGAAGACAGAGCGAAAATGCAGGAAATCGTCAAGCCTGTCCTTGATACTTTCTCCAAAGATTTAGGCGAGGCTTTAGTTAAAGAAATGTACGACGAAGTAAACAAAGCGCGTGGGAAATAAATTTTAAACTCCATCATTGCAAGTATGGGTGTAGTTATGGTGGGGGAGCTGGATAACGGTCTCCCCACCTATTTTACTAAACATGCTTCCTGAAACGGGAGCAACAACGGATGGATATCGTGTCGGAACCAGCATCCATGGATGCTGTCGTTAAACGACATGATTAAAACGTTTTAACGACAAATTCCGCACGATTTAAATCATAAGAATGCAAAAGGAGATGCGACCCTTGAAAAAAACTCGTGATTTTATTGAACAACTCGGATTTCCGCGTGGTGATCTTCATGATCTGCCATCCTCCACTAAGACGTTTCCGGATGGCGCTCAATACCGTGTTGAAATTCCCAGTGTCGAAGGACCTGCTTCCTTTGAAGCGGTGATTGAAGCCTGCAAGCAGTATGATGTAACGATTCATCGCGTATCACAAGGCAGCGGCATCATGCTTCTTACAGATGAAGAACTGAAGCAAATGGCGGAAATCGGCAAACGCGAAAATCTTGAGGTCAGCTTGTTTGTTGGACCTCGCGGCACATGGGATACCACCGCTATGCCTTGGGCCAGTGCGGGAAAGGTCATCGGGCTTCGTGTAGAAAGCATGGACCAGCTCGTTTATTCGATCGAGGATATTAAGCGGGCCTGCGACATGGGCATTCGCAGTATTCTCGTAGCGGATGAAGGGCTGCTTTGGCTTGTCAATGAGTTTAAAAAGAAGGGCGAGCTGCCGGAAGATCTGGTTGTGAAAATTTCCGTGCAAATGGCGCAGGCCAACCCCGTTTCCATTAAACTGATCGAAAGCGTAGGGGCTGACACCTATAACGTTCCGACCGACCTTACCCTGGCCCGTCTTGCTGCGATTCGTCAGGCCATTGATATTCCGATCGACATATACGTGGAAGTTCCGGACGATATCGGCGGATTTATCCGGCATTACGAAATTCCGGAAATCATCCGTGTAGCCGCTCCGGTATATATTAAATTCGGATTGCGCAACTCGCCTAACATTTACCCTTCCGGCACGCATTTGGAGCAAACGTCGATTGCACTGTGCAAAGAGCGCGTCAGACGCGCAAGAATCGGTTTGGATATGATCAAGCGGTACAGTCCTGATTTGAAAACCTCGGAAAAAGGCGCTGCAGGCTTGGGTGTTCCTGTCATCGAGTAAAATGAAAGGTTTCCGTAAAAAGGGTGAACAAACATGCCGATGATTCAAGCTGTAGAACGCGCACTTTTGATTTTGGATTTGTTCGATGAGTATGATACCGAGTTGAAAATCACTGAAATCAGCGATCGCATGGTTCTGCACAAGAGTACCGTTCATTCTCTCTTAAAGACGCTTCAGGTTCATCGCTATATTGAACAAAATCCCGAGAGCGGAAAATACCGCTTGGGCATGAAGCTGCTTGAGAGAGGGACCATCGTCATGCATAATCTCGATATTCGGAATGTAGTAAGAAAGCACCTGATCCAATTATCGAACAGCTCGGGACAGACGACGAATTTGGTTATCCTGGACGGCAAAGAGGGCGTGTACATCGATAAAGTGGAAGGTCCCAAGGCCATTATCCGGTATTCGCGTATCGGCAAGCGAATTCCAATCCACTGCAGCGCGGTTGGCAAGGCACTCATCGCTTTTAAGGAACCGAAGGAGTTAAAACAATTGCTTAAAGGCTATGTCTATAAGTCACATACGCCCAAAACCATTATGAATGAATCTTATTTTATGCAGGAACTGGAAAAGGTACGCGGACAAGGCTATTCCGTAGACAATGAAGAAAATGAGCCCGGTGTGCGCTGCATAGCCGTACCGGTAAGGGATCATACAGGGCAAGTTATCGCTGCAATCAGTATGTCAACGCTCATCGCACGCGTTAATGATGCGGAGCTGATGGAGCACGTAAAATCCCTGCAGCAGGCCGCAGAGGAAATTTCAGATCAGATGGGATTCGGCATTCCTTCATTTCATCATGTAAAAGAAGTGTACTAAGCATCTGAAGGAATTCAATATATACTAACTTGGGAGGCTATTTTATGCGTATCATTCGATTTTTAAACGATTCTGATGTACCTACGGTTGGTGCATTAACCAACGACAATCAAGTATTTGCACTGCCGTATCAAGGTTTTATGGAGCTGGTGGACGCCGCTAAGGCACAGGGAACGACTCCGTTAAAGCTTGTATCGCGCGACATGGAGTCCGGCAGCCCGCTGTCAACGGCGTTCGACAAGCTTCGCCTGCTGGTGCCGATTGAAGCCCCTGAAGTATGGGCGTCCGGCGTTACCTATGCCCGCAGCAAGGAAGCCAGAAACTATGAGGCTACCGGCGGCAAGCTGGATGCCACAACGTTCTATGATAAAGTATACGATGCCGAGCGTCCGGAAATTTTCTTTAAATCGACTGCGGCACGAACCGTAGGTCCCAATGACGATGTATACCTGCGCAGCGACTCCAACTGGCAAATTCCAGAAACCGAGCTGGGACTTGTTATCGACAGCAAAGGCACGATTCTGGGCTATACTGTCGGCAACGATATGAGCTGCCGTGACATTGAAGGAGAGAACCCGCTCTATCTTCCGCAGGCGAAGGTTTGGAAACGATCGTGCTCCATCGGGCCGGCCATCCTTTTGGCGGAAACGGTTGAGGATCCGTACAAGTTCGAGATTGCATGCCGCATTTACCGCAATAATGAAAAGGTGGTTGACGGTACGGCAAGCACCGGACAGTTAAAGAGAAAGCTCGAGGAGCTGGTATCCTTCCTGATCAGAGATAATGAAATCTTTGAAGGGACAGTCCTTCTTACCGGAACCTGCATCGTTCCTCCCAACGAGTTCACGCTGCAGGATGGCGACCGCATTGAAAGTGAAGTCTCCGGGATCGGCGTACTGACAAACTTCGTTAAAGGCCAATAAAGCAGCTGCAGGGCAAGCTGAATAAACAAGGAAATCGTGTTATCAAGCAGCATGACTCCGGTATTTGACGCATCAGCCCAACATTTTAATTTCATATTCGGAAGGAGAAGATAGACAATGACTGTACAAACAGAAGCCAAAACGTATTTGAACTTTATCAATGGGGAGTGGATTGCTGCCTCTACCGGCAAAACGGACGCGAGCATCAACCCCGCAAATAAAAATGAAATTGTCGGCTACATTCAAAAATCCGGCAAAGAGGACCTGGACCGCGCCGTAGCTGCTGCGAAAAAAGCTTCCACGCCGTGGAGAAAGCTATCCGCTCCGGCGCGCGGTGAGTACTTGTACAAAATGGCGAATGCCTTGGAAAAGCGCATCGATGAAGTGGCGGAAACGATGACAAGGGAAATGGGCAAGACCTTCCCTGAAGCCAAGGGCGAAACGGCCCGCGGTATTGCGATTTTGCGTTATTATGCCGGCGAAGGCATGCGCAAGAACGGGGATGTGATTCCGTCAACGGATGCGGATGCTTTGATGTTCACCACACGCGCTCCGCTTGGAGTGGTTGGTGTCATCACGCCTTGGAACTTCCCTGTGGCTATTCCGATCTGGAAAATGGCGCCGGCGCTCGTATACGGGAATACCGTAGTGCTCAAGCCGGCCCAGGAAACGGCTGTCACCGCAGCCAAAGTGGTCGAATGTATGGCCGAAGCGGGACTGCCTGCAGGTGTACTGAATATGGTCACAGGCAACGGCTCTGTCATCGGTCAGGGCATTATCGATCATCCGGATATTAACGGCATTACCTTCACCGGTTCCGACAACGTAGGTAAAATGGTCGGACAGGGAGCGCTTGCGCGCGGTGCCAAATATCAGCTGGAGATGGGCGGTAAAAATCCTGTGATCGTGGCCGACGATGCGGACCTGGATCTCGCGGTGGATGCGACCATCAGCGGGGGACTTCGCTCCACAGGTCAAAAATGTACGGCAACCAGCCGTGTCATCGTTCAAAGTGCCGTATATGAGGAATTTAAACAAAAGCTTGTGGCCAAAGTAAAAGAAATTAAAGTCGGTCACGGGCTGCAAAACGATACATGGATGGGACCTTGCGCGAGCCAAAGCCAATTGGATACCGTGCTGTCTTATATTCAAAAAGGAAAAGAGGAAGGGGCCACGCTTCTTCACGGCGGCAGCCAACCTGAAGGCGAAGGCCTGGAGAACGGCTTCTATGTACAGCCGACGGTATTTGAGAACGTCAAGTCCGACATGACCATTGCGCAGGAGGAAATTTTCGGACCAGTGCTTGCGTTGATTAAGGTAGATACCATGGAGGAAGCCATTGAGATCGCCAACGACGTGAAGTTCGGTCTCAGCGCATCCATCTTTACCCGCAATATCGGCAACATGCTCAACTTCATCAAGGATATGGATGCGGGCCTCGTCCGTGTCAATGCGGAAAGCGCGGGCGTTGAGCTGCAGGCTCCGTTCGGCGGAATGAAGCAATCGAGCTCCCATTCCCGTGAACAAGGCCAAGCGGCAATCGAATTTTTCACTTCCATCAAAACGGTATTTGTCAAACCATAATGAGCTTTCATAAATGAACCAGCGAAGGGCCTGATTTGCCATTTCAAAAAGCAAATCAGGCCCTTCTTTTTTTCAGGAAAGCGGTTGAGATGCACCTCGCTTACGGCGGAAGCCCATTTTTCTACAACCAAATGTTAACGTGAACAATTTTATGTTGTAATGCAGCTATAAAAGCAGTACTATTAAAGCACACGTGAACATAAATCTATAAACGGTAAAGGTGGAATGGTTATGAAACAATTTTTGGATGAAAATTTCTTGTTAACCAACGGTACCGCAGTTCATTTATACAACAACTATGCCAAAGAAATGCCGATTATCGATTACCACTGCCATTTGAATCCTCAGGAAATCTATGAGAACAAAACCTTTAAAAATTTAACGGAAGTGTGGCTGTACGGAGATCACTACAAATGGAGAGTCATGAGAGCCAACGGGATAGAAGAAAAGTATATCACCGGCGATGCCAGCGACTATGATAAATTCCTGGCGTGGGCTAAAACCGTACCGATGACGATCGGAAATCCGCTGTATCAATGGTCTCATCTGGAGCTTCAACGTTTTTTTGGCATCTATGACTTGATCAATGAAAAAAATGCGCCGATCATTTGGGAAAAAGTAAACGCTTTACTCGATGGAGGAGGCTTCGGTGCCAGAGACCTGATTAAAAAGTCCAACGTAAAAGTGGTTTGTACAACCGACGATCCTGCCGATTCCCTGGAATATCATATCAAACTGAAGGAAGAGAACGACTTCGACGTGACCGTTCTGCCTGCATTCAGACCGGATAAGGGTCTTGAAATCAATCGAGCCACGTTTTTGCCGTGGGTAGAGAAGCTGGCGCAAGCCTCGGGACAGCCGATTACCAACTACGATCAATTCTTGGCCGCACTTGATTCAAGGGCCAGATACTTCCACAGCGTGGGCGGTACGGTTTCTGACCATGCGTTAGATTACGTGCCTTATGCGGAAACGACAAAAGAGGAAGCGGCAGAAATTTTTTCCTATGCTTTACAAGGAAGAGCGGTAAGCCTGGAGGAAGAGAAGAAGTACAAGACGTATACCTTAATTTTCTTAGGCAAAATTTATGCAGAGCTGGGTTGGGCTACGCAATTCCATATCAACGCATCGAGAAACAACAACACGCGGATGTATGAACAGGCCGGTCCGGATACGGGGTTTGACTCCATCAATGACAGCTCTCCTGCTTACCCGCTGGGTAAATTACTGGATGCCTTGGAGAAGGAAAATGCCCTGCATAAAACGATTCTGTACTCTTTGAATCCTAAAGATAACTATGTGCTGGCTACCGTGATGGGATCCTTCCAAGGCGGCGGCATACCCGGGAAAATGCAGCTGGGATCGGCCTGGTGGTACAACGATACGAAGGACGGCATGCTTGAGCAGATGAAGACGTTGGCTAACGTGGGATTGCTGAGCCGTTTTGTCGGCATGCTTACCGATTCCAGAAGCTTCTTGTCCTATACAAGGCATGAATACTTTAGAAGACTGGTTTGTAATCTGCTGGGCGAATGGGTTGAGCATGGGGAGGTTCCCAATGATATGGAGCTTCTGGGCAGCATTGTTCAAGGCATCTCCTATAATAATGCCAAGGCATATTTTGACTTCAAAATAAAAGCTTAACCGGCATCATATCTTTTTGGCATGGGATCAGGCCTTCCTTCACGGATGGTCTGATTCTTTGCTTGGACATGACAAGTAAGGGAATGTCTTCTCGTTTAACAAAATCTGATTTTGTGTTAGAGTAAATGAAACATAGATAGACGGATGAATATTGAGGGTTTTTCGTGTTTCGGGGAGGAAATGCTTATGAAAGGTTTGGAGCAAGAAACGTTAGAACTGCTGCCGTTTGGAATTATGTGTATGGATCGGGATGAGCGGATTGTTCTTATGAATCGTTATGCTGCCGAGCGCTTTCCGCTGAAGCTTGAGAAGGATGTGTTTTTGCCGGATGTACTTCGGGATTTAAGTATTGAGCCTTTCGATCAAAAAAGAAGTTTTCAATTTAAGCTGGGTGATCAAACGTTTGCCGCTCAGCAGATCCCCTTTTTTCTACGGGATCAGGGGAAAGGTACCGTATTGGTATTTCAGCAGGCGTCCGAGTTAAAGGAGGTCGTCGAGGAGCTGGATTTTTATAAAAATCTGAATTTCGATTTGAAGGCTATTTTTGATATCTCTTATGATGTGATTTATGTATCCGATGGCCGGGGAATTACGCTTCGGGTTAGTTCTGCATGCGAAACGTTATGGGGGTACAAGGAAGAAGAGCTGGTAGGAAAAAGCGTATATGAGCTGGAAAGAGAAGGGGTATATTATCCTTCCATTACCCGTCTTGTCCTGGAGAAGCAAGAACAGGTCTCGATGATTCAAACGACTAAGACCGGCCGCCGCTTGAAGGTCGTCGGCACCCCGATTAAAGATGATGAGGGGCGTATTATTCGTGTTGTCAATGCCTCAAGGGATATTACGGAGATTAGTCAGCTTCGATCCGAAATTGAATTGCTCAAGCAATTAACGGAAAGCTACCGGAAAGAAATTATGGACCTGCGTTCCAAAAAGGAATTCGAGAAGGAAATGATCTACCGGAGCGAACAAATGGGAAAGGTCGTTTCTTTCTCTCAAAAGGTAGCCAAGGTGGATTCCAGTGTACTGCTGTTAGGTGAATCGGGAGTTGGCAAAGAAGTGATGGCCTCGTATATCCACAAATGGAGTCATCGTTATGAAGGGCCGTTCATTACCGTTCATTGCGGGGCTATTCCACCTCCATTGCTGGAGACCGAATTGTTTGGCGACGAGCGTGCGGCGGAAGTGAAGTCAGGCTGCTTGGAGATGGCCCACGAAGGAACTTTATTTCTGAATGAAGTGGATGAAATTCCATCGCCTTTACAAGTGAAATTGCTTCGTGCCATCCAGGAAAAAAGGGTTACGCGGATGGGGGGGAACTCTTCCATTGAGGTCAATGTAAGAATCATTTCCGCTACAACACAAGACATCGGGCAGAAGGTGCAGTCCGGCAATTTTCGAAAAGACCTGTATTACCAGCTGAATGTGGTTCCCATTGCCATTCCCCCGCTGCGCGAACGCAAAGAGGACATCATTCCCTTAATCCTTCATTTTACAGATCAATTAAACCGAAAGTACGGACAAAAGAGAAAATTCAATCCTCTGGTGTTAAAAAAAATGCAGGAATACGCCTGGCCAGGAAATGTCCGCGAGCTGCAGAATATGACCGAAAGACTGTTGGTCACAACGGAAGAAGATTGGATTCATGAAGAACATTTGCCCGACTATGTGAATATGAATGCCAAGGAGTATAAAAGCATCCAGATTCATCAGATCATGCCTTTGAAGGAAGCGGTCGATTTAGTGGAAAAGGAGCTGCTGCAATTGGCTCAAAAACGGTATCATTCGACCACGAAAATCGCTGAAGTGTTAGGAGTAAATCAATCCACCGTAAGCAGAAAATTAAGCCGATGGAAGGTATAATGATCGAGTATGCATTTTTGCATAATCATATATGTATAAATGCATAACAAAATGGGAACCATAAATATAGTTGAAAATCCTGAATTTAATAGGTTTTTTATAAAACAACTATGCGATACTGCATAGTTTTTTGTTTTTTGACATATTGTCTAAATCCCTAAGCCTTGTTATAAATAAAAAGTAAAGTTATGAAGCGCTAAAAAGTTCGGCATCAAGAAAGCGCTTGCAAAAAATGCATACTAGAGACAAGGAGTGAGAGGATTGAAGTACAGGTATTTGATTTTTAGCATGATCGTATTTATGACGGTTATTAACTACATTGACCGTGGAGCGATTTCGTATGCTCAAGCCGAGATTATCGCAGAATTCGGTCTTAACCCGAAGTCATGGGGTGAAATCCTGGGTTACTTTGGCTACGGTTACATGTTCGGGGCGCTGTTTGGAGGGATGCTGGCCGATAAGAAGGGGCCGAAGTTTGTCTGGATTGCGGCGGGGATCGCTTGGTCCGTGTTTGAGATAGGAACCGCTTATGCCGGTTATATCGGAATGACCCTTTTCGGCGGTTCGGCGATCGCCGGCTTTGCCTTGTTTCGAGTGCTGTTCGGTTTAGCGGAAGGTCCGCTGTTCTCAACCATCAATCGCACGATGGCCAACTGGGCCGCTCCTAAAGAAAGAGGATTTGCCGCGGCGCTTGGATTGCTCGGCTCCCCGCTGGGCGCTTTGCTGACAGCGCCGGTAGCTGTCGGATTGCTGTCCATTATGGACTGGAAAAAGATGTTCCTTGTTTTGGGTATCATCGGCATCATTTGGGTCGTCATTTGGATGAAGATGTTCACCGACAACCCGGAAGATCATCCGAAGGTATCCAAGGAGGAATTGGCTGAAATTCGTTCCCAAGAAGGCTTGTTGAAAACCGAGCAGGTCGTAAATAAAGGTTCGAAGGTTCATGTGCCATGGTATCATTTCTTTAAAAATCCGACTCTGGTGATGAACGCCATCGGATATTTCGCCTTTCAATACGTGAACTTCTTGATTTTGACCTGGACACCCAAGTATTTGCAGGACACCTTTGATTTTAAATTATCTTCCCTGTGGTATTTAGGTATGATTCCTTGGATCGGTGCTTGTGTGACCGTACTTCTCGGGGGGAAAATTTCCGATTACCTTCGCCGGAGAACAGGGAGCCTGCGCATCGCCCGCTCTGGTTTGGCCGTCGTTTCCCTTCTTCTTACGGCCATCTGCTTTATACTGATTCCAACGGTCGACAGCGTAGCTGCCGTGCTTGCGCTCATGGCCATCGGGAACGCGTTTAACTTCTTGCCTAATTCCGTGTATTGGACGGTCATCATCGATACCGAACCATCCAGAGCGGGAACGTTCGGCGGAGTGACTCATTTTATCACCAATATTGCAACGATTGTCGCTCCTACGCTGACCGGAGTACTGGTTGCCAGCAGCGGCTATACGGCCATGTTTGTGGCGGCTGCCGTTGCTGCAGCGGTGGGTATGGTAGCCATGATCTTTGTGAAACCGGGCAGAAGGGAAAAAACAGCCTAATCGCTAAATATTTATATATACCAGGGTAACCCTCGTGCATACGGGGGTTTTCCAATCTAAGGTGAGAGGAGATTTACAATGTCCGATTCTAATCTGTTAAAGCTCGATATCACGACGCTTTCGAAGAAGATTCGCAGTAAGGAGGTATCCCCGAAGGATATTGTTAATCCGCTGCTGCAAAGAATAGAAACCGTCAATCCGGTGCTCAATGCTTTTATTACGGTTGCTGCGGAGGAAGCTCTTGAACAGGCCGTGCAGGCCGAAGCTGAAATCATGGCGGGTCAATACAGAGGGTCGCTCCACGGGATTCCTGTCGGACTAAAGGATTTGATTTACACCAAAGGTATAAAAACGACCATGGGCTCTGAGATCTACAAGGACTTTATACCCGATGCGGACGCCAGCGTGGTCCGCAAATTAAAGCAGGCCGGCGCCATCGTGATCGGAAAACTAAATACACATGAATTTGCCTATGGATCGATGGGGGATGTTTCTTATTTCGGCCCGGTGCGCAATCCCTATGATACGTCCAAAATGTCCGGAGGGTCCAGCAGCGGCTCCGGGGCGGCCGTCGCTTCGGCGCTCTGCTTCGGAGCCTTAGGAACCGATACCGGCGGCTCCATCCGGATCCCTTCCTCGGCTTGCGGTATTGTCGGAATGAAGCCTACCTTCGGAAGAGTAAGCAAACACGGAGTTTATCCGCTGGGATACACGCTGGACCATATCGGACCGATGACAAGGACCGTTCAGGATAACGCGGAGATGCTGGGCATCTTAGCCGGCCACGATCCCGAGGATCCGTATTCGGTGCAGCAGCCGGGAGAGGATTTTGCGCGTTACATAGGGGAATCGATTCGCGGGAAGACGGTTGGTATTCCATCAAGCTTCTTCTTTGACCTTATTGACGACGAGATCCGTGCCAAAATGGAGGAAGCCATCGATCTGTTGAGAATCATGGGCGCAGAAATCCGAACGGTGGATATTCCGGTGCTGTCCGAAGTTTCATGGGCTCAGCTGAAAACGATCCAAAGTGAAGCTTATGCCGTTCATGAGAAGCTTCTCCATTCTTCTGCGGAAAAATATCATCCGGAAGTGCTGGAGCGGCTTCAGGCAAGCGCGGAACCCAAGGGGTATGAATACGTGAAAGCACAAGATATTCGCCGCCGCGCTCTGGAATCCTTTGGTCGTGCCTTCGAGCAGGTGGATGTGTTGGTTACGCCAACTCTCCCTATATTGCCTCCGGATATCGGGCAGAGGGAAATCCGCATTCAAGGACAGAGCGAGCCGGTACGGGCCGCGCTGCTGCGGTTAACGGGACCGACCAATTTAACGGGACTGCCCAGTCTTTCGATTCCATGCGGTTTTTCCAAGACGGGCTTACCGATCGGTATGCAGCTGATCGGGAGACCTTTTGATGAGGCGGTATTGTATCAATTTGGTGCCGCTTTTGAAAAGGAAACCGCGATTCCTGCATTGCAATGGGAGATCAAATAATCCTCGCCGGTCACATTCCTATGGGCTTGTAGGGAGCGAGAGAGAAGCGAAAGCTTCTCTTTTTTTATGGACAATTGTCCAATGGTAAGACATATAACGACGGATGAATAATAATTTATGAACTTTATCAAGAATGACTAAGGATTTACGTGGTTATTGTCGACAAATATTTTATATAAAGAGATAAGGGGGCATCTTATGAATAAGAAAAAATGGAAATTTAAATTGGGTACAAAGATTAATTTGATCATTTTGGGTATTATTTTATTTTTATCGGTGACAACCGGGGCTGTTGTCATTCATCAAATCGAAGTGGGCATCAAGGAAGTCGCGATTGAAAAGGCAAAGGGAGATCTGGAATTAAGCTTCCGTTATATTTCAACCAAGCATGCCGGAGATTGGGCTGTTAAGGACGGAAAATTAGTTAAAGGCGCGACAGTGATCAATGATAACTTTGAGCTTGTGGACGAAATCGGCAATATAACTAAAGATACCGTAACCATCTTTCAAGGGGATACGCGAGTGGCTACGAATGTCATAAGGGACGGGCAGCGCGCTGTAGGAACCCAAGTCTCTGAAGCCGTAGCGGAGGTGGTGTTAAAGAAGGGAGAGCCCTACTACGGTGAAGCTAACGTCGCCGGTCGAACCTTTCAAACCGCATACATGCCGATTAAGAGCGGGAACGGGGAAATCGTCGGTATTTATTATGTAGGCGCGTCACAAGACATGATCGACCACACGATAAACTCTTTCCTGAAAATATTCATTTTCGTCTTAATGGCGATGATCGCACTTTCGGCACTCGCTTCTCTGTGGTTCTCCAGAAGATTGAAAAAAAGATTATCCGTTATTTCCATAGCTATGGACCGGGCCGGGCATGGAGATTTTACATCGGAGGCGGCTGATCAGGCCGGTGATGAGCTTAGCGATCTGGCCAACAGCTTTAATAAAATGAGAGCCAATTTACGGAGCATGGTCATTGAAGTTCTGCAAACATCGGAGCAGCTGGCCGTTTCGTCCAAAGAACTCACTGCCGGGGCTGAACAATCCAGCAAAGCGACAGAAGAAATCACAGAGGTGATTCAGCAGGTAGCCAGCGGCGCCGAAAGCCAAACTCTGATGGTGGAAGAAAGCGAAAAAGCGTTAGAGGAAGTATCCATCGGCATCCAAAATATTGCTGAGCGTTCAGCCGATATCGCGGAGAATGGCAAGCATACCGCAGAAAAGGCTTTACAGGGTGGAGAATTTGTAGAACGCACGGCTAAACAAATGAATGCGATCCATCAATCAGTGAATGAAACCGGGGATGCCATCCAGCTGCTGGATCAAAGATCCAAAGAAATCGGGGAAATCTCCACCGTTATTAGCGACATTGCCACCCGGACGAATTTGCTGGCTTTGAATGCCGCGATTGAAGCCGCTAGAGCAGGCGAGCATGGTAGAGGCTTTGCCGTTGTGGCCGGTGAGGTGCGAAAGCTTGCCGAGCAATCGCAGCAATCGTCGGCAAAGATTTCGGAGTTAATTCATGAAGTTCAACAGCATATGGTTCGGTCCACCACATCGATGGAACAAGTCACATCCGATGTGCAGGACGGGCTGACGATCGTTGGTAAAACCCAGGAAAACTTCAAAGAAATCTTATCCGCCATGGAGCAGATCGGGGCCCAAATCGATGATATGGCCGCGACGGCGGAGCAAATGTCAGCCAGCGCACAGGAGGTTTCCGCAACTGTTACGGGCATCACAACGATCTCCAAAGAAAATGCCGGCCATACCCATTCGGTGGCGGCATCTACAGAGGAACAGCTGGCATCTATGGAGGAAATTACTGCAGCGGCCATTGCTCTATCGGATATGGCCGTAAGCTTGCAAAAGCAAATGTCTTCCTTTAAGGTATAATTCAAAAGGGACCGCCCCTATGTCGATGGCCAGGGGCGGTCTTTTTGCTGTATGGCTTTTTCCCGCTCCACGAAACGGCTGTAAGGCAGGAGGCTAAGAAGACGGGTTCTTTCTTTTAGCATGCTCTACGGCTTTTTCCCAGGTCAGCTCCACCCGTATGATATCGTCCTCGTCAAGGTCATTTCCTAACTGCACTTCAATGAATGCAAGCGGAGAAATGGCCTTCACCGTATGTTTGGCTCCGGACGGGATTTGAATCACGTCACCGGTTTGAATGGTGCTGAGCCGATCCTCCAAAATCAGCTCTCCGGAACCGGAAATGACGGTCCAAATCTCATTTCTCTTTTGATGCGAATGATAGCTCATGTGCTTGCCTGGAAGCAGCTCGATTTTTTTAGTCAGGGTTTCGATCTCGTTTTCCCTTTTTGAATGGTCCAATACCTGATAGGTCCCCCATCTTCTTTCTTCATACATCGGTCTTCTCCGGACCCCGCTGATTTGCTGCTTGATTTGATTCGCTTTGGCTTTATTGGAGACAAGAATACCGTCAGGGCTTGCGGCTACAATAAGATCGGATACACCGATTACATGAACGGGATAGGAGAGATCATTGACCAAATGGGTATTCAACGAGTCCGCAGACACTTGGCCTAAACCGATAACGCTGCTGTCGAGATGATTCGCTAAGGTATCCCATCCGCCCAAGTCGTTCCAGATCCCTCGGTAGGGGATCACGACCGAATGACGGTTTTTCTCCACTACTTCATGATCAAAGCTCAGTTCAGGCCGCTGCTCATAAAGATCAAGCCATTGTTCATAATCAACGGGCAGACCGAGGCTGCTTAAGTAAGAGAGCATAAATTGTAAGGAAAAAGCGAAAACACCGCAATTCCATAAAGCGTTTTTTTGAATGAGGAGGCCTGCATGGCTGGAGTCGGGTTTCTCAACAAACTGGGCAACCGAATGGTAGCCCGCCTTGTACTTGCGCTTGGGCACAATGTATCCATATTGGGTGGAGACATGAGTTGGTGCGCTTCCCAGTAAGGCTATTTCTGCTTTGGATCGGGCAAGAATATCAGGAAATTGGTGAAGGATATGGAAGAAGGCATCCTCCACGAATAAATCAACGGGAAGAATACAAAGGGTTTCGTCTATGTCGATATGCATTTTGGAATGGAAATAAGCTGCAGCTAATGCAGCGGCTGTGAATGTCCCTCTTTTATGGGGTTCGCTGATGACGGGGATGCGGTCGCCGATATGGTTTTGGGTAATTTCAACCTGGCTTTGATGAGTAACAATCGATGTGAATGGAAGCAGTCCGGCCGATTCCAATTGTCTGCAGACCCTTTGGATCATGGATTCCTTGCCGCCGTCAGGAGATTTCAATAGCTTAAGAAAAATTTTGGAGCGGATGTCATTGGAGAGCGGCCAGAGTCTTTTTCCGGAACCGCCCGATAGCAAAACGATTCGCACGACTATTCCTCCTTACAGGAAGCTTTCGGGAACTTTAAAGTTTTTTGATTCGGATCACCTTTTCGATAGCTTGTTTCAATGCAAGTCCGGCATGGTCCCAAGATTGATGAAGCATATCCTTTCGGCCTTGTCTTCCTTTTTGTCTGCAAAGCGCCGGATTTTGATAGGCCAATCTCATTTGTTTTCTTAAGCTTCGAATATCGGCTTCCGCCCAGCGCTGTCCTTTTTGCGCAAACAAATGGCGGAACGTACGTGAGATGGAGTGCTTGCTGTTCATGCTGACCGCCGGAGGTTCAAGCCGATAACGGATGAAGAAGGAATTTCCGGAATGCAAGAAGTCCATGTGTCCGCCCCATCCGGTGGCGATCACGGGAATGCCGCTCGATAGCGATTCGAGAAACGGCAAGCCTACGCCTTCTCCCCGCGTAGGCAGTACAAAGACGTTTCCCAGCGTATAAATCCCTTTAAGCTGCTGCGGACTCAGACGATGGGCAATCATGGAGACGGGAGCCGTTTTTTTGCGGATTTGGAGCTTTTTTTTGTAATTGTCGATTTGGCTTTTAATCCAATGTTCGTTTTCATGCCGTCTGTATCCGTTCGTTTTGATCACTAGTGCGACCGGGTCGGCGGAAGAAAACTCCTCCCAATAGGCTCTTAGTAAGGCTTCAGGATTTTTGCGGTGCTGAAAGCCAAATACGGATACGAATATGAACCTTCCTAAAAGCCGTTTTAATGGCAGTTTTTTATTCTTTGGCGTGTAGATATGGGTGTGTACTCCATGCGGGACTATAAATACAGGCACCTTCACGCCGCTGTTTCTCATGGCTTTCATATTGTGAACCGAAGGGACGAAAACGGCATCAAACTGATTGATATTAGGCAGCCAGCTTTGCGGGATTCGGGTCGTTTCCCATACGGTATTCAGGATGATGTAATCGTAACGTTTTCTTTCCTTTTTCAGGTTAATGGTGTTTGGCGGATAATGATGGATTAACACCTTGGGTTTGTTGTTAGCATATGGCTTTCGTTTCCATTTCGCAAGAGGGGTCTTGAGGCTGTCGTGATTCCCGGTCAAAGGATGAGCTCCCCCGCCCACTTTGACCTTCACACCCTGTCTCCGCAAAGCAAGAACATATTCCCTGCTCGCTAAGCCTAGACCGCTGGCTCTCCTTACCGGTCCTCTCCATGTCACTTGATAGGGTGTCATGGGTTTGATCCCATAGGCTTTCTTGCATACCACTTCCGTTTATGAAAGGAGACAGACCTGTACAATTTCGCCAGCATTTTGATTTTGGCTGGGGATAACTGCGAAGCATTCATATTGAAGCTCTTGTTCAAAGCCTTCTTCCGTATGAATCGCCCGGGATATCTGGAGTAGAGGAAGTTTCCGTAGGTTTCGAATTCGGAAAAGCCGAACGGCTTTGACTTGTTGGTATTCCTTATGATGGCCGAATACCAGCTTGTATGATGTCGGTCTTCAATAGCCTTCTTCAGTTCGGCAAGCTTTGATTTCTCAAACAGCATATAGTGTGCTACAAAGGAGGAGGGGGAGGCGGCCCTTTTGCCCAGCAGCTTTTTATAGGTTTTGAAGTATTCATCCTGGCTCCAATTTCTGCAATAAAACACGGTTTTCCCGCCAATTCTAAACCTGTGGGGACGAATCAATACCGTGTCGGCATCCATCACTAAGAAAAATTTTTGGGTACCGAGGGAGTCGCCGCCGAGCTTTAACAGCTGCTGATAAAGCCAGCCTGACCGGTCCCATTTGCTGGAACGGTAATGAATATGTTTTTTGGTGATCGGCAGGACGGTCGTTTCATCAATAAATTGGCACCCTTTCCGGCGGCATAGCTCTTTGATTTTTTGGCTGTTGGGCGAAACGATTATCATGCGGCCGATAGGATGCTTGACATACTTTCTTATGGCATCAATGACATAGGGAAGTGTCCCCAAATCCTTCTCAATCGCGGGGATCAGTACATCGATTTTGGGAGGGTTTTGGCTTGGAAGTGCCATCTTTTCATCTCCGTTTACAGGAATCTGTAAAAACTGATCTGCACTATGATATGTGCTCAGGAAGGAAAAGGTTTGGGCAAGGGGCGGTGCGCCAACGAAAAGCCGCTAAAGGATTTCCGTTTGAAAATGAAGAAGAAATGGCAATTTTGTTAGCACAACCCAAGTTCCGCAGGCCTGGAAACGTATATACCAGAGGTATATATAGTATTAAAAACAATAATTGTAAAGTATCCTAACCTTATACGTTATAATATATATCAATACTCTTACTCGAATCAAGCTTTACCTATTCAAAGAGTGTTTCACCCTAAGAGGGATGAGTTCTGATTTTTACAGGGCTCCCTAACCGACAAACAAAAAGGTGTCCCGATGAGAAATCATCGGGACACCGGCTTTTTCAATACTTCAGCTGTTCCTTCAATAAGAAGGATCGTTAGGCTTCGATTTCTTGCTCCTTGATATTCGCTTTGGGACCCAGAATTTCAGGGTTAAACTCCTGAAGCGCCTGGCCTTTGGCTACGCGCTGCGGCCAATCGTGGTTGGCCAGCGCACCTTTGCCCAAGGTAATCAAATCGGCCTCGCCCTGTGCCAGCAGCTGCTCCGCTTTCTCAGGGTCTTCCAGGTTCCCGTTTGCGATGACAGGTACGGTTCCGTATTTTTTGGCGAGCGCCGCAAGGGAAAGCTCCGTTCCATCAAAAGCCGGTCTGGTCGCATCATATTCCGTTACGTGAATATAGTCGACGCCTGCTTTGGACAAGCTCGAAAAGATGATTTCGGCATCCTTCTCCCCGCCGGCCCATTTATGATGATAATCACTGACTTTCCCTTGGGAAATGCGGATGCCTACGATAAAATCGGTGCCAACCGCTTGACGAACGGCCTCCACGACCTCAATAAGCATACGAACGCGCTTTTCCGTCGAACCGCCATATTCATCCGTACGCTGGTTCATATAATCGGTTAAGAACTGGTCCAGCAAATAGCCATTGGCCCCGTGAATCTCCGCGCCGTCAAAGCCTGCGTCTTTAGCCCGTTTGGCCGCCTCGGCAAAGCCGCGGATCACATCCCGGATATCATCCTTGGTCATCTCTTTGGGCTGGTCATAGGGACCTTCTCCCACATAGATCGGCAGCTTTTCTCCCTTGGCCGGAACATGGGAAGGCGCGATAAACTGATTTTTATACGTATTTCCTTGCCCTTGGGCTCCCGCATGCATTAACTGGACGATCACTTTAGCTCCGGCTTGATGAACGGCGTCCGTCACTTTTTTCCATGCTGCGGCATGCTTATCGTTCGCAATTCCGGATTGATTAAAGTACCCTTGGCTGTAAGCTTCATCAGGATAGGCGCCTTCTGTAATCAGGAGGCCGAACCCGCCTTTGGCAAAGCTTTCATAATATTTCCGCATGATGTCCGTGGCTTGGCCGTCGTCGGTAGCGGTAACTCGAGTCATCGGGGCTACCCCTATCCGGTTTTTTAGTTTCAAGCGGCCGATTTGGACTTCTGAAAAAAGGGTTGAGAAATATTCGGTTGGCGTTGATGCGGTCATTTGAATTCACTCCTTGTCCTCTTTGCAGAGCAATAATAATAGGTTTAACCAATTGATGGTTGAATCATCCACAGATGCTCTCTAGGATAGCCGTCCAGCCTTTTACAATAGAACAAAGGGTCAGCGGCAGCTATAATGGAGATTAGGGTTATTATTAGTCATTTAACTATTAAATACAAGTACAAACTTTTTTGTAACATAGTATCTAAAAGGATACTAATGTCTGCCCTCGGTTTCAGGGTACATTTAAGCGAACCGAAAGAATGTGGACATTGCCGGCATTCGACAACTTGTCCAATCCATTTTATTGACAGTACCCTATCGAGGTAGTATGATTTACTCAGTCTGTACCATTTTACAGTTACCGCTATTATCGACATGAAGATAAGCTGAAGTAGTGTACTTCGTATGGGTGACGCCTTTTTCTAGCGGAAAAGGTGTTTTTGCTTGGGGGGACGATATGATTCAACTTGTTGATTTGCATAAAGAATATAAGACCAAAAAGGGAGCTGTGGTCGGTGTCGACCGTGTCAACTTGACCATCCGCAAAGGGGATATTTTCGGTATTGTCGGATACAGCGGAGCCGGTAAAAGCTCGGTGCTTCGGTGTATCAATCTGCTGGAGAAGCCTACCTCGGGCAAGGTTTTGGTTGATGGCGTCGATTTGACGTCCCTTTCGAAGGAAGAGCTTAGGTTTGCCCGTCAAAAAATCGGGATGATCTTCCAGCACTTCTATTTGATCAGCAGCAAAACGGTGTTCGAGAACGTGGCGTTCGCGCTCAAGGCCGCGGGTAAAGCTCCTTCTGTGATCGACAAACGGGTCACCGAGCTTTTGCAGCTTGTGGGATTGGCTGATAAGGCCGATCATTATCCCGCTCAGCTCAGCGGCGGCCAGAAGCAAAGAGTAGGTATAGCGCGGGCACTAGCTAATGACCCGCAGGTGCTGCTGTGCGACGAGCCGACATCCGCTCTCGATCCGACCACAACCCAATCGATACTATCGCTGCTTCGGGATATCAATGAAACCCTGGGGCTGACGATTGTCCTTATCACACATGAGATGGAAGTGGTGAAGGACTTGTGTGATCATGTGGCCATCATGCAGGACGGAAAAATCATTGAACAAGGTTTGGTTTACGATATTTTCGCCAACCCGATTCAGCCGTTGACCCGAGAGTTTATTTCCAATACCTTGGAGTTCAAGCTTCCCCAGAAATTATGGGACAAGCTTGATCCGGCCGGGAAAGTGGTTAAAGTGCTATTTCGCGATGAAGCGGCCGAACAAGCGATTATTCATGACATGCTAAAATCGAGCGGAATCAAGGCGAATATCCTGCATGGCAAGATTGAGTATATCGGGGATAAGCCTCTGGGCACTTTTATTATGGAAGTGACGGGAGAATCTCAAGAGATCGACAACGCGCTGCAATATCTGGTCGATCGATCCTGCGGAGTGGAGGTGGTAAACCGTGTCGAGTAGCGATTTCCTTCAATTGTTGCCCGATATGCTCAAGGCCTTTTATGAAACCTTGTACATGGTCGGCATCTCGCTCGGTGCAGCCATCGTGCTTGGCATACCGATCGGTATATTGCTTTTTGTCAGTGACCGGGGCTTGTTTTCCGAGAATCGTGCGCTCAATGCCGTGTTAGGCTTTGTGGCGAATATGGTTCGTTCCATCCCCTTTCTGATCCTTCTTGTGCTGCTCCTGCCGTTTACGCAGTGGATACTCGGCACGACCATCGGACCGACGGCAGCGGCAGTTCCGCTATCGGTAGCGGCTATTCCTTTCTATGCGCGGCTGGTGGAGGCCTCGCTGCGTGAAGTAAACAAAGGCGTAATCGAAGCGGCGGTGGCGATGGGCGCGAAGCCGTGGCTTATCATACGTGAAGTGCTGCTGCCGGAAGCCAAATCGGGGATTATATCGGGGCTTACAATCACGGCGATCAGCCTGCTCGGCTTCTCTGCCATGGCAGGCACCGTCGGCGGCGGCGGTATCGGCGACCTGGCCATCCGCTTCGGGTATTACCGATACGATAATCAAGTCTTGTTTACAACGGTTATTTTGCTCATCGTGCTGGTTCAAATCATTCAACATATCGGCGATTGGGCTGCGCGTAAGGTAGATAAGCGTTGAGATAGATAGTAAAGTAAAAAGGAGAGGGAAAACTGTGAGAAAAAACGCTGTACTCATTATGATTCTGACATTGGTATTATCGCTGCTTGCAGGCTGCGGAGCCAAGGAGGCTGCGAATAACAGCGGCACTGCCCCGGCAGGAGATGCACCTAAGCAGGAGCAAAAGAAGGCTTTAAAAATCGGAGCGACGGCCGGCCCATACAGCGATATGGTCGGTAAAGCGATTAAGCCGATCATGGAAAGCAAGGGCTACACGGTTGAAGTTGTGGAGTTCAACGATTATGTTCAGCCGAACAAGGCGCTTGCCAACGGCTCGATTGACGCCAACCTGTTCCAGCACATTATTTATTTGAAAAAATTCGCAGCAGACAATAAATTGGATCTGAAAGAAGTTATCAATGTACCGACTGCACCAATGGGTCTGTATTCCAACAAGTTTAAATCGCTTGATGAAATCAAAGAAGGCAGCACGTTGACGGTAGCCAACGATCCGGCCAACCTGGCCCGCACGCTGCTTATGCTTCAGGATATCGGCTTGGTTACGATCAAAAAGGATGCCGATCCGTCGAAAATTTCCGAGAAGGACATCGACCAGAATCCGAAGAAGCTTGTCGTTAAACCGCTCGAGGCCGCTCAGCTTCCGCGTACGGTAGACAGCGCTGATCTGGCTGCAGTTCCGGGTAACTTTGCACTTGCCGCCAAAATGGATTTGACGGCTGCTTTGAAGCTGGAAAATATGGCGGAAAACTACCGCAACGTACTGGTTGTAAATACGAAAGATGTTGAATCCCAATTTGCCAAGGATCTGAAAGCTGCAATTGAATCGCCGGAGTTTGAGAAAACAATCGACGAACAATTCAAAGGCTTCTCCAAACCGGAATGGATGACAAAGAAGTAATGCAAAAAAAGTTAGGCTTTCCGCTTAGGAGAGCCTAATTTTTTTGTCCACTCTTGGAAAATATGAATTTTAAAATCGACAATATTTTTGTATAATGTTTGTGAATATATAATCATTCAAGAAGCACTGTACCCTAAAATTTTGTAACTTTTTTACATTTGAGGTGCTGATATGAACGGAAATACCATCATGCAATTAACAAAAAAGTTACAAATCTCAAACGGCGGGCATATTTTATATTTTTACGATGATTTGGAGTATTACATAAATAATACGCTTTCATATATTGTTACGGGTCTGGAACAGGAGCATCATATTTTAATTATTGACTCTAAAGAAAGAACCCTTTTGGTTAAGGAGAAGCTGAAGCAGATTCTATCCGATGAACAACAGGGTAAAGTTCATTTTTTTGACAGCTGCGAATTTTATGGAATTCATGGCGATTTTCATTATCAAAGCATTATTAGTCACTTTCAAGACATTTTAAAGCCTTTCCTTGAACGGCGGATTTCCATTCGAACATGGGCTCATGTGGAATGGAAGGAAGCAGACGGTATTGTCGATACGCTTGAGAAGTACGAAACCATAGCAGACGGCAATGTGAACGGATTGGGATTGGTATCGGTCTGTGCCTATGACGCCCAAAGTGTACCGGCCTCACTTCTTACGAAGCTTATGAGAAGTCATGAGTACCTAATGACGGACCATGAAATGATCCGTTCCAATTTATACAAGAATACCGATGAAACGGTCATTTTTCCATCCCTTTCGGTTCAGTCCGAAATGCAATCCGAAATGGATTTATATAAACAAAAGCTTGATTTTGTTCATGTGGTTTCCCACGAAGTCCGCAATCCGCTCACGGTGATCAAAGCATACGCTTCGATGGTGCTTAAATCGGAGGCTCAAATAAGTCCGGGCAGTGCGGATAAATTGAAATCGATAGCCGACTATGTGGATATTATAGACAATGAAATTTCTTATATTATCTATACGGAACAAATGTTATCGAATGAACTGCTGTGGAATAAAGAGATGATCCCGCTTCTACCGAATATCCAAGAAGTAATCGATTTCATGAGCATCAAAGCGAGAACCCAAGAGATTCAGCTGGTTTATACACTCGATTTGAAAGGGAACGAGAAGCTTTTAAACAATGCGATCGGATTTAAATTAATATTGTCTAATTTATTGAGTAACGCGATCAAGTACAGTCATGAGCAATCGCAGGTCTTCTTCTCGGCCGTGGGTGACGGGAAGAAAGTGGTTATGAAGATACAGGATCATGGTGTAGGGATGCATGAACACCAGCTGCAAAATTTATTTCAAAAATACGGGAAATTCAATCACGAAAAAAGCGGACAAGGCATAGGGCTTTATATGGTGAGGAAGCTTCTGGACCATTTTGAAGGTGCGATCCGTGTACAGAGTACATATAATCAAGGAACGGAAGTATGTGTTGAGCTCCCGTTAGCCCAATAACGCGGCGGTTCGATAGTTTTCAAATTCAGGCGAATTTGACCCGAAGGGGTTGAATTTCGCCTATTATCGTCCTTTATTAAGATCGGCGGGACATGCTATAATTTTAAAGAGAAGCAGCTTACCATAAAGCCGCCAAGAAGAGACGTCCCAGATCTCAGCTTTTTATGGGACAACCGTATTTTTGTAGCATGCGATATCGTTGCCGGAGGGTAGAGGTATTCCAATAATCAGACTAAGGGATACCATACCTTTCTCACAGTCAAGGTATATTTTGTTACTTGATATGAAATAATAGGCACAGAATCGTTGTTGACTAGGGGAGATCAGCTTGGACGTCGGATTATTATTGGAGTACGGCTGGGTTTTATTGGTTCTTATCGCCTTGGAAGGGATTCTGGCTGCTGACAATGCTCTGGTCATATCCATCATGGTCAAGCACCTGCCGGAAAAAGAGCGGAAAAAAGCTCTCTTTTATGGACTTGCAGGAGCATTCGTATTCCGATTTGCATCCTTGTTTATCATTTCATTTTTGGCCAATGTTTGGCAGGTACAGGCCCTCGGAGCCGCTTATCTCATCTTTATTTCCTTGAATCATCTGATCAAGCATGTATTTTTGAAAAACCAGGCTCGGCAAAAGAAAGTAGAGAATAAGCAGGAGAATTTCTGGATCACGGTATTGAAGGTAGAGCTGGCCGACATCGCCTTTGCCGTTGATGCCATATTGGCGGCCGTTGCATTGGCGGTCATGCTGCCGGAAACCAACCTGCCCCCAATTGGAGGGCTTGACGGCGGACAGTTTCTTGTTATCTTAGCCGGCGGAATTATCGGGCTTGTGATTATGCGGTTTGCCGCATCCTATTTCGGAAATCTCCTGGTAAAAAAGCCGGGACTTGAAACAGCAGCCTTCCTGATTGTGGGGTGGGTAGGCGTTAAGCTCGCCGTATCGACTCTTGCTCATCCGGATATAGGAGTATTAGACTACACGTTCCCTAAAAGCGTTACCTGGAAGGTGATCTTCTGGAGCGTGCTGTTAGGCATAGGAATCGGCGGTTGGTTCTTGTCCAAAGAAAAGAAAGCAGCCGAAAGCGAAATGGTATAAGAAAAAATATAGAAAGGACCGGTGATCACCGGTGTAGAACACGAATCGTTTTCTCGAATTGAGTGAATACTTAAACAAGGAGAAACGATATTCGTTGGACTTTTGAAGGTTAAGAAAATGGTTAGTAGCCATCAATTTATTCATTACTTTTGAGTACCAAGTTCATTCGATTATGACTCAGGAGATTAAATATCCTTCCCGGATTCAGTATGTGAACATTGCACAGCATTTGGTTCCATGGATAGCGAGATTAGCCAAATAATATGGAGTCAGATTACGCGTCGAAGCCTGTAGATCCCATTCCACATGGAATGGAATTCTGCAGGCTTTTTCTTATGGCAGGAAACAAAAAAATAATTTGGATGCATTTCCAAAATATTGATTGACAAAAGGTGGATAAAAGAATAAAATTAATATCAACGCACTAATAATTAGATGATAATTATTAGTAAGTAAAATATTTTGGGAGGTTGTTACAATGGCTAAGACGAAATGGATTGTCGACCCTGCACACAGCAGTATTGAATTTACGATCAGACATATGATGATTGCGAAGGTGAAGGGGGCCTTCCATACTTTTGAAGCGAATATTGAAGCCGACCCAGCAGATTTGACCACAGCCGATGTGCAATTCAGTATCGATTTGAGCAGTATTGACACCCGCAATAATGATAGAGATGCGCATTTGCGCTCAGCCGACTTCTTTGAAGTCGAGAAGAACCCGAAGATGACGTTCCAATCGACCCAAATTACGAAAAAAGGCGATGGAGAGTACAACGTAACCGGCAATCTGAGCCTTCATGGCGTAACTCGCACTGAAACCTTCTCCATTACGTTTGAGGGACAAGGCAAGGACCCTTGGGGGAATGAAAAAGTCGGATTCAGCGGCCAAGGTACCCTGAAGCGCAGCGACTACGGCTTAACCTGGAACGCGGCATTGGAAACCGGGGGCGTGCTCGTCGGTGACGAGGTGAAAGTGCTGCTTGAAATTGAAGCGTCAAAACAAGCCTAATAGGATATATATACACATCAGGAATCATTGTGAATCAGGGCACCCTAACGGGTGTCTTTTTCATCGGTGGGCTGGACGGTTGCATTGTGGAATGATCTGTGGTAAGGTAATATCAATTGGAAATTTGAAACCACAATTCACATATTGAAAAGGGGATCATTTTGAAGATGGAACTTTTTTCAATATGTGAATTTTTTTGACTCAGAAAAAAAGGAACATGTTAAAAATTAATCTTGGAGGTTATCACATGCAAACAGGTACAGTAAAATGGTTTAACGCAGAGAAAGGTTTCGGCTTTATCGAAGTTGAAGGCGGAAACGATGTATTCGTACATTTCAGCGCGATTCAAGGCGACGGCTTCAAAACGCTTGACGAAGGTCAGCGCGTAGAATTCAACGTAGTACAAGGCAACCGCGGTCCTCAAGCAGAGAACGTTGTAAAGCTGTAAGGTCCATAGGTCTCCATCGATGAGACAGCATTGCGAAAAAGGACAGCCTCCACGAGGCTGTCCTTTTTGCTGTCATATAGCGAAGCCCTTATCGCCGTCGATAAGGGCTTCAGTTTTACCCGGATGTAAGCTAATCCCAAACCTTTGGCCTCCGGAACCTCATTCGAGCCGTTAAAGAAACTCACTGGGGGTAAAGCAGAAGCAATCCCATGCATTTTATCTGTATTAGCCTTATATACTGAATTATGACTACTTACTAGGATAATAAGGCAGGTGATGTTGCAATGCTCCATATTGTCGCTTGCATTAAACAGGTTCCGGATACGAAAATCATCAAGATGAACCCGAAAACCAATACGATGGATCGCGCCAGTGCGCCGGCGATCCTCAATCCCTATGACGCTCACGCGGTGGAGGAGGCGGTTCAGCTCAAGAAAAGGTACGGAGGGACGGTCTCGGTGCTCACCATGGGGCCGCCGCCGGCGGTTAAGGCGATTAAGAAATGCATCGAAATCGGTGCGGACGAGGGCTATATGATCTCCGACCGTGCGTTTGCCGGTGCGGATACGCTGGCCACCAGCTATGCGTTGACGAAGGCTTTGGACAAAATCGCCAAGCTCCGGCCGATCGACCTGATCATCTGCGGAAAAATGACCATTGACGGAGATACCGGTCAAGTGGGTCCCGGCATCGCCAGGAGACTCGATATTCCCCCGCTCACCTCGGTAAAGAAGATCGTTGAGGTACAGCGGGAGCAAGGATATATCGTCGTGCACCGCAAGCTGGAGGACGGCTATGAAGTCATTCGATCCACAATGCCCTGTTTGCTTTCCGTGGAAAAAGAGATCAACGAAGTCCCTTATTCTCCACTTCCTAACTTGCTTCGGGCGGCACGCTATCAGCCGCAAATATGGTCCGTAGGCGACCTGGAGGATGTAGACCGGACTCAGCTCGGATTAAAAGGGTCGCCGACGATCGTATCCTCCGTGTGGGCGCCGCAGAAGCCGCAGGGGGGAACCATGCTGGAAGGCGGACCGAGGGAACAGGTGGAGCGCTTGCTCGGCTTGTTGATGGAGAAGAAGGAATTGTTCCAGGCAAGGGGTGAAGCTTGATGAGCTTCGAGGATTACAGGGGAGTCTGGGCGTATATCGAAGTAAAGGACGGCCAGGTCGCTCCGGTTTCGCTTGAATTGTTGGGCGCGGGGAGAAGGCTGGCCGATAAACGGGGGACGGAGCTGGGCGGGGTTGTCATCGGGGAGGATGTAAAGCCCTTGGCAGATAAGGTATTTGCTTATGGCGCTGATACGCTCTATTTGTACGATGCCCCGATTTATAAGCATTACCGTACGGAAACGTACATGAAAGCGCTGCTCGCGTGCACGCAGAAATATAAGCCGGAGATCATTCTGTACGGCGCCACCTCGACAGGCAAGGATTTAGCGAGCGCGGTGGCGACGGATTTGCCGACAGGCTTAACCGCCGATTCCACCATGCTGGATGTGGAGGAGGATACCGGTCTGCTGCTGGCCAGCCGTCCTGCCTTTGGGGGCAACATCATGGCGACGATTCTGTGCAAGAAGTACCGGCCTCAGATGGCTACCGTTCGTCCCAAAGTCATGAAAGCGCTGTCCCCGGAGTTTGGCCGAACGGGAATGCTGGTGGAAGAATCGATTCCGCTGCAGGAAGAAGAGGTGCGAACCAAAGTAGTGGAGATCGTACGGGAAACCGCCCGTAAAGTGCGCATCGATGAAGCGGATATTGTGGTGGCCGGGGGAAAAGGATTGGGAGGACCTGCAGGCTTTCAGCTGATTCATCAGCTGGCGGAGGTCTTGGGAGCCGCGGTCGGCGCCAGCCGCGATGTGGTCGAGGCGGGGTGGATCGGGCATCATCATCAAGTAGGGCAGACCGGTGTGACGGTCACGCCGAAAATCTACTTTGCCATCGGCATATCGGGGGCCATCCAGCATATTGTAGGCATGCAAAACTCCGGATTCATCATCGCGATCAATAAGGATCCGAATGCGGCGATATTCCAGAACTGCCACTATGGGATTGTAGGCGACGCGTTCGAAATCCTGCCTCTGCTGATTGAAGAGTGCAGAACGGCCCTGGGCGGAAAGGAGGACGGGCATGTCCGAGAGGTTTGAATGTATCGTCGTCGGCGCAGGGCCTGCGGGAATTGCCTGTGCCTATGAGCTGGCTAAGGCCGGAGTGCAGGTGCTGCTGCTGGAGCGGGGCGAATATCCGGGCTCCAAAAATGTGATGGGCGGCGTGCTGTACCGGCAGATGATGGAGGATGTCATTCCGGACTTTTATAAAGAAGCTCCGCTGGAACGGCCGATCGTCGAGCAGCGGTTTATGATGATGGATAAGGAATCGGCCCTTACCTTCGGTTATAAAGGAATGGAATGGGGGCGGGAGCCTTATAACAATTTCACCGTGCTCCGCGCCAAATTCGATCAATGGTTCGCCCAAAAGGCGGTGGATCAGGGCGCATTGCTCATCAACGAGACGGTGGTGCTGGAATGCATCGTAGAAAACGGCCGCGTGGTAGGTGTGCGTACGGACCGTCCGGACGGGGACCTGTATGCCGATGTCGTTGTCTTGGCGGACGGAGTAAACTCTCTGCTGGCGAAGTCTCTCGGGTTTCACAGGGAGTTCAGACCGGATGAAGTGGCGCTGGCCACCATGGAGATTATTAAGCTGGACCGCAAAATCATTGAGGACCGCTTTAACCTGGAGCAGGATCAAGGCTGTACCATCGAGCTGTTCGGTGATGCCACCAAGGGGATCTTGGGTACCGGGTTTCTTTATACGAATAAAGATACGCTCAGCATAGGCGTCGGCACGTTACTCTCGGGACTCATCAAGCATAAAATAAAACCATACGAGCTGCTGGAATATGTTAAAAATCATCCGATGATTCGCCCCTACCTTCAAGGGGGAGAGCCGCAGGAATACTTGGCTCACCTGATCCCCGAAGGCGGCTTTTATTCCATGCCGAAGGTTGTCGGCGATGGAGTCCTTGTCGTTGGCGATGCCGCGCAGCTTGTCAATGCGATTCACCGGGAGGGATCGAACATGGCGATGACCTCCGGCCGCCTGGCTGCCGAAACCGTCGTAATGGCCAAAGAGGCGGGAGATTATTCCGAGCGCGTGCTCGATCATTACCGCAAGCGGCTGATGGACAGCTTCGTCGGCCAGGATCTAAAAAAATATAAGGATGCAACCCATCACTTCGATCGGTTCCCTCAATATTTCGATCAGTATATTCCCATGATGAACCGGGCGGCGAGTCAAATGTTTACCGTAGACGGCTCCTCCAAGAAAGAGAAGCAAAAGAAGATATGGGAAAACATCGGACCGGTTAAAGAGAAGCTCAAAATCGCCCGTGATCTATACCGGGCATGGAAGGTGATGAAGTGAGTCATGAGTGAGCAGGCTAAAGCAGCAACGATAGAGGAGAAGCAGTATCTTCTACGTTTTAACGCCGATACACAGTCTCATCTTCATGTATTGAGCGCGGATGTTTGCTTGAACGACTGCCCTGACAAAATATGCACGATCTTCTGTCCGGCCGAGGTATATAAATGGGAGGAGATCCGTATGCATGTCGGCTACGAGGGATGTCATGAGTGCGGGAGCTGCCGGATCGGCTGTCCGCATCAGAATATCAAATGGGAGTACCCGAAAGGTGGCCATGGAATCGTCTTTAGATTGGGGTGAAGCCTTTGTTTGAGATCGGCGACTGCGTTGTCTTTTCCCTGGATCGGGCAAGAGGTATCGTAATGGAGACGAACGATGATGTTTACCATGTGGTGTGGGAGGACCTCTTTGTGAGTTGGGAGAAAGGCGAGCTGCTCTCCAAAATGTCCCTGGGCTTGGACGAGAGATCACGGGCGGGAGAGGGGTTCAAATGAACAAAGCCGAGTAAACCATAGCCCAGTGTACTAGCGGGCTTTGGTCCCGGTTTAGTGTTCAGCCGATGTGCCGATGAGTACTTGGCCCCCTTTAAGGCCAACCTAAGAAGAACTACCATCTTACTGCGAAGAGGGATCGTATGGGCTATCTTTGGTTGGTTTTCGCTTTATTATCGGCTGTAACCGCCGCGCTGGTCAGTATTTTCGGCAAAATCGGGCTGCAGTCGGTGGATGCTAATACGGCAACGGCGGTCAGAGCCGTCATCATGGCGGTATTTCTCGTGGCCGTAGTGGCATTTCAAGGAAATATCAGTAAGCTCCCGACGATATTTGAAGACAAAAAGACGCTGCTGTTCATCACCTTAAGCGGAGTCGCCGGTGCGGCTTCCTGGCTGTTTTACTTTTGGGCTTTACGGCTCGGCAAAGTATCGCAGGTCGCTCCGGTCGATAAATTAAGCGTCGTTATTGCGACGATCGCAGCCGTTGTGTTTCTGGGGGAGCGTCTAAGCTGGATCAGCGGAATCGGCATCAGCTTCATTACCATTGGCGTCATACTGATCGCATTCAGCTGAAGAAGTACATAACGAAAGAAGGACACCCGCCCGGGGTGTCCTTCTTTCGTTTGCCTGTTTACTCTGATGCGACTTTCTCGAGCACTTTGATCAGCTCAGAGGACGGATAAGCGCCGGAGAGGGCATACCGGTTGTTGAATACAAAGAAAGGTACGCCGGTAACGCCGAATTGTCTGGCCGTTTCCTGATCGTCAGTTACCTTGTCGGTTCCATTCCCCTGTTCAAGCTGCTCGCGCAGTAGGCTCGGAACATGGCCGCACGAAGCGGCAATGTTCAGCAGAATGTCCAGCTGCGCTATGTCCTGGCCTTCTTCGAAGTAAGCCTTCATGATGGCGTCGACCACAGCCTCCTGATCGGATGCGGACAATAGAGCCGTCAGCCTGTGGGCCAGCCTGGTGTTCGGCATGCGGGTTACTTGATCAAAGCGGAACGTTAGTCCCACCGCTTCTCCCGCCTGGGTTACTCGGTCCGTCATTTGCTTTAAGGAAGCCGCATTGCCTCCCATCTTCTTGATCATAGCGTCCTGAAAGGGCAGCCCTTCAGCCGGCAGCGTCGAATCCAGCTCAAACGCGCGGAAACGGATCTCCACCTCATCTTTATGATCCCATGCAGCCAGGGCATCCTCTAAATTTTTCTTGCCGATTCGGCACCAGGGGCACACCATGTCGGAAAAGACGTCGATTTGTATCATACATATTTACCTCCCGTCAGTTACTTACTTTACTATAGTATGACTGATTTGGTGAGGGAAAGCAACCGCCGATTATTTAACCATTGGAATTTTTTTAATGTTTTGTGTAACAAAAAAACGGGTCATTCGTGATATCTTTAGCGAAAGGGGAAGAGGTATGCAGAAGGATTCGTTTACGGAACGGAGTGAAGGTATACGAAGCCGTTGTCACCGGGGCGGTGCGTGAGCTGGAGAAGCTGCAGGAGGAAGGATCGAAATTTGGAATGGGGAGGACCCTGCCTCGTAAATACATAACTTTTTGCTTTTTGTGGAACATTACTCTTTAGCCAACGGCCGGAGCCAACGGCCGCACCAGCAAAATCATGGGTTAAGGAGCTGAAATTGTTTCATGAAGCGTTATGTCTCTATACTCGCCGCACTAGCTGTGCTTTTGGGCTTGCTTGCGCCCTATTCGGCCGAAGCCCATGCGAGCATGCCTTATCATTTCGGGTTTAAGAAGAGCAAGAACCATGAGCTTCCATCGATTGAGGAAGAGGGGTTTCGGTCGATTGTTCAGAAGCACGATGCCATCTTTTTGGGCGATACGAAGCAAAAGGAGCTTTATCTTACGTTCGATAACGGCTATGAGAACGGGTATACCGGTAAAATTTTGGATGTACTCAAGGAGAAGCGGGTACCGGCCATTTTCTTTGTGACAGGGCATTATATCCAAGACCAGCCCGAGCTGTTGAAGCGGATGGTGCAGGAGGGTCACCTCATCGGCAATCATTCCTGGAGCCATCCCGACCTTACCCGGGTATCCGATCAGAAGCTGAAGGAAGAGCTGGATAAAGTCAAAACACAAGTGGCAGAGCTGACCGGACAAAAGGAAATGCCGTATTTGCGCCCGCCGAGGGGAGTTTTTAGCGAGCGGATGCTGGCGGCCAGCAAAGGGTTCGGTTATACGAATGTGTTTTGGTCGATTGCTTATAAGGATTGGGATCCAAAGCTGCAAAAAGGATGGGCCTATGCATACGAGCGGGTCATGTCGCAGCTTCATCCCGGCGCGGTCATCCTGCTTCATTCCGTATCTAAAGACAACGCGGAGGCGTTAGCCAAAATCATTGACGAGGCCCGCAAGCAAGGGTATGAATTTAAGAGCCTGGACCAGCTGCAAACCAAAAATTATTAAGTCAACCCATGACCCTCACATATACGTGGGGGTTTGTTTGTGTTTAAATGGAAATATGCGGTACATATTGAAGAGCCGTTTTCTAAGCGGGGTGTTTTTATGCAGATGCTTCAGGATATGTATTCTTTAATCTCGATATTAAACCTTTTTCTTGCGGGCGCAGTTATATTCCTTGAGCGACGGAATGCGGCCGTCACCTGGGCCTGGCTGCTGGTTTTGTTTTTTCTGCCCGGGGTCGGGTTTATTCTTTATCTCGTATTTGGACAAAACCTGAGCAAACGGAAGCTGTACCGCGTGCAGGACGATAAGCGCCAAATCGTCGATATGCTGGTGGACTTCCAGAAGCAGCAGTTCCGCAGCGGAGAAATCAAGTATAACGACCCCTCCGCCGCCTATTATCAAGACATGATCTATATGAATCTGACCAGCAGCAATGCCCTGTTTACCCAAGACAACAAGGTCGATATATTCACCGACGGAAATGACAAATTTCTGGCCTTGCTGCAGGATATCAGGGAAGCGAAAGATCATATCCATCTGATGTATTTTATCGTACGGAATGACGAATTGGGCTGTAAGCTTGTGGATGAGCTTGCCCGCAAGGCGAAAGAGGGCGTGAAGGTTCGCTTTTTGTACGATGCGATCGGATCGTCCCGGCTGCCGCAGAGCTTCTTCCAAAGTCTAAGGGAAGCGGGTGGAGAGGTAGCGGCCTTCTTCCCGTCTCGTGTTCCTTACCTGAACCTGCGGGTCAATTACCGGAATCACCGGAAGCTGGCCATTATCGATGGCGGCCGGGGGTATATCGGAGGCTTGAACATCGGCACCGAGTATTTGGGTTTAAACCGCCGCTTCGGGTATTGGCGGGATACCCATTTGAGGCTGCAGGGAAGCGCGGTATTGCAGCTTCAGGCCCAATTCCTTCTCGATTGGATGTTGGCGCTGGCAGGTGATTTTCCTGTTGAGGCCCGGTACTTTCCGGCGAAGGTATCTCGGGGAGTGGCCGGACTCCAGATCGTAGCGAGCGGACCGGATAACGAATGGGAGCAAATCAAGAATGCGTTTATCAAAATGATTCTTGCGGCCAAGGAAACCGTCTATATCCAAACCCCTTATTTCATTCCCGATGACAGCCTGCTTACGGCTTTGCAGATGGCTGCCTTATCGGGCGTCGATGTTAAAATCATGCTCCCCGATAAGCCGGACCACAGGATTGTGTATTGGGCTTCTTACTCCAATCTCAGGGAGCTGCTGAATTGCGGGGGAACGTGCTACCTGTATCATAAAGGATTTCTTCACGCCAAAGCGATCGTCGTGGACGGACGGGTGGCGTCGGTAGGCACGGCCAACATGGACAACCGGAGCTTCAAGCTGAATTTTGAAGTCAATGCATTCATTTATGATACCCCAACGGCTGCGAGGCTGCATGACATTTTCTTGGAAGACCTCAACTACAGCACGCAGTTGACCAGGGAGATGTATAACAAAAGACCGCTGTTCAACCGGTTTAAAGAATCGTGTGCCAGACTGCTGTCGCCTATTTTGTGATTGAATCCGCTTGGGCCAGGGTAAGTAAGGTACATGTAAGTCCAACTAAATCATACAAGGAGTGATCGTGATGGACAGAAATGTACTGCAGGGCAAATGGAAGCAGCTCAAGGGTGAAGCCCAGAAAAGGTGGGGCAAGCTGACGGACGACGATCTGGATGTCATTGAGGGCGACCGCGAGAAACTCGTCGGCAAACTGCAGGAACGGTACGGTTATGCCAAAGATGAAGCGGAGAAGGAATGCGACACCTGGTCATCCGGATACCGGAACTAGTCGACACAGGTACAGGATACGAATCGGGAGGTAATAATCATGAGAAATGAGAAAAAGCTAGTAGGTGTGTTTCAATCGGAGCAGGAGGCCGTTCGGGCGATTGAGGGTCTGAAAAGGCAGGGCTACCGCTCAGAGGACATTTCCGTTATTGCCAAGGATAAGGAAGATGTATCTGCGGTTACGGAGCAGACCGGAACCAACATTCAAGAAGGCGTGAAGGCTGGTGCGGCCACCGGCGGATTGGTGGGAGGAATTGCAGGACTGTTTGCAGGCCTCGGAGCATTGACGATTCCCGGGGTTGGCCCGATCCTTGCAGCCGGCCCTATCGCATCTGCACTTACCGGAGCAGCCGTAGGCGCGGGCGCCGGAGGGGTGGTAGGCGCACTCGTCGGATTAGGTATTCCCGAGGAGGAAGCCAAGAAATATAATGATTATGTAAAACAAGGAAGTATTCTGGTGCTGGTCAATTCCCAAGGTGATAAAGACCATGAAGTCTACGATGCGTTCCGATCCAATCATTCGCTGAATTCCGACACGTATGCCGTCGATCAAGGTGCGGAAATTGGCTCAAGACGCGGATTATGATATCGTTCGACATCATCTCATAAAACCGCGAGGCACCCGAAAGGGTGTCTTTTCCATGTAAAATGACAGAAACAAGTCCTATGCATACCCAATGAGAAAGGGCTTATAGCCGAAACGGATTCTAAATTGAAATAGGGATTCCGCTTATCCATGATAACCGGAATCCCTAAAAACTCATGCCCTCGGTATTCAATTTTTCAAAAACACACTCCGATCAAACAACTTGCGTTGCATAATATTGGTGAATCTACCGTATGACGTCCAACCTGTGGGTTCCCGCATGCCCGGTAATTGCAATTTTTAACTCCTTTCCTTCCAAGGAAATGGCTGAGGCATGCTTCGCTAACCTACTTCATTGGGCTATCCCCTTTCCTTTTGTTACCTTTACTATATATTAATATTTTAATAATGTAAATATTCAGAATAATTAATTTATTGGCATTTTGCCCAGCTTTTTTTCACTTTTCTTCCTCATTCTCAGCTATTCTATGAAATCATACCAAAATCTAGCTTTTTACTGCTCGCTAGAATCAAAGTGCGTGGTCCGCTTATAAAAACAAATAATAAAAATAGTTTATAAAATTGGGTTGACAGGTAAGTTTGTGCATGATAGAATCCAAATTGCAAACAAACGATAATGATTCTCATTACCAACCATAAAAACTTGGGGAGTGAAATGAAGTTGAAGAAACATCGTAAAATCTTTTCATCCGCAATAGCGGCTATTTTGAGCGTAGGGCTTTTGGCAGGCTGCGGAACAGCGCCGCAAGGCGAGCAGCAAGCCGCTCAACCGCAAGACCCGAAGGCCGGAGCTTCGGAGTCGAAAACTGAGCAAGTCGTCAATCTTTATTCGGCAAGACATTATGAGGTGGATGACGTTCTTTACGCTCAGTTTACGGAGAAGACCGGCATTAAAGTCAATGTCGTTAAAGGCAAGGCCGAGGAATTGATCGAACGGATCAAGCGTGAGGGAGAGAGCACGTCCGCCGATTTATTCATCACAGTGGACGGCGGGGTGCTGAACAACGCCAAGCTGAACGGAGTACTGCAGCCTGTGAAGTCGGAAATCATTGATGCGAATGTTCCTGCGCAGCTCCGTGATAAAGACAATGAGTGGATCGGTCTGTCGACACGCGCCCGTGTTATCGTATATTCCAAAGACCGTGTAAAACCAGAGCAGCTCTCTACATATGAGGACCTGGCCACCGATAAGTGGAAAGGCAAAGTGCTCGTACGTTCTTCAACAAACTTGTATAACCAATCACTGCTTGCATCCATGATCGAATTAAATGGGGAGCAAAAAACGGAAGAGTGGGCTAAAGGCATCGTAGCCAACCTTGGCCGCGCGCCTGAAGGCGGGGACCGTGACCAAGCGAAAGCAGTCATTGCGGGCTCCGGCGACGTGGCGATTATGAACACCTACTACCTGGGGCAAATGTTGAACTCCAAAGATGCGGAAGAAGTGAAGGTTGCTCAGCAGCTCGGCGTATTCTTCCCTAACCAAAGCACAACCGGCACGCATATAAACATCAGCGGAGCGGGTCTTGTGAAGCACAGCAAAAATAAAGAAAATGCCGTAAAGCTGATCGAGTTCTTAACTGACAAAGAACCACAGGAGCTGGTATCGAAGACAAACTTCGAATTCCCGGTGAACCCTAAAGCAGAGAAGCCTGAGCTATTGAAATCGTGGGGAGAATTTAAGGCTCAGCAAATTGACTTTGCCAAGCTGGGAGAGCATAATAAGAAGGCAGTTGAGATCTCTAATAAAGTAGGTTGGAAATAAGAATGCGCTTTGCAGCAGCAATACGAAATATAAAACAGCATACAAACGGCTGGCTTTATGCCAGCCTTCTGGGGGCAGTGGTCGTTCTGCTGCCCATTTTTACTATATTCGTGTCGCTGTTCCAACCGCCAAATGAAAACTGGCAGCACATCAGGCAGTATTTACTGCAGGATTATGTGTTCCAGACGGTTTGGCTTGTGTTGTTTTCTTGCTTGTTCACCGTGCTTCTGGGCGTAACGTTGGCCTGGCTGATCGCCGCTTATGATTTTCCTCTCCGGCGTTTTTTTCGCTGGGCGCTTGTACTGCCGCTGGCCGTTCCGCCTTATATTGCGGCATACACCTACAGCACGATGCTGAGCTATACCGGATTTGTCCAAACTACACTGCGCAATGAATTTGGGGTGACGCCCAACCCGGAATGGTTCGGCATCATGTCGATGAGAGGCGCGATTTTCATATTTTCGATGTTTTTGTTTCCTTATGTGTACATGATTACCCGATCGTTTCTGGAAAATCAGAGCGGCTCATATATTGAGAACGCCGCACTGCTGGGTAGGAAACCGGTATCCATCTTTTTCAGTATCGTGCTTCCGATCTGCCGGCCTGCCATCATCGGCGGCGTTATTCTTGTCGTATTCGAAGTGCTCAGCGATTATGGCGTGTCGAGCTATTACGGCATCCAGACAATCTCCGTGGCGATATTTCAGACCTGGTTCGGCATGTATGATGTCGACTCGGCGGTTCGTTTGGCAGCATGGCTGATGGCGGGGGTCGTCGGGTTGTTCGTGGCGGAGCGGCTGCTTAGGCATCAGAGAAGCTTCGCGGCTTCCACAAGCAAGTCGAGACCGCTTACACCTAAAAAGCTGAAGGGCGTGAGCGCCGCGGCTGCTTTCTTATTCTGCGGGATTATCTTTTCATGCTCCTTTTTTATCCCTTTCATTCAGCTGATCGTATGGGCCACTTGGAGTTATCACGATGTGCTTACCCCTGCCTTTTTTGAATTGACATATAATACGATGGTCCTTGCTTTGACGGCTACGGCTATTATTATGGTGTTCTCCGTGATTGTAGCCAATGTCGTTCGTCAACAATCGAACGTATTGACCTATGTGCTGGCCAGATCGGTAACGTCCGGCTATTCCGTACCTGGAGCGATTATTGCCATCGGAGTATTGGCTTTGTTCATCGGGCTTGACCATGGACTGGCTCCGCTATACGCCCGCATGGGCTTGGGGAATGCTCCGCTCGTGCTCAGCATGTCTTTGGTTATGCTGGTCGTTGCTTATGTGGTCCGCTTTATGGCCGCCGGTTATAATGCGGTCGAAGCCGGTTTTGAGAAGATCGGGATGAAATATACGGAAGCTTCAAGGCTGCTGGGCTTAGGAATAACAAGGACCTTTTTCAAAGTGGATGCCCCGCTGCTAAAGGGCGCTTTACTCAGCGGCGTCATTATGACGTTCGTGGAGATTATTAAAGAATTGCCTTTAGCCTTGCTGCTGAGACCCTTTAACTTTGAAACGCTTGCGACCAAGACCTACCAATACGCAAGCGACGAACGAATCTATGAGGCTTCCATTCCATCTTTGTTTATTATCGGCGTCAGTATGATCTCTGTTATCGTATTTCATCAACTAGGGAAGAAGTTGAATTCATGAAAATCGTAAACATTGGCAAACTTTCATTCGCCTATTCCTCTAAACAGAAGCCCGTTATCGACGGCTTTTCCTTCGAGATGGAAAAGGGGGAGATCGTCGGGATTTTGGGGCCCAGCGGGAGCGGGAAGAGCACGCTGCTGCGCCTTGTTGCCGGGTTGGAACTGCCATCCGGCGGAAGCATTGCGATTTCCGGACGCACCGTGGTAGACGATAGCGACTTCATACCTCCTGAAAAGCGCGGCGTCGGCATGGTTTTTCAGGATTATGCCTTGTTTCCGCATTTGACCGTAGCAGGCAACATTGAATTTGGCCTGCACCGTCTGTCGAAGAAAGAACGTGCCGCAAGGCTTGCCGAAATGCTGGAGCTGGTGCAGCTTTCGGGCTTTGAGAAGCGCTATCCCCATGAATTAAGCGGTGGCCAGCAGCAGCGTGTTGCCCTGGCAAGGGCGCTTGCGCCGCAGCCCTCCATTCTGCTGATGGATGAGCCGTTCAGCAACCTGGATGCGGATCTTAAAGTCTCTATCCGCAGCGAGCTTAGGGATATTTTGAGAAAAGCGGGGATGACCTGTTTGTTCGTAAGTCATGACTATCAGGATGTGGATGCGATTTGTGATCGTACGGTAATGATGGTTTCTTAGCAAAAGAGGCGCCCGTTGCATTGAGCCATCGGGGATAGTATAGTTGTATTAACTATACCGAGGTGAAGCGACGCGAGATGAACTTGATGGAGACGATGACAAGATTGGATTGGCATGATGTGGAGCATTGGCTAAAGCAATACGAAGCCTTAGGGCCCCTTCCCGGTATTTTAGCCCCGATGGCGGAATCCTTTTTCCCTGTGCTTCCTTTGGTGGCGATCCTGGTCGCTAATGTGAATGCGTATGGATTAGGCGAAGGCGTATTGCTGTCCTGGATCGGAGTGGTGTGCGGAAGCGTGAGTGTGTTTGCGATTTTCCGTAAATTCGGCGGCAGGCTTCGTGGCTGGATTGAGCGCAAACATCCCAGATCGGAGAAATTTGTGCATTGGTTGGAGGAGCATGGATTTACCCCCATTTTTTTGCTGGCATGCTTCCCTTTTACACCGTCCTCTCTTGTGAACATTATCGCCGGACTTTCCAAGGTGCCCATGCATACGTTTGTCGTGGCTACGGCCTTGGGCAAAGGCGTGATGATCTTCCTCGTGTCGTTTGCCGGACATAATTTGGACAGCTTGCTAAGTCAGCCATTGAAAATCGTCCTGATTCTCGCTGTGTTTTTTTTCATGTGGCTGTTCGGGCGTAAGCTGGAATCGAAATATTTCAAATGAAAGCATCGCTTTTCTCTGAAGTGATTCGGGGGAGAGCGTTTTTTGTATGTCAGGAATAGCGGGAGGAACCATAGCCCCGTAATGAAACGCCGAAATGAGAGGTGGCGGTCTTGGCGGCGGAATGTTAATCTGGAAGAAACCGGAGGCAGGGGTGAATGGGATGGGATTTTTAGACGGGCTTATGGGGAACGCATCGGAATTGAATCCGGCTGATCTCCAGAAGGAATACGCAGGAGTACTGGCCAGAGGCGAAACGATCGAGAAGGGGTATAAAGTGATCCGCGATTTGTTCATCTTTACGAACAAGCGGCTGATTCTGGTTGATAAGCAGGGCTTGACCGGAAGAAAAATGGAGTATCATTCCGTTCCCTATCGGAGTATCACGCATTTTAGCATTGAAACCGCAGGGAGCTTTGATTTGGATGCAGAGCTGAAAATCTGGATTTCCGGAAGTGCGGACCCGATCCAAAAGCAGTTTAACAAGTGCTTGAACATTTATGAGCTGCAGAGTGTCCTGGCTACCTACGTGCTGTCTTAGAGCATGCGGCGAAAGCGCAGGATTTCATCTGACATCAAGGAACCGTGCAAGGGACGACTTTCGACCTTTCGCGGTTCTTTGGCGTTGAGTCAGCCTGCCCTAAACTGTTGAAAATGGAGCAGTGCCTGATGCACCAGCTTTCCATCGAACATGAGTTGATCGAGGGGATGTAAACCTTGTACCATGGAGGTATGCGTTAGGGTTAAAGGGAGCAAAAAGGACTAAGCAAAGCATCTCTTCCGAACGCGTGTTTGTTCCACGTGGAAACATGTCGAATTACCGTGAATGCGCGCGCCGTCCGGTAATATCGGCTGGCATTAGCCGGCCGCCGATCATGCCTAAGGCATGGAAATATGGAAACAACAGAAGAATAACGGATCAAAGTTTTCTTTCATCTCAGCTATTGCATAAGAAAAGAAAGGGGCATGCCGCCGGTGACCAGCCAAAAAACGGTACTGTACTTCCTGATTATCATCGCTTTTCTCGATATGTTCAGTCAGCTTCCGGTTATTAGTCCTCTGGCTCAAAGTCTTGGGGGAGATCCCTTCATGATCGGACTAGCCGTAGGCGCTTACTCGCTTACGAATATGGTCGGCAATGTATTGGCCGGTCGCTGGATCGACCGTTACGGAGCCAGAATCGTCCTTGTTCTGGGCATGGCCGCTACCGCAGGGCTTCTGGGCTTGTACTGGTTCGTACGGACGCCTGAGCAGCTGGTTGCCGCCAGATTTGTTCACGGGCTTGCAGGGGGGCTGCTGGTGCCCAGTGCCTTCACACTCGTATCCAGGCTTGCGGAGAACGGACAGCAGGGCAGAAATATGGCGATATCCGGTGCTGCCGTCGGTTTTGCAGCGATTGTCGGTCCGGCATTGGGCGGCATTCTTAGAGCGAAGGCAGGGGCTCATACGGTATTTCTCACGGTAGCGGCGTTGATGGCTGCCGGAGCGCTGACGGCGTGGCTGGTCCTCTACGGCAGGCGGAAGACGTCTGTGCCAAACGAGGCATCCTCGGAGGAAGCGACGCAGGGGTGGCTGCACCTGTTCCGCAGCGCTCCGGTCATGCAATCTTACCTCGGCGCGTTCACTTTGATGTTCGCCATGGGCGTGCTAACTTACATGCTGCCGCTAAAGGCGGACGCGCTCGCTCTTCGCGAGCAGGCTGCGGGGCTGCTGCTAAGCACCTTCGGTATCGTGGCGATCGGCATGTTCCTGCTGCCGACCAACCGGATATTCGACCGGGTGCCGTCGCTGTACACCATGCTGGCCGGGATGCTGACGATTGCTGCAGCCCTGCTTGGACTTTCATTAACCGAACGGGAAGAGGGCCTGTTTGCCGTCATGACGGTATACGGGATCGGGTTTGCCTTGATGTTTCCTTCCATGAACGCCCTCTTGATCCGTCACGTCCCCGTAGGAGACCGGGGGAAGGCTTTCGGGCTGTTCTATGCCTTTTATTCCATCGGCGTCGTCGCGGGCTCCTTCACCGTAGGAGCCGCTGCCATATCTCCTGACCAAGGCTTTCGTCTGGCCGGGGCACTGCTGGCGATCATCGCCGCGGCCCTCTTCATCGCGGTCAAAGCCGTTTCCCGCCGGCGTTTCGCCCGAAAAGAGTAATGACCGATGCAGACAGGGCGGCATCGGTTTTCCGCCGCCCCGGTAGGTTGGTTTTTCCCCGTTACTCCCGAACCGCCAAAATCCCCTGGACATGACAAGATATCCGCCAAGACGTCCTCCTCGCTGTCCTAACCAGGCTGGACGGCTTTGGGTGTTTCTCATATAATGGGCTTACACATCCGTTGAAAGCGTTAGCATGTCCGCAGGCGCTTAGTTAAAGGTCAGGTGCTGAACCATGTCGCATAACAAATGGGCGATCGGCGTGTACGCGCTGTTTATCGTATTTTTATTACTGCTCTGGCAGTTCATGCAGACCAGCTTGGCTATCCAATCTATCGTTGGACAAATGGAGAGCGGGGCGCCGATCGAGCGGTCGGGTCCGCATCTTGTGCTGATTTCCCAAGAGCTGGACAATCCGTATTGGCGGACGGTGGAACAGGGGGCACGGGACGCAGCTTCTAAGCTGGGGGCGGAGATTGAATATATCGGCCCTTACCGCAACAATCCGCAGGAACAGAAAAAGCTGCTGGAGAAGGTGATCGCCGCCAAGGCCGACGGCATTCTATCACAGGGGATGGCCGACAGTGAATACATCGGACTGATCAATCGGGCGGTGGCCCACGGCATTCCGGTGGTGACTGTGGATACCGATGCGCCGGAAAGCGCCAGGCTGACCTATGTCGGCACCGATAATGTGTTGTCCGGGCGTCTGCTGGGTGAAGCGGTGGTCAAGACGGCGGGAACCCGGGGAGAAATCGGCGTCATCATCGGCAGCCAAGAAGCAGCCAATCAGCGGTTAAGGCTGGAGGGATTTCTGTCCGTTATCAAGGCATATCCGGAGTTAAAGGTCGTGGAGGTGCGCGCATCCAACATCTCGCGGATTCAGGCGGCCCAACAGGCGGAGGATCTGCTGAGAAACTATCCGAATTTAACGATCATGATCGGAACCAGTGCGCTGGATGCGATCGGAATCCTGCAAGCGAAAAAGAAGAGCGGCCGGGAAGGATTGCTCATCTTCGGCTTTGACGATTTGGAAGAAACGCAGCAGGCGATCAAGCGCGGGGAAATTCAGGCAGCCGTCGTACAGAAGCCTTATCTGATGGGCTACGATGCCGTAAAGCTGATGCTTGAGCATAAGCAGGGAATTGTACTGCCGCGGGAGCATTATACCGAAACGGGACTCCTGACTGAAGGGGATTTGAGCGGGGGTGGTTCGCGATGAGCATCCGCCGAAAGCTGTTCGTTTTTATCCCGCTGATCGTCGTGCTGATGAACTCGGTGTCTTTTTTCATTTTCCAAAGCGGCAAAACGGTTCAGGAAAGCTACAATCTCATGATGGAACGGATTTTACTATATAAACAGGTCGCACAAGGAACGGAAGAAAATTTGAGTGCCCTAAGCACCTATTTGATTGAACCGAGCGCTTCTAACCGGGAGACGGTTTCCGAACGGAAAGAGCGGCTGAAGCAGCTGCATGCGCTTCTGACGGCAAGCCGGAACGAGCTGAATCCGCTGGAGCTGTCCAACTATACGAATTTGCTGGAAACCTTCATTGAACAAGAAACATCGGTTGTGCAATCCGTGGAAGGGGGAACGTTATCCTCCTATGTCTCTCTTTATGAGCAGACGGAGAAAACGGCCGGCTTTATCCAGCAGGAAGGGCAGCACCTGGTAGACTTGGAGCTTACTCACTACCAGCCCTATTACCAGAGCATTATGGAGCATACGAATCATATCAACAGCCTTGGATTTGCGATCTTTCTCGTCGGAACCCTGCTGAGCATCTGGTTTGCCATTTGGCTGTCGAAAAGCATTACGGAGCCGATCGGCCGACTGGTGCAGACGGCTAAGCAGATCTCGCGGGGAAATCTCAATGTGGAGCCTCCGGCATCGCAAACCGAGGATGAAATCGGTATTCTTACCGGGACGTTCCGGCACATGCTGTACAATTTGAAGGAGCTGATCGCCCGGGACAAGGAGCGGCTGGAGATGGACCGGCTCGTTAAGGAATTGGAGATCAAGGCGCTGCAGAGCCAGATCAATCCCCATTTTCTGTTTAATACGCTCAACAGCTTATCCAAGCTGGCGTTGATTGAGGGAGCGGACCGGACAAGCGATTTGATCGTATCTGTATCCAATTTGCTGCGCTACAATCTGCGCAAGCTCGATCAGCCCGTCACGCTCCGGGACGAGGTAGAGCATGCGAGGGAATATTTTACCATTCAAGGATCAAGATTTCGCGATAGAGTGCGGTTTGTAACGGAAATTGAGGAAGGTGCGTTGGGCCAGTTGATCCCAAGTCTCACGCTGCAGCCGCTCATTGAGAATGCGTTCGTGCACGGGATTGAGAATATGGAGGAGGGTGCGGAAATTGCACTCCGCATTTGGACGGAGCCGGTTCAACGCCAGGTGATCGTTCGGGTGGAGGATAACGGAGCGGGGATGCCGGAGGAGACCCGGCTCGCTCTGATTCGGCAGGACGAGCAGCCGGTCAAAAGCGTGGGAAGCATAGCGGGTGAATCGCCGCCTGAGAAGAAGGCATCGACGGGCCTAGGTACGCATAATGTGTTTAAGCGGATCCGGCTGTTTTACGGCCGTGAGGATTTGGTAAGCATTCTGGGTAATACAAGACAGGGGCGGGGCACGGTGGTGGAATTAAGACTGCCTTTGCTTACGGAGGAGGTAAAGCCTGATGTACAGATTGCTGATCGCCGATGATGAGGCGTTGGAACGCGAAGGGCTGGAGCTGATTGTCATGCGCGCCATGCCGGATACGTTTGATATCGCGCATGCGGAGAACGGACGGCTCGCCATTCAACGGGCGGACGAAATGAGACCCGATATTGTATTTATGGATATTAAGATGCCCGGCATTCAAGGCCTTGAGGCAGTAAAGGAGATCAAATCGCGGCATCCTCAGGCGAAGTTCGTGCTCGTCACGGCATATGATAATTTCGCTTATGCGAAAGAGGCGATTTCACTTGGTGTAAAGGAATATCTCCTGAAGCCGATGAAGCGGGAACAGATTGTCGATATTCTGGGCAAGCTGGTGGAAGAAATCGCTGTGGAACGCAAAAAGCGGGAGGAAGAGCTGCGTTTGAGCGAACGGGCGATGGAGTTCATGCCGCTTGCGGAGAAGGAAATTGCGCTGTCCCTGATGCTCGATCCTTTGCATGTCCATCATCTGGAGCCTTTGTTCGGCCTGTTGGATTTGAACGTCGTCGGCGGATGCGCCTGCGTGATTTCACTGCCGGTTAAGGAGGATGGGACGATCGATACGCCCGTCGGTATGGGCGGCGAGCAGCTGTACGAAGCCGTACGAAGCCGGGCCAAAGCGGCTGTGCCGTATGCTGTTGTCGGTCCTGTGGTGGGCAGATGGATCGCGTTGTTTCTTGTGAACGGGGATGAAGGTAAGCCGTTCTTCACCTTCCGCACGGAGTCTCTGCAGTGGGGAAAGGAGCTGAGCGGCTTTGTGACCGAGCAGTTGATGATCCGTGCCAGTCTCGGCCTGGGAACCGTAAAACCGGGTATCGGGGGCCTGCGCGGTTCGTTTAGGGAGGCACTGTATGCGGCGGCTTCGGAAGGGGCGGAACCGCTGCGGCCGTTCGATCGGCTGCCTGATGAGGCGGCGGAGGCGGCCAAGGGGCTGGAGGTCGGCTTTTTTCCGCGAGGAGACGACATGGACCGGCAGCTGGATGAGCTTCAGGAGGAACGGGGCCGAAGGGCCAAATCGGTGTTGGACCGGGCTGTTGAGTATATAGGCAAGCATTACCGGGAAGACATCTCGCTGGAACAGGCGGCGGACCACGCGGGCTTGAATCCCTATTACCTCAGCAAGCTGTTCAAGCTGCAAACAGGAGAGACGTTCATTGACCATATTACCCGTTTGCGCATCGACAAGGCCAAGGAGCTGCTTGCGGATGAACAGTACAGTTTAAAAGAAATTTGTTATCAGGTCGGCTACAATGACCCGAATTATTTTAGCCGAGCCTTCAAGAGAGCGACAGGGGTAACCCCATCACGGTATCGGCAGCAAGCCGGGCTTGCGGCGGAAGCGGATCATGCTTGACCAAACCAAAGAAAGTCCATCTTCCTTTAGGAAGTGGACTTTTTTGCTGTGTCGCCAATAAAATGCTGGGAAATGAAAATGAGCGGCAAGCCGTTTTCATCACGATCAAAACAATCCAGTTTTTTGCCAAAGAAATGCTTACTTTTTTCAATGTTAAAGCGTTTTCATCTTGATATGATGTTTTTGTAAGCGCATACCATCACAGAACTCCATATATATAGTAAATGCGATTGAACTTATATCAAAGGGGAGAGTACAAATGAAAAGAAATAGGGTAAAGGTTCTTTCCGTCATGACGGCCAGCGGATTGCTGCTTGCGGCCTGCAGCTCCGGTTCGGGAACGACGAATCCGCAGGGACAAGAGACGCCGAAGCCGTCCGAACCGGCCAAAACGGACGCAAAAAAGCAGGTGGAGATTTTCAGCTGGTGGACCGGAGCGGGCGAGGAAGCCGGCTTGAAGGGGCTCATTCAGCTGTATAAGGAGAAAAATCCGAACATTGAAGTCATCAATGCCGCCGTCGCCGGCGGAGCGGGCACGAATGCCAAAGCAGTTCTGGCCAGCCGGATGCAGGGCGGTGATCCCCCGGGTACATTCCAGGTTCATGGAGGCGCGGAGCTGAATGCCGGGTGGGTTGCGGCAGGCAAGATGGAGCCGCTGAACGATTTGTATGATAAGGAAGGCTGGAAGGATAAATTTCCAAAGGAGCTGATTGAGCTGGTCAGCCAAAACGGCCAAATCTACTCCGTGCCTGTCAATATTCACCGGGGCAACGTGCTCTTTTATAACAAGAAGGTGCTGGATCAGCATGGTCTGAAGGCACCAGCAACATTCGAGGAATTCTTCCAGGTGGCGGATGCGCTTCAAGCGAAAGGAGTTACACCGCTGGCACTGGGAGATAAGGAGCCGTGGACGGCATCGCACCTTTTTGAGACCGTGCTTCTCGGGTCCCTTGGCCCTGATAATTACAAGAAGCTGTGGACCGGTGAGCTGAGCTTCGAGGATGCGTCGGTCAAGCAAGCCGCGGAGACCTTTAAAAAAATGATCGGTTACGTTAATAAAGACCACGCGGCGCGCAACTGGCAGGATGCGGCCCAGCTCGTAGCGAAGGGCGAAGCGGCCATGAACGTGATGGGCGACTGGGTGAAAGGATACTTCACCACCGATCTCAAGCTGAAGCCGAATGAGGATTTCGGGTGGGTGGCGACACCGGGCTCTGCAGGAAGCTTTATGGTCATCACGGATACGTTCGGGCTGCCCAAGGGCGTGAAGGATCCGGAATCGATCAAGTCCTTCTTGAGCGTACTGGGATCGGTGGAAGGTCAGGATGTGTTCAACCCGCTCAAAGGATCGATTCCGGCGCGTATGGATGCGGATGTCAAAAAATACGATGTGTACGGCCAACAAACGATTGAAGATTTCAAGAAAAGCAAGCTGACGGCGAGCATGGCTCACGGCTCCGCGGCTCCTGAGGGCTTCGTGACTCAAGCCAACCAAGCCATGACGATATTTGTGACCAGAGGCGATGTCGATCAATTTACGAAGTCGCTTCAGCAGGCTGCGGCCGCAAGCGGCATCAAAAAGTAATGGCGTATACCCGGAGGCGCAGGCGGCGGCAAGACCGCTGTCCGGCCGTTCCGGGTCTAGTTTTTGGGAGGTGAATGATCAATGAATACATCGGCTTCGGAGCGGTGGATCCCTGTGCTCATGATCCTGCCCTCGGCTATAGCGGTCGCCGTGTTTGTTTATGGCTTTATCGCATGGACCGGCTACGTTTCGTTTACCGATTGGAATACGCTGGTGAAGAACATGAGCTTCGCGGGGCTGAAAAACTATTCCTTTTTGTTTCAGGATTTCCGCTTTCAATCGGACCTGCGCAACACGCTGGCGTTTACGATCCTGTTTATTGCGGCGACGATGGTCATCGGATTGCTGCTCGCTCTGCTGATCGATCAGAAAATCAAAGCGGAGGTGCTGTTCCGCAACATTTTCATTTTCCCGATGGCATTGTCGTTTGTCGTTACCGGCGTCGTCTGGCAGTGGCTGCTCAACCCGTCCACGGGCTTTAACCTGATTTTGCAGTCGCTGGGGGTATCCCATGTGCCGGATTGGTATATCAGCACCAAAATCGTGCCCGCGATTTCCATCGGACAGATCGAATTCGGCCTGCCGCTTGCGCTCATTGCCGTAGCCATTGCTACGGTCTGGCAAATGTCGGGGTTCACGATGGCCATGTATCTGGCGGGACTGCGCGCGATCCCGGACGATTTAAGGGAGGCGGCAAGGGTGGACGGAGCGAAGGAAAGGGAGATCTGGTTTCAGATCATTCTGCCTCAGCTCAAGCCGATTACGGTCAGCGTGATTATTATTTTAGGGCATATTTCATTAAAGATTTTCGACCTCGTCTATGCGATGACCGGACCGGGTGCGATGTTCGTTACCGATGTGCCGGGAGTTTATATGTTTGAGACGACCTTCCGCGGCAACCACTATGCCCAGGGTGCAGCCATCTCGATGATTATGCTTGCGCTGGTGTCGCTGCTGATCGTACCTTACCTGATTTCCAGCATGCGAAAGGAGGAGTCGGCATGACGACCGCTCTGAACGCGAGACGCTGGGGGCTGTATACGCTGCTGGCTCTGATGGCGATTTTTTATTTGCTGCCGGTATATGTCATGGCCATCACGAGTATCAAAGGGATGAACGAAATCACGCTCGACCAGATGTGGGAGCTTCCTTCAGGGTTTTATCTGGAGGGATATCGCGAAGCCTTCGGCAAGCTGGCGCCGCATCTGTGGAACAGTCTGCTGCTTGCTGTACCGGCCACGGTGCTCTCTGCGATTCTTGGAGCGCTGAACGGCTATGTGCTGAGCAAATGGAAGTTCCGGGGCAGCGATACCTTGTTTACGCTGATGCTCTTTGGGATGTTCATTCCTTATCAGAGCATTCTGATTCCGCTTATTCAATTTCTCCAGACGATCGGGCTGTATAACTCGATTCCAGGTCTTGTGCTGGTGCACGTCGTGTACGGACTACCGATTTGTACGCTCATATTGAGGAATTTCTATGCAGGTATACCGACCGAGCTGCTGGAGGCGGCGAAAATCGACGGCAACGGTTTTTTCGGTATTTTCCGCTACATTATGTTCCCGCTTTCCGTTACGGGATTTGTAGTTGTGGGCATCTGGCAGTTCACAAACATTTGGAATGAGTTTCTCTTTGCGGTTTCGCTTACGACACAAAAGCAGCAGCCGATCATGGTCGCTTTGCAGAACTTGTCCGGCAGTCAGGTTGTGCAGTGGAACGTGCAGATGGCCGGCGCGCTCCTGGCCGCTCTTCCGACCCTGTTGGTATACGTGTTTCTTGGCAAGTATTTTATCCGCGGCTTACTCGCGGGATCGATCAAAGGATAAAAAATGCCCCCGGAGCAATGGGCACCTATGCTCCGGGGGCGTTTCCTTGCTTATTTCACCTGAAACGAGCTTTTCAGCGATACGATCCGGTTAAATACCAGCTGAGCGGCTGTTGTATGCTTTGGATCCACATTGAAGTAACCGTGGCGGAACACCTGGAACTTATCGTGCGGCTTCGCTTCTTTCATGTTGTCCTCGACATACCCTTGAAGGATCTCCAACGAATTCGGGTTGACGTTATCAAGGAAGGATTCGCCTTCTTCCATATTCTCATCGAGAATAAGCGGCTCATACAGGCGGAACTCCGCAGGCAGAGCCTTCGTAGCCTCAACCCAATGGATCGTTCCTTTCACCTTGCGGCCGGTAAAACCGCTGCCGCTTTTCGTCTCGGGGTCATAGGTGCAGCGCAGCTCGACCACGTTGCCGTCAGCATCCTTGATCACTTCTTCGCATTTGATGAAGTAAGCGTGCTTCAGGCGTACTTCATTGCCGGGGAACAGACGGTGATAGCCCTTCGGCGGCTCCTCCATGAAATCGTCGCGCTCAATGTAAATCTCACGGGAGAACGGGATTTGACGCATGCCCATCGCTTCGTTCTCCGGATTGATTTCTGCATCCAGCATTTCCACCTGGCCTTCCGGATAGTTGGTGATAACAACCTTTAGCGGCTGTAAAACGGCCATCGTACGCGGTGCCTTCAGCTTCAGGTCCTCGCGGATAAAATGCTCCAGCAGTTTATCATCCACCACGCTGTTGTTCGTTTTCACCACGCCGACTTCGCGGCATAATTCACGGATTGCTTCGGGCGTATAGCCCTTGCGGCGCAGGCCGGAAATCGTCGGCATCCGGGGGTCGTCCCAGCCGTCGACGAACTTCTCATCCACGAGCTGCTTGAGCTTTCTTTTGCTCATGACGGTATTGGTCAGATTCAATCGGCCGAATTCATACTGCTGAGGCACGCATTCCATTTCGCATTCACGAACGACCCAATCGTACAAGGGGCGATGGTCGGCAAACTCCAGCGTGCAGATGGAATGAGTGACGCCTTCGATCGCATCCTCCAGCGGGTGGGCATAATCGTACATCGGATAAATGCACCATTTGTCGCCGGTGTTGTGATGATGGGCGTGTGAAATCCGGTACAGCACCGGGTCTCTCATGTTCATGTTCGGGGAGGCCATGTCGATTTTGGCGCGTAGCACCTTTTCTCCATTTTGGAATTCTCCCTTTCGCATCCGCTCGAACAGGTCCAGGCTTTCCTCTACACTGCGGCTGCGGTACGGGCTTTCCTGACCCGGCTCGGTTAGCGTTCCGCGGGTTTCGCGGATTTGATCGGCCGTCAGGTCGCATACATACGCTTTGCCTTTACGAATCAGCAAAACGGCGCGATCATACATTTCCTCGAAGAAATCGGACGCGAAAAATAATTTCTCCCAGTCAAAGCCGAGCCATTTGACATCTTCTTTGATCGATTCGACATACTCCGTATCCTCCTTCAGAGGATTCGTATCGTCAAAGCGCAGATGCGTTCTGCCGCCGAATTCATCAGCCAGCTCGAAATTCAAGCAGATGGATTTGGCATGGCCGATATGCAGATAGCCGTTTGGCTCCGGAGGAAACCGGGTCACGATTTCTTTCACTTTGCCCGCCTTTAAGTCTTCAACCATAATCGCTTTAATATAATTGGAGGATGATGCAGATGCAGGTTTCGTTGGTTCCACAGGATATCAACCTTTCTAACATGAATAACTGCAAAAATCTATTAACATCTATAATACACAAAATGAACCGCAATTATAATGGTTTTTCCGCACGAATCTATGAATTTAGGGCACGGCCTCTCGCTGAATGCAAGAAAATCCCCTGTAAAAGGAAGCTTAGCTCCTGATCACAGGGGATTTTTATCGTTACTGAAACGAGTGTTTGAGCTGATGGTTTTCAAAATGCTGAAGCAGCTCTTCGGCCTTTTCCATATCTTCTTTATGAACCTCAAGCTGCATTCGTTCATCGCGGTATTGGTTTACGGCGGAGGCGGCGGTTTGGATCGCGCTCATGCCCGTATCCGTATGAGGCCGCAACCGGCAATTCACCAGATGCTCTCTAAGATAATCGTACTTCGCCTGCAGCTCTTCGGCTTCGGCTTCCGATCCGACGAGGATGGATTGCCAATTGGTACTGCGGCGGTACATGAAATAAATCCAAGCAGCGGCGATAAATATAAAAGCTAACGTTTCCATATAAGGAACACCACCTTCAACATCATTTTGTGCCGCCCGACATAAGCGGCAGCGCTATCGTTTTTGGCGCTGCGAATTAGGGTCCCTACAGCATATTACCCGCTTCCATAAAGAGTGAAACTTATCCGCTTATTTTGAAAAATGGTGTGTAGGTTCCCCTAAAAATGGCTAATAAATATACGAAACAATCAAGGCTGGGTGTGGCTTATCGCAGCCGTATTCGGCATCGGCGCTTTGCTGTCCGTGCTGCTGTTGATGGCAGGGGACATCGGCGGTGTTCGTGAAGCCGTCCAGGAGCAGACCGGCGTACTGCGCGAGCAGAACGGGATACTGGCATCCATTCAGGATGAGATGGCACAGGCTGCGGCGGCTATTGGCCGTATAGCCGATGCCATCAGGGGAGCTGCAGCCGACATGCTTGCAGCGAAATAACGTGCGAGCGGGCCGGCGGAATGTTCCGGCGGCCCGCTCGCATATGTGAAGCTGAGGCGTGGGGGAAGACACCAATCATCTGTCGCAGCGGTTAGGTGTTTGAATCGTTCTCCAGTTTCTCCAGCTTTTCCAGCACGCGCCTTTTGCGATACAGCATTTTGCCGGCTTCAGCCACATCCTGAAGGGTTCCGCGGTTCAATACCGCACCGAAGATCATGCCTGCGATCGGAACCATCTGGAACAGCTTCTTCCAGCCGAAATTATCGCGATAAGCGGCGACCACCTCGCGCCAGCCCTGCAGCTGCGAGATCGCTTCATGGTGCCGGCGCTCACTGCCGAAGCCGGCAAGCTCCTCGAGCACCGCTTTTTTGCCTACGATGTCGGAGGATACGAATTGCAGGCATTTGATGATAAAGATCCGCTCCGATTTCGCTTTGGGATCGTAGCCGTACACGATCGCCAGCTCCTGAAGCACTTTGAGCGATAGTCCCAGCATCGCAGGTATGTCCACGGCGAGCGTAAAAATCCCGCCGAATCCCGTCGTGGCCCCTTGTGCAGCGGCAAGCCGGGCGCCGCTTCTGGAGAGCTCGTCCGCCGCACGATCCATCACCCCAAGCGGCAGAGACGTCACATCGCCCAGCGTTAACGCGCGGACCATGGGATCCTCTTCTCCCGCCGCGTGCTTGCGGTGCTCCTCGAGCCGCTTCAGCACGCTTTTCTCCGATACGAGATATCTGCCGCCGTTTTGAATATAGCTTCCGATTTCATCCACCGCTTCTCCGATTTTTTTCTGCAAAAGCTTTGGAGTCAGCCGGTCGAGAAGCTGGAAAGGAAGCCGCCCGAGCTTTTCCCAGAACCATAAATCTTTCTGCTCCGCTTCCCATTTCTGAATTTCCAGCAGAGCCTTGGAGAGCTCCGCCTCGGTTTCCCTTATATCATGGTCTTTATGCTCTTCATTCGCCTTCATGATTCGATCCGCTCCTTTCCATGGAATATACGGAAAAACGGTTGAAATGGGTGCAAAAGTGTTGAAATGGATAGGTTTACCGGCCTGATGGTCCGGGCGCTGTCGGCTTGTGACCCGGATAAGTACAAGATACAATAGTTGTAACCGGTGTGGAGGTGAGCGAATGATTCGAATCGGACTTGCCGGCTGGGGAGACCATGACGAGCTCTACGAGCGCAGTGTCGGGACGCGGGATAAGCTGAAGGTATACAGCCGTTATTTTCCTGTGGTGGAAGTGGACAGCTCCTTTTATGCCGTACAGTCGGAAAGCAGCTACGAACGGTGGGTGAACGAGACCCCTTCCGTTTTTTCGTTTGTGATCAAGGCCTATCAAGGCATGACCGGCCATCTTCGAGGCCCGAACCCCTTCTCTGATTTGGAGACGACGTTTGAAGCGTTCTGCCATTCGATCCGTCCGGTGCAGGAGGCGGGAAAGCTGAAAGCGGTGCTGTTCCAGTATCCGCCATGGTTCGATTGTACGAGGATGAATGTAGAGCAGCTTCGGGAAGCCAAGAAGCGGATGGGCGATCTGCCCGTGGCATTGGAATTCCGCCATCAGAGCTGGTTTTACGGGGATATGAGAGAGAAGACCTTGTCGTTTATGAAGCGGGAGGGCTGGATTCACAGTATTTGTGACGAGCCTCAGGCCGGGGTCGGATCGATCCCTACGGTACTGCATCCTACCGACCGGAAGCTTACGATCGTTCGCATGCACGGGCGGAATGCGGAGGGCTGGAACCAGGGGGGAAGCGCCAATTGGCGCGAGGTACGCTACTTGTATCGGTACAATGAAGACGAGCTTTTGGAGTGGAAAAGCCATCTGAAGCAGCTGCAGCAGGAAACGGACGAAGTATGCGTCATCTTCAATAACAATTCGGGAGGAGATGCGGCACACAATGCAGCCCAGCTGATGAGGCTGCTGGGTCAGCCGACTAAACCGTTTGCGCCTCGTCAATTGGACTTGTTTTAATCGTTTCGCGCCTATCGTTCCCGGTTTGGCTGGGCGCGAAATGTTGCAATTGACAAATCCGGCAGGCGGATTCATAATTAACATATGAATAGTTGCTCATATATGATATATATGAGCAAACAAACGCAAGCTTATGGCATATAATAGCGGAGCTTATTGATTTGTACAGTCAGGGGGAATGCGTCTTGTCTCAATCATGCGGTCATCATGGACACCACTACGATCATCACGACCACCACGGTCATCATCACCATCATCATGATCATGCCCGGGAAGGCAATAAGAAAGGACTAACCATCGCTTTGATCATTACCGGGGTCATCATGCTGCTTGAGTTTTTCGGAGGCCTGGTGACAGGAAGTCTGGCGCTGCTCTCCGACGCCGGGCATATGCTGAGCGATGCGGGTTCGCTGCTGCTCAGCCTGATCGCGATCGGCTTTGCGGCGAGACCGGCTACCTCCGGCAAAACCTATGGCTTTTACCGCGTGGAAATTCTCGCGGCGCTGTTCAATGGCGTCACCTTGTTCGTCATCGCCTTTTTTATTATACGGGAAGCCTTTGGCCGTTTCTTCGCCCCTCCTGAAGTCGCCAGCGGATCGATGATGCTGATTGCCTCCGTGGGTCTGATCGCTAACCTGCTGAGTGCCTGGGCCTTGATGCGTAAGGGCGACGTCCGTAACAATGTCAATCTGCGCAGCGCATATCTGCACGTCATCGGGGACGCTTTGGGCTCTGTAGGCGCCATGGCTGCGGGATTGGTGATGCTGCTGTTCGGCTGGTATGTGGCCGATCCGATCGTCAGCGTGCTGGTCGCGCTGCTGATTTTGAAGAGCGCATGGGGAGTCATTCGGCATGCGGTTCACATTCTGATGGAGGGAACGCCTGTCCGGCTGGATACGCGGGAGGTGCAGAATGCCTTGGAAGAAATCGAAGGCGTGCTCGATGTGCACGACCTGCATATTTGGACCATTACCTCTGGGCTGGATTCACTGAGCTGCCACCTGCGCATTGAGGACGGAAAGGACAGCCAGCACATTTTACAAAGCGCTATACAGCTCATTGAAACCCGGTTCAACATCCATCATACGACGATACAAGTGGAAGCCTCCGGGATTAATCATGAAGAAATGCGTGTTTGAATACAAGGGAGCAGGCCGCTTATGGACAATGAATTTGATGTCATTGTGGCGGGGGCCGGTCAAGCCGGACTTGCTGCCGTCTCCCGATTCGCATAAAATGCTCCGTTTCTTCCCACATTAACAGCGACCCGATGTAACCGTTCCTGGAGTACGGTTGCCGGAGAGCAGGGAGAAAGGAGGAACCGCCAATGTCCCGTTACGATTCCAGCCTGCAGTCGCAAAATCCGATTTCACAAGCTCAAAATTCGGTGGAGAAGGCGCACAACGCCGTAAAGCAGGCCGAATCACATCCGTCCGGGCAGATGATTGAACAGGCCGACACAGCTGTAGAGAGGGCCCGCCGTGCGATCGAGCAAGCGTCTCTCAGCCATAATCAACAGCCGGTACAGCTTGCCGCCGACATGCTTGCCGAGGATGAAGCCGCTTTGCACAGCCTGAAGCCGATAGAGGAATAACGGATGAAGCCGGGAATTCGCCCGGCTTTTTTCTTTTCCATGCAGAGATGCGCGGGCCAAGTTTGTGGTTAAACATGATCAAGACCGCGTGTTTCCATAAACCCCAAGCCGTACCTGCGGTTAGCGGAAGCTTTGCCGGGCTCGTCGCTTTTCCGGCAGCTTCTATGCTACAATGGGAGTAATTGGAATGCTGGCGGATCATCACACAAGGAGGCGTGTCCATGGAACATATACAGCAAACGGCAGAGCTGATCTTGGATGCAAGGGCGACGCTTGGAGAAGGACCGTCATGGGACCACCGCACTGGCTTGCTGCTGTGGGTGGACATTGAGAAAAAGCAGGTCCATTTCTTTAACCCGGCAGATGGATCGAATCGAACGATTCAGCTGAATCAAATGGTTGGCGCAGCAGCTCCTCGAGTAAACGGCGGGCTGGTGCTGGCCATGGAGTGCGGCTTATACACAATGGATCCGGAAACGGAGCGACTGACCCGACTGGTTGACCCCGAAGCAGGCGTGGAAGGCAACCGGTTCAACGACGGGAAATGCGATGAGGCCGGACGCTTCTGGGCAGGGACGATGAATATGCGAGGTGATCAACCGACGGGAGCATTATACTGTTTGGAAACCGACGGCACCCTCCGCAAAGAGGTGGAGGGCGTTACGGTTTCCAATGGCCTGGGTTGGAGTCCGGACGGTCGGACGATGTACTATATTGATACTCCGACCAAGCGTGTTGTCGCTTACGATTATTCTCCCCGGGAGGGGAAGATCTCCAACGGCCGTACCGTGGTCGGCATTCCGGAAGACGAAGGCTTCCCCGACGGGATGACCGTGGATGAGGAAGGCATGCTGTGGATAGCGCACTGGGACGGATGGCAGGTATCCCGATGGAATCCGAGGACCGGCGAGAAGATCGGCTCCGTCCGTTTGCCTGCGGCAAGGGTTAGCTGCTGTACATTCGGTGGGGAGCATTTCGATGAACTGTACATCACAACGGCACGATCGGGACTCACAGAGGAGCAGTTGGCCGAACAGCCTTATGCCGGAGGGATGTTTCGCATCAAACCCGGAGTGAAAGGAAGACCAACATTCTTTTATGGCGGATAATATAGCAAAGCCTTTGGAAGAGGAAGACGCTGATGAGGAGCGGCGGCGGTGGATCGAACTCGTTGAATCGGAGCTTTTGCCCGGGCTGAAGCTGACCAGCGAGCAGCCGCACAATCCGGTGATTGTCCATAGCTACCCGAAGCCGTGGCGGCTGGTCGGAGCGGGCAATTATGCAGGGGTGTTTGCGCACCCCTCCTATCCGGACCGCGTTGTGAAGGTATATGCGCCGGGACGTGAAGGCTTGGAGGCGGAAGCGGAGGTGTACAGGCGGCTCGGAAAGCATCCGGCTTTCTCCGAATGCCTTCATGTGGGCGATAACTACCTGGTGCTTCGCCGGTTGACCGGGATCACGCTGTATGATTGCTTCCGGCGCGGCATTCCGATTCCACGTCAGGTGATTGAAGATATCGACGAGGCATTGGCGTATGCCATCAGTAAGGGGCTCTATCCGCACGATGTCCACGGCAAGAATGTCATGATGAAGGATGGACGCGGCTTCGTAGTGGATGTATCGGACTTTTTGAACACCGAGCCTTGTACCATGTGGAGGGACTTAAAAACAGCGTACGATATATTGTACATTCCGCCGTTTCGCCGTGTGCCGATTCCTGAATTTATATTAAATGCCGTACGGAGCGGATACCGGATCTGGAAAAAACCCGGCCCGTAATCTAGCGATCGAAACCGCGGCGATCTGGCTTTTAGCAGCTAATCGTACATATGAAATCACCATCTTTTTCTTTTTTTCGGCAGGAAAATGTTGCTTTCGAGCGAAATGGTAATAAGGAAACATACGCTGTCCGGCGAGCATGGCCAAACGGATCAATAAACGTATACGAAGGCGTGCTACATGAACGGACGGCGTTCCGCACAAGATAATACGTAGCACCGTTCGTAAGTATGCCTCATGCCCGCGAAACGGAAAATTCAAGGAGGATCACCCGATGTCCAAAAACTTAAACGAAGTAATCAACACGCAAATCGCGAACTGGAGCTTGCTGTTCATCAAGCTGCACAACTATCATTGGAATGTAAAAGGCCCTCAGTTTTTCACGCTGCACTTGAAGTTTGAGGAGCTGTATACGGAAGCCGCTCTGCACGTGGACAATCTCGCCGAGCGTCTGCTTGCGCTCAAGGGCCAGCCGGTAGCCACCATGCGCGAAATTTTGGAGCAGTCGACATTGCACGAGGCATCGGGCAGTGAGAATGCGGAGCAGATGGTCCGCGCTATCGCCAATGATTTCAATACGCTGGCTGCCGAGCTGAAGGAAGGAATGGCGATCGCCGAGGCGGCGGACGACGAAACGACGGGAGATATGCTGCTTGCGATTCACAGCTCGCTGGAGAAGCATGCATGGATGCTGGAGTCGTTTTTGGGCAAATAATGCAGTCAGGCTAAGCGAACTCTCAAACGGGTTCGCTTTTTTGCGCTTCGTATGGGTATAATGGAAACAAAAGGGATGGGGGGAATCTTATGTTCGGACGATCTTTGGTAATTATCCTAAGCTTGGCTGGCGTGCTCGCACTAAGCGGCTGCGAGGCGGGACAACAAACCGCACCTTCCTCGGGCAACGATAGCTCTTCTGTCCCGGAGGCTTCGGTACCAGCTTCCATTCCGTATACACAAGAAAGTGTCGCCACCGGATTGGACATCCCATGGGAGATCGCATTCGCACCGGACGGCCGTATCTTTTTTACAGAGCGTGGAGGCTCGCTGCGGCTGATCGATCAGGGAAAGCTTGTCGACGAGCCGGTGTTCCGCTTTGACGACAAGCTGTACACCCAAGGCGAAGCCGGGCTGCTCGGACTTGCTCTGGATCCTAAGTTTAATGAAAGCCATTATATGTATGTCTATCACACCTATATGCAAGGAGATCAGCCGCTTAACCGGGTTGTTCGGCTGAAGGAGAGCGGAGGCAAGGCTGTTCTTGACAAGGTACTGCTGGACGGCATGCCCGGCAACCGGATTCATGACGGCGGACGCGTCAAATTTGGGCCGGATGGAATGCTCTATGTAACCAACGGTGATGCAGCGACCCCTTCGATGGCGCAGGATATCGACGTGCTCGCAGGCAAAATTGTCCGTATTCATCCGGACGGCTCCATTCCGGCGGACAATCCGTTCCCGGGCTCGCCGGTGTACAGCTTGGGACACCGCAATCCGCAGGGTTTGGCGTGGCATCCGGAGACGGGACAGCTGTACAGCTCGGAGCACGGGCAATCGGCGCACGATGAGATCAACCGGATTGAGCCTGGGGCCAATTACGGTTGGCCATTGCTTCAAGGAGACGAAACCGAGCCGAAGCCCGGCAACGCGGACAAGGCGGGTCCCGGTCCACTGACCAAGCCCATACTGCACAGCGGCACTACGACTTGGGCGCCGTCAGGTATGACCTTCATCCGTCAAGGCCCTTGGAAAGGCCATTTGCTCACGGCGAATCTCCGCGGCACGCAGGTGCTGCATGTGGTGCTGACCGGGGATGGCAAGGGCGTGCATTCTTCGGATGCTTTGCTCAAGGGGGAGCTTGGACGCATCCGCGCGGTGAATGAAGCGCCGGACGGCTCGATCTATATTTTGACCAACAACCGGGACGGCCGGGGAAACCCGAAGGAAGACGACGATAAAATCATACGCTTGGTTCCCGCATTCAATAAATAAACCGGTGAGGATAGTGACTTATTCATGCAAGATGAGCTATTGGAGCTAATTCATAGACTGGTCGGCGAACGTTCGCTGATTCAAGCGACACTCAGCCAGGTTCGCCGCCGAGAACCCGACGGAAACGGGTGCACGAAAGTAACCGTCAAACCTGTGGAGCTAAAAGGTGAGCTGAGCTACCAGTTCAGCTCGTTTTGCGGTCCGAAGGTATTTCATGATAATTTGCGACCGGAAGCCGCGGAAGCAAGACTTGCAGAGCTGTTCACGGTGCAATTCCGCCAAGGGCTTTTGCAGACAGAAGAAGCGGATTACCAGGTGCTGATCAGCAAAAAAGGCAAGACCGGTATTCTGAAGAAGCCGCCGACCAAGAAAGCGGCCGCGGCCGCCTCCCATAACAGGAAAAAGAATTATGTCATCGAGGAGGGAGAGCCGGTTCCCTTTCTTGTTGAGCTTGGCATCATGAATTCAGAGGGAAAGGTGCTGGCAAAAAAATACGATAAGTTCCGGCAGATCAACCGGTTCCTGGAGATGATTGCCGATGTATTGCCTCATCTGCCGCAAGGAAGGACCCTGCACATGGTGGACTTCGGCTGCGGCAAATCGTATTTGACGTTTGCGCTTTATCATTACTTGAAGGTGATGCAGGGGATCGATCTTCGGGTCGTCGGCTTGGATCTTAAGGAGGACGTGATCAACCACTGCAGCGAGCTTGCAGACCGTCTAGGCTATGAAGGCTTGCGGTTTATGGTAGGTGACATCGCCCAATATGATGAACTGCAGCAGGTGGATATGGTAGTCACGCTGCATGCCTGCGATACGGCGACCGACGCAGCGCTGGAGAAGGCGGTACGCTGGGGCGCATCGGTCATTTTGTCGGTGCCCTGCTGCCAGCATGAGCTTTTCCGGCAGGTTCGCAGTGAGGTGCTGGAGCCGCTGCTGCAGCACGGGATCTTGAAGGAGCGTTTTTCGGCTCTGGCTACGGACGCCATTCGCGCCAAGCTGTTGGAGCTGCTGGGCTATCGCACTCAGCTGCTCGAATTCATCGATATGGAGCATACGCCGAAAAATATTCTTATCCGTGCGGTACGGAGCGAGAAGCCGCTGCCGCCTGTGGAACAGTCCAAACTGGCGGAGAGCTATATCGCCTTCCGCGATTTTCTTCAGGCCGATCTGTATTTCGAACGCGCCATGAAGGAGGAGCTGGCACCTCTGTTAAAGTCATAGTCCGATGGTGAAGGGAAATTTCCATCAGCTTTCGACAACTTGTGCTACAATAAAACAATCATTCAAAAAGCCTTCATCCAAGGAAGCTTAATTTAGAGGTGCTGGATTTTGGGGTATTTACTGCTGCTGCTGGCGACGCTGTCATGGAGCTTTGTCGGGGTATTAATCAAATCAATCACCGGCTTTGTCGATAGCACGACCATTGCCTTTGCCCGGTTTGCATTTGGCATTATGTTTTTGGGAGGACTGCTGCTCCTGAAGGATCGCGTCGTGAAGCTGAGATTTAACATGAAGTGGATATGGATCGGGGCGGTAGGAAAATGCTGCAATTATTTGTTTGAAAGCATAGCCTTGTCCATCGGTTATTCGTATGGCAATATTTTGATCGGACCGATTCAGACAGTGATTTTGCTGGTGCTGTCCGCTTTTTGGTTTAAGGAGCATGTCTCGGCCAGAGGCTGGATCGCTGCGGGGCTTTGCATTGCCGGCGTGATCCTGATCAGCTGGAACGGCCTCTCCCTGTCCGATTTTTTCCAAGGCGGTATGGTAACTACGCTGCTGTATGGGCTTGCAGCGCTTGGCACGTCGTTTCACGTGCTGAGCCAGAAGGTTCTGATCAAGGAGATGGATGCCGGGAACATGAATTTTTCCGTTTTTCTGGTGTGCACGGTTCTGCTGGCGCTTCCGATGCCCTGGACCTTCACCTGGTCTGGAGAATTCAGCACTTACGGTTTACTGGTTCTGATACTGCTCGGGGTCATTACGGGGCTAAGCTTCTATTGGTTCTCGCTTGCGCTAAAGCGGGTATCTTTCCCTACTGTAGTCATCGTCAGCAACACTTGGGTGCTGTTTTCGATTTTGTGGTCGTATTTGTTTTACCGCGATCCGATTACGGTATATGTGATCGGAGGAGGGCTGCTTTTTGTCGCCGGTCTGGTCATATTGAATTTGCCGCTTCGTTCGGCGGTGGAACGGGAAGTGTCAAGGAAAATCGTGAGTCCAAGCAGAGGGGCGGATGTAAGATGAAGGAAGAGGAACGGCATCCAAGGGAGCTGCTGACGGGATTTCCGCCGGTGGCTGATCAAGCGTGCCGGATCCTGATCCTTGGCTCCATGCCGGGGGAGGCGTCGCTTGACATCGGCCAGTATTACGGGCATCCTCGGAACCACTTTTGGCGGCTGCTCTATGCGCTGCTGGACGGAGGAGAGCCGGAACCTTCTTATGAGGATCGGCTGCGGTTTGCTTTATCGCGCGGCGTAGCGCTTTGGGACGTGCTGCGCGCATGTGAGCGCAAGGGCAGTCTTGATGCGGGGATTCGCCGGCCGGAGGCCAACGATTTTGAACGTTTTTATCGGCGCTGCCCGTATATTCGGTTTGTTTTCTTTAACGGCAGCGCTTCGGAGCAGTTGTACCGGCGTCATGTAAAGCCGCTGCTGAAGGAAGCTGCGCATTTGCGCTGTACGCTGCTGCCGTCGTCGAGTCCGGCCCGGGCAGCGGCGTTCAGCGTCAAGCTGAAGGCATGGCAGCCGCTTCGCGAGGCTTGGTTAAGCGGGGCAGAACAGTAAAACACCCGGCTTGGCCATCCAGCCGGGTGTTAAGATCGTTAATCCTTTTCTTTTTGAATAGCGCCGATCAGGTTTTTCGTGGATTTGATGTCCTCTACCGTATCGTTCACAAATTCCATGCTTTGGTTTTCCGCCTCCATGGATGCCGTTCCCTCGTAGTTGCCCTGGTGCTTCTTGTTCTCCGACATGCCGTAGTCCTCCTTTTCAGCTTACCAACGTCAGATTTCATGATTTAACGTGCTCCACAGACTGGGAAAATATACTTCGGCGATCCGATTTCCCTACCTTCCGGTATGGGACAACGGCTTCATGGTATACTAATCCAAAGGAATCGGCTAAGGAGGTAGAGAACATGGCGCGTGATAACATCCGGGTGCCTTTCGGCTACGAGCCGCCTGATCCGCGGGATAAGGAACGAGGCAGCCTTTGGGTATACGATAGCTTTGAAGATTTGAAGGAGAGCGATGTGGAAAAGATTTTGGAGCTGACTGATCGGCGGAAGCTGGCCAAGATCGTTTTTTACCCTCTTCATGAAGAGACGCTCCGCCGAATGGTCAAGGGCACCTTCACGCCTTACTATCGCAGGGTGGAAGCGCTCGAGGCCATGCTCGATGACACGGGGACCGATCTGCATTATGTGATCGAATCGTTTGAAAGCAAACGCAAAAAATACACTCCGGTCGATACGGCCTTCCGTTTTCTTGAAGAGAAATATGCTGGGCCGTTCTTCGTACATGTGACCGGCGATATGGCCAATATGCTGGCCGCCTATGATTCGTTCGAAGCTTGGATCAGAAAGCTCCGCCTCTTTATCGCAGGAAAGGGAATCGGGGAAATGCATCCGCGTCTGCTCAAATATGAGCATCGCTGGGAATGGGTGTAAAAAGGATGCCCTAAAAATTGGCGGAACGTGCGAACCTTATTGTGACTCTTCAAACCGGACATCTTGGGGTAATGAAGGATGGGAACATTTTGAAGCAGGAGGGGGAACAATGAGGGATAGAAAAAAAATCGCATGGATTGCGCTTGCCGGTTTATTGATCATCAGCCTGATCGGCGGTACGGCTTGGATCGGAGACCAGCCGGTATCGGCGGAAATTTCAGAGCAGGCCAAGGGCCAATTCGTCGGGCTGGACGATGCTAACCGCAAAATCACCGTAGCTTATGAGGGGATGGAAAGAACATATCCGCTCGCGGCCGATGTGTGGGTGTACCGGAACTTAAAAAAGGCGACGATGGCCGAACTGAAGCAGGGCGATACGTTGGACATCATCTTTAACAGTAAAAATCAGGCGGCTTATATCAAAGCTGTAGATCAAAGCTCAACGGCAGAAGCGGCTCCTGCATTGCCTGCGGCAGACCGTCCGGATGCCCCCGCGCAAGTGCAAGCGGCATCACCGGTGGAAGCGGCGCCGCCTGCGGAAGCAAAGCCGGCCGGCAGCGAGGTGGCTTCGCGGACTCTGCCTCCGGCCGAGGTGAATGCCGGAGCCGGAGCCTCTGCTGTACCGGCGGAGAAGCCATCTGCAGCCGTCGCAAACGGCGCTTCGGGGCAGCCCCCTAAGGCGTGGGCTTGGAAAGAATTCGAGCTTGAACTGAAAAGCAAAGAGCTGGAGCTCAAGCTGGAGCATGAGCCGAAGGGCAATAAAGCAGACGCCAAAGTGTATATCCAGATGAAGGATCGCTCGGAGATCCGCATGAAGGGCGCTGAGGCTGAGCAAATGCTGCTGCTGCTGATGCAGGGACTGCCTGAAGATAAAACGGCCTGGGAGCAGGCTTTGAAGCAGCGTTTGGCATCAGAGCTCAATCTGCAGAATGTCGCTTTTGACAAATGGGAGCTGGATATCAAGTGGAACGACGGCGCCAATGCTGCCGCGACGATCCCTCCGGCCGAACATTCCCAACCCGAGCCCAAAGGCAAAGGAAAGGATAAGGAGCACGACAAGGGGAAGGGGCATGACAAAGACCGCGGAAAGCATGATGACGATGATGACGATTAAAATGGTCAAGGCGGGCAACTGTTCATATGCTGAGGCCAGCGCCGCTTGGCATGGTCATATGCGCGAATATCCTTTTTCGTCCATTATTTTTCTGCATGGGTGAATCTCCTCCGGATCGAAATTCTACTAAAACTTAGCCATAAAAACTGCACCTGAGGCCGTCCCAACAGTCACCGATGTGACAGGGACGGCCCTCGTTTTTGGATGATTATTCATCCGGTGTCCGATCCAGATACAGACGAGTGACCGAGGTGGAATCCCCGTGCTCGATTTCCTCGCGGGAGGCTTTTTCCTCTAAAGGATCGTGCGTATTTAAGCCCGGTGCAATGGTCGGTCCGTCGTGTCCGTGTGCTGAAGTGGAACGTGAATCGTTATTTTCAGCCATGCGCATCGTCCTCTTCCGACTTGGAATAAGCAATTAAAGTGATGGTATTTCCGGTCAGCTCGGCAAGCTTCGATTCCGCCTCCCGGATGATTCCGATCATCTCCGATTCGGATTGTTTTGGCCAACGGGCAATTTGATAAGATTTGGTTTCGATTTTCATCAGTAAGCTCCTCCTATCAGCAGCGATAATATGCGGTCTTTTCTTATCCTATCCGAGGGGAGAATCATTCATGCGCTGGTAGATCAAACCCAGAAGCTGTGATATATTGGAATTGCTGCAAAAAATCAAAGGTATGGACCGGAAGGGCAGGAAACGTGATGAGCCTCAAGTGGAACCGCTTGGCTGTAATGACCAGCATTGTGCTTGCCGTGCTGATTTCCTCTATGGATACGACCATTATGAATACGACGATGCCTTTAATCGCCGAAGAACTTGGGAATATCAAGCTTTATGCGTGGAGCTTCGCTTCTTATATGATTATCTGTACAATTGTGACGCCGCTTAGCGGACGGATTTCAGATATATTCGGACGGAAAAAGGTGCTGGCCGCAGGAATCATCATTTTTTTGCTGGGCTCCATTTTGTGCGGAATGGCTTCTTCGATGCTGGAGCTGGTCCTGTACCGCGGCGTGCAAGGGCTAGGGGCCGGAGCGATGATCGCTTTCCCGGCCATCATTGCCGGCGATTTGTTTTCCGTGGAAGCCCGGGGCAAAATCCAGGCGTTTTTTACAGGCATGTGGGGATTATCGGCTATATTGGCACCCCTTTTGGGCAGTTTGTTTATCGAGCATTTATCATGGCGGTGGATTTTCTACATCAATATCCCGATTTGTCTGGCCTCCTTGCTGCTGTTGATTCCTTATCGGGAAGTCTATCAAGCCCGTAAAAGCACGATCAATTATACGGGTTCGCTTTTGTTCGGGCTGGGCATCGGGCTGCTCCTTCTCAATACGGTGGTGACAGAAGGCTATTTGCTGTATACCTTGCTAGGCCTGCTGTTTATGGGGCTTTTCATATGGAATGAGCGAAAGCATCCGTCCCCTATCGTGCCGGTGGAGCTGATGCGAAACGGGACGGTCGCGTGGATGAACCTGAACGCCTTTTTGACCTGCGCGGCTTTATTCGGAGCATCGAGCTATATTCCATACTATTTGCAGCATCAGGGATATTCCGTCTTTATGAGCGGATTGGCGTTGATTGGGATGTCTATCGGTTGGAGCCTCATGGGGGTACCCGCAGGCAAATGGATTCTGAAATACGGATATCGTCCGCTGCTTGTGATAGGTAACGCTCTGTTGGTGATGTCCGGCCTGCTTCTGTTATTTTTACCGGATCAGGGAGGCTTCTGGTTCATTAATATTGTGATGCTGCTGCAGGGGATGGCCTTCGGATTGCTGGTTACCGTCTCCGTTATCGGCTCACAGCAGCTCGTCGATGCCCATCAGAAGGGAATCTCCACCTCCCTGCAGGTGTTTGCCCGTAATATCGGGACAGCGGCAGGGGTGACGATTATGGGGGCGCTGCTGACAACTGCTCCGGAATTTATGACCGGGATGCATCGGCTGTTCCTTTATGGCTTCATTGTCGCGCTGGTTGCGCTGGCTTCCACTCTGTTTTTGTTCCATAAGCGGGAAAATGCAACGGTTCCGGCCAAATAGCTGGGTGAACTCTAAGTTAAGAAGGGCTGTACCCGTTGAAGAACTCTGTGTCGTTAAAATGTCGGATCGAATAGCCGTTATTAAGACAATAGACCGGCCCTCCATAGAGGATCGGTCTATTGTCGTTAAGTTTAACTTTATAGGTTAATCGTCATCTTCCTTTTTATCCTTCTTTTTATCCTTCTTCTCTTCCTGGTCCTTCTTTTCATCGCGTTTGGGTTTGCGATCTTCATTACGATACATGTTCTGCCATGCGGACTGTTGAGCTTGCCTTTGGGCCTGCTGTGCGGCGAGCACTTCCTGAGGGACGGGGAACGGATTGACCGGCACATCCTTCAACGCCCGGGTCATGATCTCACGGAAGAGCTGGGCAGGCACTGCACCGCCCGAGGTTGTGAGGTAATGCTTCTGATCGGTTTGGTCATAGCCGAGCCAGATGGCGGCGGTCAGCTCGGGCGTGTACCCTACGAACCAGGCATCCTTCGCTCCATTGGCGCCTATACTTGCAAATTCAGGTGTAGCCGGAAGCTGGGTCGTACCAGTCTTCCCTGCCGTAGGGCGTCCGTCAAGCAGCGCAGCTGCTCTCCCCGTTCCGGCAGCCACCGCTTCCTGCAGAAGCTGTGTCAGCGTATAGGCGTGAACGGGAGCCGTTAGCGTCGTCGGCTGTGGCTGGGCCTCGATTAGGGGCTGCCCGTCTTTGGTTGTGATCTTTGTGATGGCATGGGCCTGCTGCATTACCCCTTGATTGGCGATGGCACCGTAGGCCTGTGCCATCTGCAGCGGGGACACGCCCCCGGAGAGCCCCCCGAGAGCCAGGCTCAAGTTGCGGTCCTCCCCCGGCAAAGTGATGCCTGCACGCTGTACATAGTCCATCCCCGCGTCAATACCGATCTCGTTGAGAAGCCAGACGGGAGGGATGTTCCATGAACGCAGCACGGCTTCCCGCAATGTAACCTGCCCGCGCGTCTGTCCATCCCAGTTTTTAGGCCGGTAGCCTCCGATGTCGAGCTCTCCGTCGTAAAGCCACGAGTCGGGCGTGTAACCCCGTTCGAGCGCAGGGCCGTAGACCGCAAGCGGCTTGAAGGAAGAGCCGGGCTGGCGTTTCAGCTGCGTAGCGCGGTTGAAGCCGCGATAGACCTGAGACCCGCGTGCCCCGACGATCGCACGGATGCCGCCGGTACGATGATCGAGAACGACGATTCCGCTTTGAACAGGCCGATCTCCCGGACCCGGCGGAAACAGCGCATCGGTACGATACACCTCTTCAGCAGCCTTCTGCACCTTTACATCCATTGTTGTATGAATGCGGAGGCCAAGCGTCAGCACTTGCTGCTCCGTAAAGCCGTACAGCTTTTCCGCCTCGTCCATCACATAGTCGACAAAGGAAGGATACTGACCCTTGAGCGATTCTCCGTTGTCTGGTTTGAGCGTAATCGGCTGTTCTACGGCCTTGGCATAAGCAGGCTCGTCAATAACCCCCTGCTCCAGCATCAGGGAAAGCACCAGGTTGCGGCGTTCCAGAGCCTTATCCGGATTTTTGACAGGAGAGTAGAGTGTCGGCGCTTTAGGGAGTCCTGCAAGTACTGCCGATTCCGCGAGTGTCAGCTCTTTTACCGGCTTGCCGAAATATTGCTGAGCCGCTCCTTCCACGCCCCAACGTCCTTCGCCGTAATAAATGCTGTTTAAGTACAGCTCCAAGATTTCATCCTTGGTATAGGTAAAATTGATTTTGATGGCGTAACCCAGTTCCTTCAATTTACGACTTATTGTTTTATCCGAATCCAGAAACAGGTTTTTGGCCAGCTGCTGTGTAATCGTGCTGCCGCCTTCCTTCAGTGAGCCCGACTGCAAATCGCGGATCAGCGCTCTCCCGATGGACCAGACATCGAATCCCGCATGTTCATAGAAGCGGCGGTCCTCTACGGCGATCACTGCGTTCTTGAGGTCCGCCGGGATATCCGCAAGCGGAACAGGGATGATGCGGGAGGAGGAAAGCTGGGAAACCGGCTGTCCGCCGGCATCCATAACGAAGCTCGGCTCGGGGAGAGGGTGCTCCAGCTTGCTGATGTCCAGGCCGCGAACCCAGGATGCGAATAAGCCGAGGGAAGCTGTGCCGGCCACAAACAACAGCAGAACACTCCAAAGCAGGATCCGGCGATTGGGCCTCCAGTTCCGGGATTTGGCAGCTTTAGGCGGTGAGGATATCTCCGCTCCGGCGACCTCCGACTTGAACGGCTTCTGTTCCGGCTTTCCGGCAGCAGTTCCAGGGGGGCCGCTTATACCCGGTGCTCTTCCGGACGCTTTGCCCCATGCGGCGCGTGCGGCCTGAAGCGCGTCCACATGGGTGCTCCCGGGTGAACCGTGCAGACGCTGCTTCACGCCGGACGGCTCTTTGGGGGACACCGCCGGATTCGAATGTTTAGAGTTTCTCCTCAACCAGCCCCATAACGGAGAACGTTTCATCTCTATCTATACCCCCTTTTAGCTCTGTTAACGTATTCGCAGCCAGCCCCCTTTTTAAGCTGGTGGTCAAGCTAAAAAAAGAGCCCCGGGCCGGTATCGCCCGGACGGGGCTCTTTGGTTTAAGGCTAAAGGCTTTAATCGTATTGCACCGGATCCGGAATCATGCCGCTTTGACGTACCTGTGTGTTTGTAGGCAGCTTGGCCATTGACTTGCCAAGGCGTTTGACTTCTTCTTCATTGTTTGCCATGGTGTTCATCGCCTCGTCGATGGGAGTGGATTTGCTCTTAGCTGATCCATTTTCCAAATATTGCCTCAGCTCGGACAATATTTCCTCTGCGGCTGCGGACACCGATTCAGAAACAGGCTCCTTGCAGACAAAGCCGGCAGAGCTCAAATCAACCTGCGTTTGGCCGTTTTCCAGAGTACGGGTATTTAGGCAAAATGGATATTCCTTCATCGTTACAGGCTCGCGGAATTTCAATTCGTACTGACAACCGTCCCGGGAGCCGGTTTCCTTGAACCCCATGGCGGTCAGGGTATTGTGTACATGGGCAAACGGCTTTGTAATCGTCGGCAGCGTTTTTTTACGTGTCATGGTTAACACTCCTTCGACTTTTAAATTAAGTAAGGCAAAAGCACATCACACTTCCGTGTACCCTTCTATTACCCCTATCGAAAAACCTTGAAACAGAATTACGGAATTTTTTTGAAACCGGAAATCGGCATGATATAATAAGGCAGTAAAAAAAGCCAATGATATCCGGAAGTAGGGTGTTCATGCGAATTAATAAATTTATCAGCGAAACCGGTTTTTGTTCCCGCCGGGAAGTAGATAAACTGATTGAAGCCAAGCGCGTGACCATTAATGGTCAATTGGCGGAGCTGGGCAGTCAAGTGAATGAGGACGATGAAGTACGGATTGACGGGAAAAGAATAGGGGCTAAAAAGAAGCATGTATACATCGCCCTGAATAAACCGGTCGGCATCACCAGTACGACGGAACGGCATATCCGAGGCAATATCGTAGACTTTGTAGGGCATCGTGAGCGGGTCTTTCCGATCGGACGGCTGGATAAGGATTCCGAAGGGCTTATTTTGCTTACCAATGACGGGGATATCGTCAATAAAATATTGCGTTCGGAAAACGAGCATGAAAAAGAATATATCGTTACGGTGGACAAATCGATCACTCCGGTATTTGTACAAGGGATGTCCAGCGGCGTCCGCATACTTGGAACCGTAACGAAACCATGCCGGGTCACGCGTTTGGATGATCGTAAGTTCCGCATTATTTTAACCCAGGGACTTAACCGGCAAATCAGGCGGATGTGCGCAGCTTTCGGTTATGAGGTGCGAAGACTGAAAAGGGTGCGTATTATGAATATCAAGCTTGCCGATTTGCCGTCAGGGCAGTGGCGCGATCTCACGCCCGATGAGCTTAACGTTTTATTTCGTCAGATCGGGCATGATGCACACACGTGATTCAAATGCTGAATTTGTAGCCGACTCCGCGTACGGTATGTATATATTTGGGGTCGCCCGGATGCTCTTCGATTTTTTTGCGGAGATTGCTGATGTGGACAAGCAGGGTGCGCGTATCCCCGTTGCTGTCGACGCCCCAAGTCAGTTTATAGAGCTTCTCCAGCGGAATGACTTTCCCGGGAGACCTGGCCAAATGCAGAAGCAGATCGAATTCTTTGGAGGATAGCGGTGCCAAGGCGCCGTTTACTCTTACGGTACGGCTTAATAAATCGATTTCAAGTCCCGGAAACGTAAGGTGCTGGGACTCTTCTTTATGCTGCTCGAGCAATTGGCTGCGGCGCAAATGGGCTTTGACCCGCGCAACCAGCTGCCCCGGACTGAACGGCTTAGTGATATAGTCGTCACCGCCGATGCTAAAGCCAAGGATGATATCCATATCCTCGCTTTTGCAGCTCAGAAACAAGATGGGAGTGCTGTATGATTTGCGGAGCTGTCGGCATACTTCAATACCGTCCATCTCCGGCAGTAAAATATCCAGGATCACAAGCTCCGGGCGATGCTTGTCTACCATCTCCAGCGCTTCGGCACCGCTGTTGGAGCACAATACCTCATAACCCTCCTTGCGCAGGTATAAAGTGATTAATTCTATAATTTCGTCTTCATCATCAACGATTAAGATTTTTTCTCCAGCCATGCTTTCTCCTCCAAACTTGTTGCGGACGGACTTAACGTATAATTTTCCGTTTCCAGAAAATACACTGTGAGATAAAATAGGTTATAAGAAAACCGCTAACGGGGCCATTCAAGGATGAGCGACCGCGATGAAAAAGGGTTTTCTTGTAATAAAGAAAGCTTTCAGCTTCGCTGAACATGTATACTTTCTTTTTCGTTAAAAAGAAGCCAGTATAGTGATTGGAAAGAAGTGGTATCGATTTCCAAATATCCTCTTTATTATAAATGGTTTTGGGCTTTCATTTCCATAGTTTTATGGACGGGTTTGCTTCTTGGGTGCGGCAGTGCGGACTTCGGAAATCCCAAAGAAAAGCCCCGTGCGGTGCAAGGGGTGATGGATCTCAAGGATTACCGTTTTGACAAAAGCGGGACCATACGGCTGGACGGCGAGTGGGACTTCTATTGGGGTGAGCTGCTTGGCCCGGAACAGCTGAACTCATCGAGTCCGGAAACAACGGACAACCAGGTGACCATCCGCCTTCCCGGGTCCTGGAACGGTCTTCCCGTCAACGGGGAGCGGATCGGCGGTTCAGGCTCTGCGACTTACCATCTTCGGGTGAAGCTGGACGAAACAGAGTCTGTCATCGGTATGCGGATTCCATATATCCGTACAGCCTATAAAATATGGGTAAACGGCGTGCTGTCAGGCGAAAGCGGCGAACTGGGGCAAGACCCGTACTCGTCCAAGCCGATGTACACCCCTCAGTTGATCCGAATAGATCACCAAAGCTATCCTATGGACATCGTGATCCAAGTGTCCAATTATCATCATCGCTTGGGAGGCATTTGGAATCCGATTGAACTGGGCGAGCTGGAGCGTTTGGAGCAGGAATCGAGGGCGGATTTAGCCTTGGACATGCTGCTGATCGGCAGCTTGCTCTCCATGGGGCTGTATCATATCGGGCTGTTTGCTCTGCGCCGTAAAGAGCTGGGTCCGTTTTATTTTGGACTATTCTGCGTTCTTATCGGTATTCGAGCCATGTTTATCGGCACAGGCGCAATGTATTATTTTGTACCGGGCTTCCCTTGGCTGACGGCGCTTAGGCTTGAATATATATGCTTTTATCTCGGTGTTCCGGTCATCATGATGTTTGTTCGTTCTTTGTATCCGAATGAAGTACATCGGGGGTACGTACGCTTAGTGCAATGGCTCGGCTTGCTATTTGCCGCGGCGGCACTTTTTTTGCCTCCCCCATGGATAACGTTTACGGTTCCGTTGTTTCAAGCGGTCACGTTATTTGTATGCGCTGTATTGGTGCTTGGCATCTACCGGGCGTTCCTTCGAAAAAGGGACGGTGCGCTGTTCGCTCTGATTGGCCTATGGGTTTATATTCTTACTGTTATCCTAGATATTCTATATTATAACCAATGGATTACAATAGGTGAAGTTTCATCCTACGGGCTGCTGGTATGCGTGTTTATGACGGCGTTTATTTTGAGCGTAAAGTCGGCCAAGGCTTTTACGGAGGTGGAGACGTTATCGAGACAATTCAGAGAGCTCAATACCGGTTTGGAGCACAAAATACGCGAACGCACGGCTGAGCTGGAACGGATCAACCGCAGCCTGGAGAAGATGAACGAGGATCTGGGAAGGATGGAGACATCGCGCCGGCATTTGCTCAGCAACATATCACATGATTTGGGGACGCCGATGACCTTGATTCAAGGGTATGCGGAAGCCTTGATTGACGGCGTGGTGACCCAGCCGGAGCAGCGGCAAAAATATTTAAAGCTGATTTTGGGCCGCATTACCGGCTTGAACCGGTTGATTTCCGATTTATTTCAGCTCTCCAAGCTGGAGGCACGTCAGTTGAATTTCAATATTCACTCCGTGGGCACGGACGAATTGATCCACTATTTCGATGAGCGTTACGAGCTGGAGATGGCAGACGCCGGGCTGCGGTTTGAGACGGTCACTTCTTCGTTTGGGCCTGCGGTTAGTTCTCGGAGACTGGTCAAAGTCGATCTTGACCGAATCGATCAGGTGCTCACCAACATTATTTACAATGCGGTCAAACATACGCCGCCAGGCGGTATGATCCAGCTTCAGTTCATCATCGACGAGCGATCGTTAGTGGTTCGAGTACAAGATAACGGCTCCGGGATTGCTCCTGAAGATTTGCCTTACGTATTTGACCGTTTCTATAAAAAGGACAAGTCGCGAAATACGGCGGGAGGCGGAAGCGGCCTCGGACTTGCAATCGCCAAGGAGATCATCGAATACCATGGAGGAAGGATCTGGGCGGAAAGCCGGGCTGGGCAGGGCGCCTGCATTGCGTTCACGCTGCCGCTTGTGAGTTCCAGCGAGTGAAGTGATTGGCATGCACAGCCCATAAATAACCGTTATACTTCGGGCATCGGCTGAAGCCGCAGTACCGAATCGCGGTATCCCGTAGGCGATGCTTGGTAATGCCGTTTGAACTGTTTGGAGAAGTAAAGCGGATCCTGGAAGCCAACCGACGAGGCGATCTGTTCCACGGTAAGCTCCGGCCTTTCCCGGAGCAAATGGCGTGCCTTATCGAGCCGCAGCTGCAGCAGGAACGATACGGGAGTCAGCCCGGTATGCCGTCTGAACAGCGTGGACAGATATGCACGATTGTAGCCCAAGGTTTCGGCCATCAGCTCGATGGTGATCGGCTCGGCATACTGTGCGGTCAAGTATTGCAGCGCCTGTTGTACTGTCTCCTCTCCGCCCGTGACTTGGCGGGGGGCGCTTGCCTGCTGCGGACGAAGTGCTTGGGCATACTCCGCAAACAGCAGATGAAGGATGCCGTTGGCTTGGAGATTGGCACCGGCGCTGCGGGATTGAAAGGCGAGCCGGATCCGGTGGAACAGCACGCCGATGTTTCGTCTGCGTCCGGTGTGGACGACGGGGGCAAGCGAGCTGAGGCCGATCTCTTTCAGCATGGCGGCCGCTTGAGAACCTTCAAAGGCAATCCAGCGGTAATGCCAAGGCTCATCCCAATCGGCTGCGTAGTGGATCAGCTTGCCCGGCTCGATCAGGAAGCTGTCGCCCGCTCCGAGCTGATAGGTTCTCCCCATACAAGCGTATGTGCCTTTCCCGGACAAGATGTAATGCAGGAGGTAGTAGTCGACGACCTTCGGACCCGGTTGGTGTCCGGGCTTGGTTTGGCTGTCGCCGGAGAACAATACCTTGAGCGGGCTGCCCTCGGGAGCGGCCTCCGGATTCGATACAACGTAATAGCTGTCTTTGCGTTGGGCCGATGAGGAAACAGGCATAGACAGGCGGTCCTCCTTTTCTATGAAAGCCATGGTATGCGGCGGATCCCCCAGGCCGGCTTCCGTTAAAACCGTCTACGGAAAGGTGGTGCGGTCACTCATCCTTGAAAGGCCTCGCCAGAGGTATTCTGATACATATTGTATAGGATTAAATTATACCATGTCATGGGCAGCGGACCCAGTAATAAGCTAACATTTATCCATGTTATGCTCACATCCTTCCATAGTGCCGGCAGAACCGTATGCGTTATACTTGATGTACAGATGATCAGAACAAGAGGGAGATTTTCCAATATACTATGGTATACGAGGTGAAGCCCTGAATGACGGAAATTCAAGCTTTGCAGGAGCGGTTCGTGAAGATTTACGGGGCAGATCATTCCTATCCTATACGAGCGTTTCACGCTCCGGGGCGAGTGAATTTGATCGGTGAGCATACAGATTACAACGGGGGCTGCGTGTTTCCTGCGGCACTCACCTTCGGAACGACGATGCTGATTCGGAAACGGGATGACGACCAAGTGGGGTTCGCTTCAATGAATTTCCCTCTCCGCAAACATATTTCCATTAGGGAATTGGCCTACGATCAGGAAGACGGATGGATCAACTATCCCAAAGGCATTATTTGTGAGCTGAAAGCAAGGGGCGTACCGGTTGGAGGTTATGACCTCCTGTACAGCGGCGCCATTCCTAACAGCTCCGGGCTGTCTTCCTCTGCTTCGATCGAGGTGGTGACGGCCTACGGCCTGCGGACCCTCGAAGGGCAGCCCGTGGACAAGGTGGAGATTGCTCTGCTGTCACAAAAGGCGGAAAACACGTTTGTGGGTGTACAATGCGGGATCATGGACCAATTCGCGGTTGCGATGGGGAAGAAGGATCATGCCATTCTTCTGATGTGCGATACGCTGGAATATGAGCATGTGCCGTTCCAAAGCGGCCAATATAAGCTTGTGATCGGCAACACCAAGAAAAAGCGCGGTCTTGTCGATTCCCAATATAACGAAAGACGCGTCCAATGCGGGCAGGCGGTGCGTGATTTGCAGGCGCTGTATCCGGCTGTTACGCTGCTTGGACAGCTTTCCTTGGAACAATTCGAGGGAGCCAAGCTCCTCATTCAGGATGAAACCGTCAAGAAACGGGCGCGGCACGTAGTAGAAGAAATCGATCGTGTACTGCAGTCCATTCAGGTGCTGAAAAAAGGTAATTTAACCGCATTCGGCAAGCTTATGACGGATTCTCACCGCTCGCTGCGCGATCTGTACGAGGTGACGGGCTTTGAGCTGGACACGATGGTGGAGGCGGTGCTGAGCATTCCGGGTGTGCTCGGGTCGCGGATGACCGGCGCCGGCTTCGGCGGCTGTACAGTATCGCTTGTCCATCGGGACAGCGTTGAGCGGTTAATCGAAGAAGCCGGTCGCAAATATGCTGCAAAAACCGGCTTAAATCCGGAATTTTATGTCTGCGACATTGGAGACGGAGTCAAGGAAGTTTAGAGAAGCGGCCTATTTGAGGAAATCAAAGGAGAGAAACGGCGATGGCTATTTTGGTGACTGGAGGCGCGGGCTACATCGGTTCGCATACGGTAGCGGAGCTGCTGGCTAAGGAAGAAGAGGTCGTGGTAGTTGATAATTTACAGCAGGGGCATCGCGATGCGGTGCTTGGCGGCAAGCTGTACGTAGGGGACATTCGGGATGCGGAGTTTTTGGATACGGTATTTCAAGAAAACGACATTGATGCGGTGATTCACTTCGCAGCCAATTCGCTTGTTGGCGAGAGCATGCAAAAACCGGGAAAGTATTATCATAACAATGTGTACGGAACGTTGTGTCTTCTGGAAAAAATGAACGAATACGGCGTGAAAAAAATCGTTTTCTCCTCTACCGCAGCCACCTATGGAGAGCCGGAGAACCTTCCGATTCTCGAAACCGACCGGACGCTGCCGACCAATACCTACGGGGAAACGAAGCTGGCCATGGAAAAAATGATGCATTGGTTCGATACGGCCCACGGAATCAAATATGTATCGCTGCGTTATTTTAATGCCGCAGGCGCGCATGAAGGGGGCGGAATCGGCGAGGATCATTCCCCGGAGACGCACCTGGTGCCGATTATTATGCAGGTGGCGCTGGGGCAGCGGCCTCACATTTCCATCTTCGGCGATGACTACGCGACGGCTGACGGAACGTGTATCCGCGATTATATTCACGTGACCGACCTTGCGGATGCGCATATTCTTGCGGTGGAGAAGCTGCGCCGCGGCGGGGACAGCAGCATCTACAATCTCGGTAACGGCAGGGGCTTCTCGGTGAAGGAAGTGATCGGCATCGCGCGGGAAGTGACGGGACATCCGATTCCTGCCTTTATGGAAGTGCGCCGTGCCGGAGACCCGGCCATCCTCGTGGCTTCTTCGGAACGTGCGAAGGGCGAGCTGGGTTGGAGGCCGAAGCGGGACGACCCTACACAAATCATCGCCTCGGCGTGGAACTGGCATCGGAACCATCCGAATGGCTACGGCAAATAAGACGGGACGGCGTAACCAATAGACAAAAGGGGGAGCGGTGGCAATGGAGAACAACCAACAAGTAACGGGCTTGAATACCCCTGACCGGAAGGCAGCCTACTTGGTGGAACGCCTGCTCCAGTTCGGACAGGTGAAGAAGCTGCTCGAGCCGCTGGATGTTTATGCCGCGCGTAACGGATTGCTGGATCTGCTCCGCATTAGCGAGCCTTACGTGGGAGAGCTGACGGAGCCTGCGGCGGATCGTCCTGCGGAGCTGCTTGAACCACTACTGGATTATGCCGCTGAAACGGGAATCTTGGAGGATCCTCATACGACGCTGCGCGATTTAATGGATGCCCGTATCATGGGCCAGCTGATGCCGCGGCCGTCGGAGCTGGCAGACCGGTTTTGGACCATGGCGAAGCGGGACGGCATAGAGCAGGCAACGGATTTTTTCTATCATCTGTGTATCGATTCTAACTATATTCACATGGATCGGATCCGTAAGAACTTGTATTGGCTTGTACCGACCGAGTATGGAGAGCTTGAAATCACTGTGAATCTCTCTAAGCCGGAGAAGGATCCCAGAGAAATCGCCATGCTCAAAAACGCCCCGCAAAGCCATTATCCCCAGTGTCTGCTCTGCATAGAGAATGTGGGTTATGCGGGCAGGCTGAATCACCCTGCAAGGCAGAACCTGCGGGTTATTCCGCTGGAGCTGAAGGGTGAAACATGGTATTTCCAATATTCCCCTTACGTTTATTATCATGAGCACAGCATTATTTTCGACGGGGAACACCGGCCGATGAAGACGACAACGTTGACCCTTGAACGGCTGCTCGACTTTGTCGACCAGTTTCCGCATTATTTTATCGGCTCAAATGCTGACCTGCCGATCGTGGGGGGATCGATTCTGAACCACGACCATTTTCAGGGCGGACGGCACCGGTTTCCGATGGAACGGGCGGAAGTGGAGGAAAGCTTCGGCCATCCGGACTTTGCGGGAGTGAAGCTTGGTATCCTCAAATGGCCCATGTCGGTCATCCGCATCTCAAGCTGTAACCGGCCGCTGCTGTTAAAGCTTGCGGCTATGATTTTGGAGAGCTGGAAAGCTTACAGCGATCCCTCGCTCAACATTGAAGCTTACTCCGAGCAGCGGGATGCAAAGGTGCCGCACAACACCGTCACTCCCATTGCCCGCAAAAAATCGGACGGCACTTACGAGCTGGATCTTGTTCTGCGCAACAACCGAATCAGCGCGGAGCATCCGGAAGGGATCTTCCACCCGCATCGGGAGCTGCATCATATCAAAAAGGAAAACATCGGCTTGATTGAGGTTATGGGGCTAGCCGTGCTCCCGGGCCGTTTGAAGGACGAGTTGGATCTGGCGGCGAGATGGCTGACCAAAGAAAACGCACTGGACGATCGTATGACTCTGGACCCCGGGCATCCGCTTCATAAGCATAAGGATTGGCTAAACGAACTGATCGTACGCTATGGCACGGTACTGTCAGACGAAGAGGCTTCAGCAGTGCTTCGGGATGAAGTCGGCCGCAAATTTTCGGATGTGCTGCAGGACGCGGGCGTATATAAGCGCGATGCGCTTGGCCGTCAAGGCTTCCGACGTTTTTTGCGGTACTTGGGAGTTCAGTTATAAAGCTGCTGCCTGATCGTTATTCATGACGATCAGGCTTTTTGATATATCGGATCAGCAGATTTTCTTACATAAATATGTAAAAAAATCATCCAAAAGTCCTAATATATGTTATAATAATTAACACATATAAAAAAGTAGGTCTTAGGATGGGGGTACATCATGTTTGATTGGTTAGGCTTTCGCAAAGGGCTGCCGCTGTGGTGGTCCTACCGATTGAATCGGGTATTGAAGGATGATGTAGAGAACATCTTCGAAGGGATCGCCAGCACACGAATGGAGCTATTGATCGCCTGGACGAATGAGTATTGGGGGCATTTGGATCGGCTGCAGGACCAATTGGCTTTGGGGGATGGAGACGTCGATTCATACGAACAGCTGAGCCGCGCCCAGGGGTGGGACAGGCTGTTCGCTTCCGTACATAACCGCGCTCCCGATTTTTCCGAGATCTTCTTTTTAGACGCAGCCGGCAGGGTAGCGTTTTCAACCTATCAGCCCCACCAAGGCAGACAGTATGACCAGCACAGTCAGATTCAGTCGGGGCTCCAGTATTCACGCGATGTGCGTGAAGGACGCAAATGTCTGTTTGGCCCGTATGCCGACCCGCTCACGCTCGAGATCGGTCCTACCACATCATCGTTTCATGATCAGATGACCATACTTTTTATCAGTCCGATAGTGATGGAAGGCGAGTGGAAAGGCACGCTATGCGGACGAGTACCCAACGACGTCATAGGGGATTTGATTCAACGGGAGTCCGGTCACGTGTATCCGGATTCGGGAGATAATTATATTTTTATGGCGCAGCCGTCGCTGCAAACGCATATTGTACCTGGAACCGCACTTTCGCGAAGCAGATTTGAAGACCGGACCTTTACCCACGGCGAAAACTTGAAGGACGGCGTGACGACGGATTGGGGCAAGGTTACCGTCAAGGAGCATACGGAGCTTGAGCTGATGTTTACGGACCCGGCTACAGGAGAGCTGCATCCCGGTGTAATGAACACGATTCGTAACGGAAGCAACCTGTTCGTGGAATTTCCAGGTTATTCCGATTACAGGCACATTCCGGTCATCGGCAAAGGAATTACGTTTCAATTGCCTCATTGTCCAGACCAATGGGGAATGATGTGTGAGGGAGATTTGGAAGAGGTTTACCGTATACGCAGCATGAACTGGAAGCTTTTTAAGCTCCAACTGCCGGTCACAGGAATCTTGGGATTGCTTGCGGCCTTACTCGTCTATTTGCTGTTGGTTAGCGGAATCTCGGCGGTGTCGGCCACCGTGCTGGTCGGTGCTTTTCATATCCTTGGGGGACTGATCACCGCATGGATACTGCACCGCAATGGTACAAAGCCCACAACCGAGCATCTGAAGCGAATTAACCGGTTCATCCGGATTAATGCTGAAGGAAAAGGGGATTTGACACAGCGCCTGAAGCCGGATACGTTCGATGCCGACGAAACCAGGGAGCTCGCCAAATGGATCAACAATATGATCGATTCGCTGGAAGGGATTATGCTTAAGGTGAAGCAAGCATCCGCCGACGTGCTCGTCAGCCAGCGGCACTTGAATGCTTCGGCGGACTCGACTGCGGGATCGACCGAACGAATGAGCGATAAGATTCATGATATGCTGGACAGTATTCGCAAACAGCTTAAGGACATCGATGTGGCCAAAGACACGGTAGGCGAGATGAAGGAGACCTTGCGGGTATTGGAAGAAAAGGCATCGCAGCAAATTGCGGTGGCGCAAGGCGAAGTAAACCGCATCGGTGATAAAATGGGCCAGATTTCCAGCAAAGTAGCCGATACGAACCAAACGATCACTACATTCATGAACACGACGCAGCAAATCAAAAACGTGCTGCAGGTGATTGAAGGAATATCGGCGCAAACCAATCTGCTGGCTCTGAACGCATCGATTGAAGCTGCGCGTGTAGGTGAGCATGGCCGGGGCTTTGCGGTTGTAGCCGGGGAGATTCGTAAATTGGCGGATCAGACGCGCCTTTCCACCTCCGAAATTAATGAAACGGTACAATCGATTTACCGTAATGCCTCGGAAGCTTATGCATCGATGGAGGAAGGGACGAAGGTCGTCGAGGAGGGCAGGCTGCTGGTGGCCGCAGCTTCGGAGCTGCTGGGCAGTGCCTCCAATGAAGACTCGCTTAAAACGCAGGTCGTTGAAGAAGTGGTCGGACTGATGGAGAGCATTGCCGCCGTAAGTATGGAAAACCGTAAAATATCGACGGAAGTGGAAGGTAAAGTCAAGGAGCTGCTGACCGATATTGTTCAGGTACGACAAACTTCTACCCATGTGGAAGCTATTACCGCATTCCTGCAGCAGCTCGTAAACCAGTTCCAATTGACGGAATCGAGAAAGTGATAGAAAGGGATCATGAGCAAAACCGTAAGCCTATGAGCTTGCGGTTTTTGTGTATGATCTCTGGCATCATTCGATATGAACCAGAACTTTGAACGGCTTACTCATCCAATATGCTTGGCTGAAAACGCTTGCGTCGCTGAGCTGGAAGTGACTTCAACGATTTTCAGGTTATTAAAGCAAAGGCTCAATCGCTTCAGTGCCACCTCCGCTTGATCACGGGTCATCGGTTCTCCGAGTATTTTTCCTTTGTAGCTGATGGCGTAACGCATTCGTTAACCTCCATTTATAGAACAAATCCCGGCATTTCAGGATGTTGTTCTTGTTTACTCTACGTCATTTTACGTAGGATTTGCGCATCAAGTTATCTATAACCGCAATTGCGGCTTTTTGAAACACGTTCATTTAAAAATTTTTTGCGGTAAGAACATCTTTACCGAACAGAGAAGCTCACGGACTGACATTCGAAGGGTAGCTGTTACGAATAAAACATAAAGCCATCTCCCCCAGTTCCAAGGAATATCCATATTATAACATGAGGTCTAGAGATTAGGGTAATCGGCGGGGAAAATCGACATATTAAATCCATATCCATTATATCTGTCGATAGGAGAGAGAAAAAAATGAATATTCGAACCGCTGCCATGCTCTGTGCGGCGCTTGCCGCCGGACTGGCACTTGGTGCGGCGAGAGGGACAGCCACTACCCCGCAAATCGATCGGATCATGACCTTCGCCGTACTCAGCGACATCCATATCCAAAGCTGGGACAAACGCGCCATACAGAAATTCGAACAAGCGCTCGAAGATCTTCACCATATGGTTCCCCAAGCTGAGGCGCTCATGATCAACGGAGATCTGGGCAACGGAAATCCTGAGGATTACCGCACGCTCGGCCAAACGTTAGGTAAGCATTCTCATCCTCGGCGGATTTGTTATACCATTGGCAACCATGAGTTTTACCGCATGTGGCATGACCGGCACGGCCGTTGGAGTCCGGGCACATTCCCCAACGGCGAAACGGATACGGCCGCCAGTCAGAGATTTTTGAACTTCATCGGGGAGCCTAGGGTTTACTATGAGCGGCAGATTCAAGGCTTCCGGTTTCTGTTTCTTGGAACGGAGCGTTATAGACAATCGGATCCGACGGTGGAAGAGGATGCTTTTTTATCCGTTGACCAGCTGAAGTGGCTGGAAGAGAAATTGCGGGAAGCAGACTCCGAAAGAAAACCGGTGTTCGTCTTTTTGCACCAACCGCTCCCGAATACGGTATCCGGGAGCGGCCGGGAAGGGAGCGGGAGAGGCGTAGTTCAGCATCAAAAGCTCAAGGAGCTGTTGTCTTCACATCCTCAGGTCATTCTGTTTTCGGGACACTCCCACCGGGAACTGGCACAGCCGCGGACCATTGTGCGTGACGGCTTCGTGATGGTGAACAGCTCCTCTGTCCGTGAACCCTCGCACAAGGCGGGACCTTACACGTTCAAAGAAGGAAGGAGCGAAGGGCTCATCGTCGACGTTTATTCCGACCGTGTATCGATCCGGGGGCGTGATTTCGGTCATAGGAGCTGGGTGCCGGAGGCCGTTTATACGATTCAATGGACCAACCCGATGCATTCTTCTATTAGCATGCCGGATGGTCCATTGTGATGCCGTTTACTCCTCCATTTGTGTTTTATGTGCGGTTTTGGGCTCAATTTGAATATGATCGGATCGGCGGGTGATTTCTTCTACTTCGATCCCATTTTTTTTAAGGGTGGCTTTAATGATCTCCTCATCCTGTGCAGGGAAAATGTAAGCCGGCTGCCGCTGCGTGTGCTGAAGCAGATGTTTTGCAACCTGCAGCAGCTTCTCCATGGAAAACGGCTTGCGCAAAAATTTCTCGATATCTTTCTCATGGTAGTTTTGAGGCGGCTCCAATGCGGTGGAAACAATGACCGGCGTGAGATGAGTTTTGGGATGACGGTATAATTCGGCCATAAAATCCCAGCCATTCATCGTGCCTTCCAAATGAATATCGACGATACAAAGCAGCGGCGCATGATCGCGAATCCGGTGCAGCGCAATGATGCCCTCTTCTGAAGAACGGACATGCATGGTCGGAACCCGCAGCTTGCTGAGCGTTTCCCCGATCAGTTTGGCTAGGTTATCGTCATCCTCCAGAATCATGATGCTTCCTTCGGCACTGCGGATCTCATAAGCTGTAAGCTCAACGGTGAATGTGGTGCCTTGACCCATAGTGGATTCATAAGAGATCGTTCCTTGATGCGCTTCGACGATTTCCCGGACAATGGCAAGCCCAAGACCGGTGCCGCCGATTTGCCTGCGGTCGGTATTGTCGACCCGGTAAAACTTGGCAAACATGTTGTCCTTCGCTTCATCCGGTATGCCAAGCCCGTAATCCTGAATGAGAATACGAACCTGGCTCCCGTCCTGTTCCAATGTCAGATCGATCTGTTCGGAACCCGGGGAATATTTGATGGCGTTGCTCACCAAGTTATGGGCCACCTGCTTCATCCGGTCTGCGTCCGCATGAACCCATACCTCATGGCCCGGCAAATGAAGTCTTATATGATGGTCCTGCTTTCCCTGCCACTGTTCAGCGACTTCCCGGAGCAGGCTTTGAAGCTCGACAGGAGCAAAATGATAGGTCTGCTTCCCTGCATCCATGCGCTGCAGATCCAGGAAATCATTAATCAGCGTGGACAGACGCATCGCTTCATTATAAATGGTTTGCAAATAACGTTTCCTTTTCTCAGGGGTTAATTCGCGATGCAGCAGGATTTCGATAAATCCGAGAACGCTGGCCAGCGGCGTACGCAGTTCATGCGATACGATGCTGACAAATTCGTCTTTGATTTCGTCCGCCTTTTCCTCTTCGGTACGGTCGCGGAAAACGAACAGGAAGCCTTGCTCCTCCTGACGGTGATCACCGACCTTCGTTACGTAAAGCTCCAGATGCTTTGGCTGGTTATCTGGCGAGAGGAACGAGAAGCGCTCGGTCATCCTGTCCATATCGCCGCGCAGCAGCCCTTGAATCGATTGAAAAACGGCGGAAAAACTCGGTGTGGTGTCCAGTATGGTTTGGAAAATGGTTGTGACGGGGACACCGCTTTGACGGTTGAATGGGAAAAAGTCATCCATCCGATGGTTGGCAAATATCCACTGCCCCCGGGCATCGCACATCATCATCCCTTCATGCGTGGATTCCAGGATGTTCTCAATCAAGTCGTGCTGCTCTTCAATCAAGCCTTTTTCCTGCTGAAGCTGCTCGCTTTGCTGCTCCAGCCGTATGGATTGCCGCCGTCTCTCTTCATTAATTTGTTGGGCGAGAAAAGCAAGCTCGAATTGACGGATCAATCCTTTGGTAAGACGGGCTCTGGGGTCGCTTTGCTCCGTTGCGTATCCGGTAAGCAGCAAAAATCCGACGGGTTCATGTTGATCATTAAAAAGCGGAAAATAGCGGTCGATCGCGTGCTCGAGCCCTTGATGGAAGCCTCGCTCCTGTTGTGTCATATCCCTGATGGAGGTCAGCGCCTGTTTTTCCGTCAGGACCCGCAGTGCGGGTCCCGACAGCTCGCTCTCCCGTAATGACGACAAATGGGAAGGATATCCTATGGAGTACAGTACCTCATATACAATTTCCTTTGCTTCCGGATCCGCCGATTTCATGACAAGCATGGCGGAGTCATGCTGCAGCGAGTGAAGAAGAGCGGGAACGGAGGAAGCCAGAAAATCTTCCATGCTGATGGAGCCGGTCAGCTTTTCTTGATAATTCGTTATCGCCTCCAGCTCAAGCTCGCGCTGTGAGAGCTTTGCGAGGATCGCTTCCTGCTCCTCCTGCTGAGCGATAATTTCCTCGTTTTGCGCTTCCAGGTTTTCCGCCATGATGCGGTAATTCTCTTCGCTTCTGCGAAGCGCCGCTTCCGCGCGGTTGGCCCTGTTGAACATGAGGATGGATAGTCCGCCGATCACCAGGGCGGCGCTTCCGCCAAGTGCGATGACTACTCGGGCGATGGTCTCTGCTCTATGAGCGGAATCGTAGGTCTGCCTAGCAACTTCATCGATGGCAGACGTCAGCTTCGTATGGATTTGACGGTAACGGTCCATCAGGCTTTTTCCGTAAGCGATCCGTTCTCGCATGAGGTCCAATTGTCCCTTTTCTATCAGGTTGATTTGACTGCTGTAATGATCGAGAAGCAGCTCGATTTGCGGAATGGCTTCGCTCGCCATCGCGCTGTGCAGACGAGGATATTTTTGCTCATAGATTTGCATTTCGGCCAGAAGCTTTTGAAGCTCAACTTTGCCTGCATCGTAAGGCTCTAAATACATCGGTTCACTGGTGACCTCGTATCCGCGTAAGCCTGATTCCATGTTAACCAAGGTGATCAATAATTCTTCTGCAAGATTCGATAAAGGGATGACCTCATTGACGATGGAATTCAGTCTAGATTCTGTGTTTCTGGAGGCAATGAAGCTGGAGATGCTGACCAGTGCCAGCAATGCAAGGATACTAGTGATATAGGCCAGAGAAATTTTCGATCGAGTCATATTCATAAAGGGTCCGCCTTAGTGAAATGATGGCCAGCCGTTGATCTGGCTGAATCTAACTATTCGACAAAGTACGGCACGCTTCCTTTCTCGGTATTTCGTGTTTACAGTTCAAAATGAAAAAATGCTGCCCTTCGGCTTCTCGCCTATCATCGCTTTGAAGGCTGAGAAGCAAAAGAATTTTGGAGATAGATACCGTTCGCTGTAAAGAACAGTATGTGACGAGCTTATATGAAGCGGCCTTCACCCGCCAATTGGACGAACGGGAAGCGGATGCTTATCCGGGATGGAGAAATAACATCATCGCCGTCATCGTCTTGATACTGCAGCGATAGGATGAGGGACCGGATAACCGGTCCTTCAGGTTTACCTATCGACCCACTCGCTGCGCAGTGAGAACAGATCCTTGAGATCCTCCGTCGATAACTCTGTAATCCACTGCTCGCCGCTGCCTACGATTTGCTGGCTGAGCCCCATTTTTCTATCGATCATCTCGTCAATACGCTCCTCCAGCGTACCCAACGTGACGAACTTGTGCACCTGCACATGGCGGGTCTGTCCAATCCGGAAGGCGCGGTCGGTCGCTTGATTCTCTACCGCCGGGTTCCACCAACGGTCAAAGTGGAACACATGATTGGCAGCCGTGAGGTTGAGGCCCGTACCTCCCGCTTTAAGAGAAAGCAGGAAAATGCCTGAATCGGAGGTGTCCGGCTCCGCTTCATTTTGGAAGACCTCGATCATCCGATCACGCTCCGCCTTGGAGCTTCCGCCATGGAGGAACGGGACTTTGACACGGCATTCTTCTTCGAATACCCTCTGCAGCAGCAGACCGCTCTCTACAAATTGGGTAAAAATGAGACATTTATCGCCTTCCTGCCGCAGCTCCTGGACCATCTCCAGCAGTCTTTCCACTTTGTTGGAACGTCCGCGCCATGGCGGCCGGACCGATTCTTTGGCGAGCAGGGCGGGATGGTTGCATATTTGCTTGAGCTTCGTCAAAGCTGCCAAAATGATGCCCCGGCGTTCCATCGGCGACAACGTATCGATGCGCTCGAACATGTCGCGGATATAATTTTCGTAAAGTGTGGCTTGCTCCGTAGTGAGTGAGACGTATGTCTTGTACTCGTATTTTTCAGGCAAATCCAGCTGAATCGAAGGGTCCTTCTTTACCCGCCGCAGAAGGAACGGACGGATGAGCCGCTGTACCTTGGCGATGAGCTCTTGATCCTGGGTCCGTTCGATGGCTCCGACATACCGCTGTGTGAAATCACGCAGCGTTCCAAGGTAACCGGGGTTCAAAAAATCAAAAATCGACCACAGCTCGGTCAGCCGGTTCTCAATGGGGGTACCGGTCAGGGCGATCCGGTGCCGTCCCGTCAGCTTCCGGATGGACGACGCCTGCTTCGTATACGCATTCTTGATGTTTTGGGCTTCGTCCAAGCATATGGATTCCCAATGCAAGGAGGAGAGCTCCGCTTCATCGAGGTGTGCCAAGGTATAAGTTGTCAGCACAAGGTCGCTGCCGCGGCAGCTTTCCGCGAAATGCCCGCCTTTGGCACGTCCCGGACCATAATGCAGATGAACCTGCAGATCGGGAGCAAAGCGTTGGAGCTCCTTCTGCCAGTTACCCAGCACGGAGGTAGGGCAAATGAGCAGGGAGGGAGACGGCTCCGTCGTCCTCTCAGCCAGATGCTTCTCCTGCAGCAGGAGAAGATAAGTAATCATTTGAATCGTCTTGCCTAAGCCCATATCGTCGGCTAGACATCCGCCCAAGCCGCATTGCCGCAGGAACATGAGCCACGAAATTCCCTCAACCTGATAAGGTCTCAAGGTCCCGCGGAAGCTGTCGGGGGGTTCGATGAGCGGCGGCCGCTTGGCATGATTCAGAAGGTCGACCAGCTCCTGCAGCTGATCGTTGAGCTCGACCTCCATCTTCAGAGAGCGGTGGAATTGCTTATCCTCCTCGCCGTCGCTCGTACCCAGAAGATGCAGCTCCAGCACATCCCGCAAGGAAAGGCCTTGGTTCTTTTGGACCTGATGCATCACGCTTTGAAGCTGGGCGAGATGGACGGGATCCAGCTGTATCCACTGGCCGCGGATTTGCACCAATCTGCGGTTTTGTTCCAGCAGCTCGCGGAATTCTTCTTCCGTCAGCTCGATGTCGCCCAGAGCGATTTTCCAGTCGAACTGCATAAGCTGACCGAGACCGAACATCGGCTGAGGACCGGCACCTACCGACGACTTGATTTTCGCCTTGAGGCGGGGCCGCCATTTGCTGATGCGTTCCCACCACGCCGGCAGGAATACGGAGTAGCCGGCCTCTACCAGACGGAGGCTGCCCTTCACGAGCAGCTCCCATGCTTCATCTGGCGTCAGTAGGCTGCGCAAGCCCTCCTCTCCCTCGGAGAGAAAGGGAAGCATGCGCCGCCATATGGCGGTGTCGCGAACAACTCGCCCGAGATAGTCACGCCAAGCCTCGGGAACCCCGGCGGTTGCTGCTTCATTCGTCTCCGCGGCGGCCCAAGCCGCGACGGCGGAAGGCTCCACCTCGTACTGCACGTCTTTGTCCCCGCGGTCCTGCAGCACGACGCGCAGCGGCCAAGCGCCCCCGGAAGCCGCGGGCTCCTCAAGCCTCAGGCATGTTCGAAAAGGCGTCCCGTCAGACTGCCAGCCGATGGAGATCAGCCAATCTTCCTCGTCCATCCACAGATCGGCGGCCGATTTGCCGCGGGAGAGCAAGGGCAGCGAGCGTTCGAGCTGCTCAAGGCTTTGACGCATCACTCCGTCCGCTTCAATCCAGGCAGGAATGAGCTGATCCATCCACGGCTCCGCCACGGGGGAAGCGACCAGAGCAGACGCTTCCTCATCGAGCTGGAGCTTCCAGCCCAGCGTCCCTTCTTTCCACTTGGCGAAATCGGGCATGAAACGGCCCTGCATCAGTGCCTCTTTGACGGCCGGAGCCAGCTGCGTCAGCTCTTTCAGCTCGCGGCTGAAGTTCAGACGCTGATGAATCACGGTGCTTGGCGCAGCCAAATAATCCAACGCTTCCAACGTCGGAAGCAGTACGCCTTCCATATTCATCAATTCGGTGACCTCAATGAACGTACCGTAAAAGGAAGGAGCATGCCAGGCAAACAACCAGTCCCGCAGGTCGTAAGCGTCGCAAATGCCGCCGTTGTGCCGGGCGCCCCAAAGGAAAAATCCGCCCTGAGGAGCCCATCGCACATTCACGCTGATGCTTCCCGTATCGATCATGGAATCCATTTTCCTTTCCTCAGCTCTTCTTGCAGTGCCCGAAGGCGGGAGTGTTTTACGGCAAGCCGGTAGATGAAATCCTCCCATTCCTTCAGTCGGTCCAGCTTCTTATATAAAGTGTTCAGCTTTTTGAGCAGCATGGTTGCGGTTTTATAGGCGGTGCGGTTCTTCTCGGCAATGCACCGTTCCACTGCCTGGTGATATAACGGCAGTACAAGCGCCGGGTTCTGCTTCTCCACGGTTTGCAGATCGACGGAGTACAGGTTCATCGGGGAAACGCGATTGGAAAGCTGCAAATCGATCCATGCTTTATACCGCTGAGCCTTCAGTAAGTAGGCCGTGTAGAAGTTGTACGTGCGCGGCAGCAGAGCCACCATGACGCCCACCCATTCCGAATCGTCGGTCTGCCGTCCCGCAGCTTCCATCCAATACTGGCAAAACTGCCGCAATTCCTCCTGCTGGGCGCGCTGTACCACTGGCAGCAGCCACCGGAGCCAAGCCAGCATACGGTCCCACTCCTGATTTTCGTAACAATGATGCAAATAGAGAAAGAAATCCCGCGCTTCACGCTTGCTGAGCTGCTCCATTTGCCGCCTGGCTGCTTCGTCTTTTCCTTCGACGACGGCAAAATGCGCATCGGCCATCAGCAGCGCATCCCGGCGCTTGGGCATCAGTTCCTTGGCTTTTAGCATGCGCTGCAGCCGGTTCCGTTCCTCCGAAATCCATGAAGCGTGGTTTGCCATGCGCCACCAAACGCTGCGGTATACGGTAGGCCAGGATAAAGGAGAATCCTTCCCGGACAGAGCGGAATCGGCAATCAGGCTTAGCGTTTCTTTCCACTCCGCGGCATAGCCTTGCGTCAAGGCTTCCACATCAAGCGCGGGTGTTAGGCGAAGCAATTCCTCCTGACACTTCCTCCCGACCGTTCTACAGCCGGTTTCAATATAATAGGAGAGATAGGATGTTTTCGTCTCTTGATAAAACTGCTCGACCTTCCGCATGATGAACAGCAGCAAATGCAAAGAGTAAAGCTCCTTAAGGGGAGACTTCCAATGCTCGCCGTAGGGCGCTAGCTTTTCGTTGACCGCGCTGTGGAACAGCTCGATCGAATGCTGCTGGGACAGCGAGAAGCCGTAAAACTGCTGGTCGAAAAACCGCTGCCACTGCGCCGGACTTTGCTCCGCTGCGGGCGGCTCGATCCGTTCCTGCTGCCGTTTTTCCGCCGCACGGCTGACCGACCGCGTTTGCTGCTGCCTGCTGCGAACCAGAATAGCCTGCTTCAGCTGCTGCAGGAGAAGCTCGGGCCTCGCGTAAGGAGCATACAGGGCAAAGACGACCGCCGCCATGTGCTCGCAGTTTTTGGCGGTGGAACAACTGCATTCGCTTTTGCCGAAGTGGTCTATGTCGAGGATGACCTCGCAGGCCTTCGTCCCGCGAACCAAGGCATGCACTTCCACACCGTGCTTCAGCTCGAGTCCGGTCACACGGCCTTTGTGGAAGTACTCCCATCCGTGTTCGAGCCGCGCCAGTTCAAAATCGTTTTGCAGATGCCGCGTAAGCTCTTGTATTCGGTTTTTCGGAATCTGCAGCTTGAGCATGTTTCGCCCTCCGCCTCATTTGTCTATCCTTATAGTGTACCAGATTTTGCTTGCGAATGCGCAGGAATTTGGTTCTGAGCGGAGTTTTTAGTTGGGCCCTTACAGGTTGCGGCCGTATGGTTTTTCTGGGTACAATGAGGCAAAAGGGAAATTACCGCGCGAAAAGGACGGGTAGCCATGGGGATTAAATTCGGAAGGGAATACAACGACATCATTAACGACTTTACCGATGCGCTGCAGGGTGTCGAAGGCTGCTGCGATGTTCTGGAGATGTCGGCGGAAGAGTGGAACTTCATGGGCGAGGCGGAACAAAGGGAATGCTTGAAGACGTTGGCGGACGACCTGTTCTACGGATTGGGCGTAGAGACGCAAATGAGCATCGGCAATTGCATGGTAACGCATGATCCTAAACGGCATCTGATCCGCATTGACCAAGGAAATGCATTTACAAGGGTCATCCATTTGGTATAGGGGGGATGGGAATGAACGGGAGATTAACGGCCGAGGAAGTCAACGCGAGTCTGAACCGGTTGGAAGGCTGGTCGCTGGAAGAAAGCGGGAAATGGATCGCAAGAAAATACCGTTTCCCCGCTTTCATGGATAGCATCAGGTTTGTGGGGGAGGTCGCCCGGATTGCGGAGGAGCTGAACCATCATCCGATGATTTCCGTTGATTATCGATTGGTCACGCTGCGTCTTACCTCGTGGAACGCCGGAGGATTGACGGAGCTTGACTTTGCCAGTGCCCAAAGGTGTGACGAAGCTTATGGAGGCTTTGGGAAATGAATGTCAATCGTTTCCAACCTTATGCAGACCATACCATGCAGTGGAATTCTTCCATGCCTGTAGGAGTCATCCTCGCGTAAGTATCCGTGATGGCAAAACCCGCACGGGTATATACGCGGATGGCTCTTTCGTTCCAGGTCATCACTTCCAGGTCGATTTCGTTTTGGGGTGATAACCGTCTGGCTTCTTTTACAATGGCTTCTACAAAATAAATTCCGTTGCCCAGGCCGCACAGATCGGGACGCATGCCCAGGCCTAACCGGGTAACGTTCACAAGCGGAAAAAATTGCGCAAACCCGCTCAGCTCCCCGTTCGAGTCCAGTACGGCACGATATTGATTGACTCGCACTTCGGAATCGGCAAACTCCTCTTGATCGGACAGCATAAGCTCCCATGGACGAAAATGGTATGTATGATAAGGCGGCGGATAAGTCCAGCTGCAAATGCTGCGGCAGTGCGCCTCTGTGAGCGGAGCAATGGTAAAAATCAGGGGTTCGTTGGGTGCCACTTTCTTTTCAGCTTCTCCCTTCCGTTGTATACTGTTAACTATACAGCATATCACCCTATCAAAGGAAGTGATTGGATATGAAGCATGTACGGAGTCAAGAATGGTTGTTTGAGCACGGCATCCAAGATCATGTGGTGATCGCGGACTGCCGATTTATATTGGGCCAGCCGGAGGCAGGGAAACAAAGCTATGAAATGGATCATATTTGCGGAGCATTTTATTTTGATCTGGAGCGCGATTTGTCGGGACCGAAAGAGAAGCACGGAGGGCGCCATCCGCTTCCCGATCTTGAGGAGCTGGCTGCCAAGCTTGGACGGGCGGGTATCGACCGGAATTCCGTTGTTGTCGCTTACGACGACCAAGGCGGCGCGATGGCATCGCGTTTTTGGTGGCTGTTGAAGTATCTCGGTCATGACGAAGTCTACATTCTGGATAAGGGCTACTCGGAGTGGAAGGCAGCGGGATATCCCGTAACGGAGGAGCCGCCTGTGGAGCGCCAGGCCGTATTTACACCGCAGGTGCGCAGTGAGATGCTGGCGAATGTGGAGCAGGTGAAGGACGGGATGACACGCCAAGGAACGGTGCTTGTGGATTCTCGTGAGGAAAAGCGTTACCTGGGGATGGAAGAACCGATCGATTCGGTTGCCGGACATATTCCGGGAGCGAAGCCGTATTTCTGGAAAGAAGGATTGCAAGCTTCAGGAGGGTGGAAGGATTCCCCGGCGCAAAGGGCCAGATTCGCCAACCTGAGCAATGCCGATGAAATCATCGTTTATTGCGGTTCCGGCGTGACGGCCTGCCCTAACGTGCTGGCACTTAGCGAGGCCGGCTTCGACAACGTCAAGCTGTACGCGGGCAGCTGGAGCGATTGGATCAGCTACAAGGACAACCCGGTAGCGACGGGAAAAGAATAAGGAATGGCCGTTTCCGCTTCGGACGCGGGTTGGAGGACTGCGATCGTTTGCCGTTTGGCGACCGATCCAGTCCTTTTTATATGATTTTGGCTGGGGCTGCTTTCGCCTTTACGAGTCGGTATCGACGGATTTACGCTGACCGGACCGTAAGACGTCTTTGTATACGTCAATCGCTCTGGCTCGCGAGGCTTTCAAGTCTACGATGGCGTGCGGACGCGGCCGGTGAATTTCTTTGTCGGTCAATCGGGCGAGCTCGGGCAGCCAGCGGCGGATATAGGCCCCTGAAGGGTCGTACGTTTCCGATTGGGTTACCGGATTCATAATCCGGAAGTACGGCACGGCATCGAAGCCGAGCGAGGCGCACCAAAGCCAGCCTCCCCGGTTTAACACGTTGTCGTAGTCGGCGAGCTTGTAACGGAAGCAGCGCTCTCCATAAGGGAAGGGACACAATAAATTTTTGGTCAGAAACATCGCGGTAATCATGCGCAGCCGGTTGGGCATCCAGCCGGTCGCGTTCAGCTGGGTCATGGCGGCGTCAATAATCGGAATGCCGGTGCGCGCTTGCGTCCAGGCTCTGAAATGCTGAGAATCCAGAGCGGAGAAATCGTAGCGTTTCTCATATTGGAAGTAGTCGGGATCAAGCCACGATTGATAAATGTAGAAATCGCGCCAGGCAAGCTGGCGAAGCCAAGGCTCCACAGCGGTATCGCCAACCATCAGCCGTTCGTAGACCATGCGAACCGACATGGCGCCGACGTTCAGGTGACGGCTCATACGGCTGGTCTCGTCGCGGGCGAAGCGGTCGCGTCCTTCGGCGTAGCCTGCAAGACGTTCTCCGAGGAAGTCTGCAAGCGCCTGCTCCGGCTCGGGCAGCTCCGGCAGAGCGCCCGGAGCCAGCAAGGCGCTCAGCTCCGGCGGGAGAGGGAACGCTTGCGCCACACCATCGGCGAGCGGGACCGTCCGGAGGTCGCCGATGGTTACTGCAGACGCCGGGCGGTACCGCTCGTGCAGATACTCACGCCAGCGGCGGTAGAACGGCGTGAAAACCTTGTACGGCTCATCCCGCCCGGACCAGCGCTGAAAGTCGCGCAGGTCGATAAGCGGCAGCTCGCCGTACGCGGTGACGCGCACGCCGTACTGTTCAGCTGCCTCGCGCAGTGCGCAGTCCCGGACCGTCGCATACGGGGTGTAGTCCTCGTGGAACACGAGCTCCTCCACCGGATGCTCCGCGAGCAGCCGGCTCAAAGCGGCCTGCGGCTCGCCATAAAGCACGTGCAGCCGCTGGCCGGCTGCCGCATAAAGCTGCTGCAGCCGCCGGACATGCTGCAGAAAATTGACGCCGCTGTGCTCGCGGTGACGTTCCTGTTTCAGCAGGAACGGGTCGAGCAAAAGCACATGCAGGCTGGGGCAGCGGCGTTCGCGGATCGTGACGAACGCCGGCATATCCTCCACCCGCAGATCCTTGCGGTGCAGAAACAAGATCAAGCCTCATACGCCCCTTTACAGCCGGATCCGGCAGGTTTATTTGAAATATAGAAAGCCCTGCAGGCTTGTCCGTCCGGTGCGTCCGTTTATACGAACGATCGGATCGGGCCAAACGCTGAGGGCTTCCGAAGTTGCATTGCGAATCCGTTGACCGTATCAGTTGGTGTCGGTCATCAGCTGTTGATACTGCTCGTCCGACAAAACACGTCGGGCTGTCACATAACGATTGGCGTAGTAAGATTCGCTCATTTCACTAATCGTAACGCCTTTGTTCGTAGCGGAGTGGTAGAACATGCCGTTTCCAACATATACGCCCACATGGGAAATGCCTCTGCCGTCGGTGTTGTAGAACACGAGATCACCGGGACGGAGCTGGTCTTGGGCTACCCATTGACCCGCTTGGGCTTGGCTTTTGGAGGAACGAGGAAGATCGATACCGAACTTGTCGAACACCCAAGAAGTGTAGCCGGAGCAGTCAAAGCCGCTGGTCGTAGTACCGGCCCATTTGTAAGGCGAGCCTAAACCCGCGTTTACCGCTGCGCTTAGCGGGGTTTCAGCAAATGCGCTGCCTACGGAAACGCTGCAAAACATAGCTAAAGAAAGTGCAAAACCTACAAGCTTCTTCTTCAAAAAATGTTTCCCCTTCCGGTGCCTACGAGGTTAGCTGAAGGGTTCGGTTGAAGGTTCCCTATGATCACTGACGGTGTCGAGATCAATTCACCCGGTTAATGGATCCCCCGTTTTCTTAAAACAGAAATTCGGCAAAATTTTCATTTTTTTGATTCCGAGTAGATATATTCGGGAAAAAATGCACTTTTCCTTCCTTTGTCACAAAATTGACATATTTTATCCGTTTAAAGTGAAACCTTTTTGTTTAAGGAAATTCGGGATATGAAATCACCCCTTTATAGAAAAGCACAAAACGGCGGCGCTTTTCCGCCTGACGTGGTTCAACAGCTTGCGACAGCACAAACGCACCGGTCGGAATGACCGGTGCGTTTGCAATCTTTTCATATGGTGTTCGCTACGCTTTCTCCGTCCAAAGCGCATATTGTGTGCTGATGGCCCACACTTTGAAGAACATTTGAACAAGCCGGTATGCCTGTAATCCGACCAAGGCCAAAAAGCCGGCCCAGAAGAACGCGGATGCCATCACGGCGGCGGACACCGCCAAAGCGATGCCTGTTACGGTAAGAGAAGCCAGCATAATGGCAGGCAGATGGCGAATCACAAACAGCATGGTAAAGATTGCAGATCTGCCATCGGCCTTTCCGATTTGAAGGAACAGGAAGATCAGCTGAAGCATAAACCAATAGACGATGCAGCCGGCTATCGCCGGCGCCAGCGCTTTCCCAAAGGCCATATAGGAAGCTTGATGTCCGTACAGCTCTATCGAATGGGGGATCAGCCAGTAGAGCGGGGAGAGCATCAGCGCCAATTGGACCGCGTAGAGGCCGAGGAAGGGAAGAGACAGCTTTCGGATGCCTTCCACGAACCGGTAGCCTGCATTCAAGTCCCGATGACGAAGCGAGTAGTATACTCCTGCATTGAGCATCGGATGGACCAGCATTCTTAATCCTAGAAGGCTGATTCCCCACCACCAAAACGGCTCCAGCAAATCCGTCTTCATCATCTGAAAATGACCTTCTATCCAGAATATCTGCGAAGCGGTCACTGGCAGGTCGCTCCCCGGATAACGATGCAGGAGGGGGAGGACGACGGATTGAATCAGCTTATACAGCACGACGCCCCAAATGAGATGATATATAAAGAGGGTAAAGACGGCAAAAGGCTGCTCACAGGCTAAGCTCCAGCCCGTTTTGATCCGGTTCCACATGTTCCTCACTCCCCTCACCATGCGACCCAGCCGAACAAGGTCTCCAAAATTTTCACAACGCTCATGTTCCATCGCAGCGATAGCTGCGAATCGACTTCCGTTTTCATATAGCTGTTGATCCGTTTGTTCTCCAGCACGATAACGTAATCCGGGTCTATAGCCGCCCACCTCAGCGGAGCGGCATGATTCAGCTTCATGATGACCTCGCTGTCGGCGCCGTCCCAGGTTTTATCGAGCTGCGTGCCGTCGGCAAAATGGAACCGGACAGGTACGTTGGGATAGGTACCTCCAAGCTTGCGCAGCTGTACGCTGTTTTCATAGTAGGTTTGGCCATTATCTGTCACCTGCTGCACTTTGATCCCGGTGATGGCGTAGTCGACCATCATGCCGCTATAGACATATTGGTCAAAAAACGGCTTCCAGTCGGTTTTCGTTACATCTTCTGCGACTTTTTGAAAATCCGTTGTGGTCGGGTGCTTGAACTTCCAGCGCTGAAAATACGTTCGCATGATCTTGTCCATGGTCTCCGGACCGACCTGACGTTCCATGGCTTTGAGCACCAGCTTGGCCCGGGTATATACATTTTCGGCATAGTGATGGTGTCCGTCATAGCTCCAGGCGTTCTTCTTGAGTGCGGCCGGATGGGTGATGTAGCTTGATTCCACGAGCAGATTCGGGCGAACGCCGTATTCCGCTTCCATTAACTTGTCTTCGGCATAAGAGGTGAAGCCTTCATCCAGCCATGCCTCTTCAAATTCGTTGCTGGCAACCATACCATAAAAGAATTGGTGGCCTATCTCATGGACTACAACCCTTTCCAGCTCCAGGGTCGGATTTTCTTCGATAGCTCCCCATGCGGTAATCAGCGTCGGGTATTCCATTCCCCCGGCTCCATTGGCCTCTTCCGGCGGCACGACGATCGACAGCGTATTGTAAGGGTAATTACCGTACCACTGGGAGTAGCGGGCGAGCGCTTTTTTGGCTGCTGTCATGTAACGGGCCTTCAGGTGCTCATGCTTTGGATCGAGATACAGCTTGATGCGGACCCCGGGCAGATGCGAAGTGGCATAGGGCTCTTCATGGTATATAAAATGCGGCGAAGCGGCCCAGGCAAAATCATGCACATCGTCGGAGTAAAACGAGTAGGTTTTCGTTTTGCCGTCATCGGAGACGGGCTTGGTCGGGAAGCCGGTAGCCGCTACTTTATGGGTGGAAGGCACTTTGATTTTCACGTCGAATATGCCAAAGTCTGCATAAAACTCCGAACTTCCATGATACTGGTGCAAATTCCAGCCTTCATCGGTACGTCCCCGTGTGCCTTTGGGCTCGTATACGGCGATTTTGGGAAACCATTGCCCGGCCATCACAAAATCGTTCGCATAGCCCATTCTGGCGAAGACTTGCGGCAGCTTCACGGAAAATTGGGTATGCAAATTGACTTTTTCCCCGGGCATGACGGGCTTCGGAAGCGGTACCCTGATTAAGGTTTTATCGTCCTTGTTGCCGTCATCGGGCTGAACATACGCTATGCGGTCGACCAGCTCCATCTCGGAGCCGTCAAGCGCCCGAATGGAACTGACCGTCATGCTGCCGAAGCTGCCTTCCTTCTGGGTATCGTCGCGCAGCCTTCCTCCGGATTCCTTCATGAACGTCGTTTTCTTTGACTCGAACGCATTCGGATACAAGTGAAAATAAAGCTCCTGCACCGGTTGACTTCCCGGGTTTTTCCAGGTCAGCGATGAGGTGCCTTTAATCATCTTTCCTTCTGCGTCGAGCTCCACGTTCAGGTGATACTCGACAATACGGTTGGACAGCGGCTTGGGCGCCGGTTTCTCCACGGGCTTGACCGGCAAGCTTGGCGGAGCGGGAGGTGGAGCTGCCGGCTCCGTCATTCTTCCGCTGACCGGCTCAGCATGTGCGGTCGGCAAAAAAATGCCCGTAGATGAGCCGTCCGCTTGTCCTTTGGCTTGAGGCCAGGGAGGCGCCCCGACGATGGAATGCCCGGCAGTTAACCTTATGGGCTTCAGGCTCAGCGGATTTATTCCCCCTTCGGCAGGAAAAACGGCAGGGTAAGCGGCTTCGGCAGAAAGCTTCCATCCAGTGGCAGGCGCTCCCGAACGGAAGTCGGCCGGCAGAAGGGCGTTGGTCAGCAGTGTGACACCGCAGACGAAGATTGTAAGTAGGCCCCAGGGTACGAGGGGGCCGCCGATTCGTTTTTTCATCCATATTCACCCCGTTGACAAGCATCTACAGCATGTATATGTATGTAGGACGAGGATTATTTCTGCCTTTTTATCAGTAAGGCTGTTTCTCGGGCTTTTCAACTTATACGGACAGGTCCCGGTTTATTTACATGCTCCTGTACTTTAGCTACAATAATAACGAGCGAGACCGATTTTACGGAACTGTGAATAAAGGATAGGGATGGTGTGCCTTATGGATATAAATGATAAGAAAAAATTGCCTTCGCTGAATATTGTCAGCAGCAAAGAAACGAAGCACCGCGGGTTTGGCCAAGGCTCGATCGACCTGAGCCAAATGTCCTGCGTCATTATTGACGAAGGAGAAGCTTACATCGATCAGGGGGCGCTGCACGCTAAGAGCAAGATTGAAAAAGGGATCAAGTTTACCACAAACAAGGATGAGGTGCCAAACGGCCGTCCCTGCTGGATCGTTTGGGTGGCCGTGGATTTCAAGGAAGAGGGAAAGTACTACGCGGGAGTGACTTCCTGCGAGATGACGGTTGATCCGGAGGCACGCAAAGGCTGGAAAATTCTCGCCGACCATGTAAACCGTATGGATGCCGCGCTAAAACGCCGCTTCATGCTCGACAACCTCGGGGAAAAAGAGAAGGCCGCTCTCAAAAAATTGATGATCGACAACGACCCCGGAATGTGGGAACGCTCCGAAAACGTACTCAAAGAAGCGCTTGCGTAAATTTTGTACATTATGTGACGGTCATTGAACGACCTGCCATAACGATGTATACTAATGCCTAGTATATGCACCATATACTAGGACAGCAAAAAGGCAGACCTCCGGTCTGCCTTTTTGTGTTGCCCGAAAACGGCCGGATACCTCCTCGTGCCGAAAAAAGGCAAGGTCCATTGACGTCGATTGGTTGACCAAGTTAAATATAAGATTTATACTAAATCTAAATATAAAATAAAGGGATGAGCAGCTATGAACAAGATCAATTTAACTGCACAGCGCAAAGCGGTACTTGAAGCGGTTCAATATGACGATGGACATCCGACAGCCGCGGAGGTGATGGAGAGATTAAGAGAGCAGGGCCAGCAGTTCGCCTATGCTACGGTATATAACTCGCTTAAGTATTTGACGGATGTCGGACTGCTTCGTGAGCTTAAATTAGGAGAAGCGGCAAGCCGGTATGACGCAAGGGTGGACGATCATCATCATATTGTTTGTAAACAATGCGGACGTGTGGATGAAGTGCTGAGTCCGACTCCAGCCGAATGGATCGCAGAGGTGGAGAAGACAACCCATTACAGGATTAATCATTCCCATGTTGTCTTCGAGGGGGTGTGCGGTACATGCAATCAGCTCAAGGCGTAAATCATTCCCAGCCTCTTGAGATCATGGATCAAAGCCTAATGCCGGAGGGGAGCGTATGCACCCATACGCAAAGAGTGATTGTGATCAGCCCGTTTCCGAATCGGTTGAGCGGGCTGATTGGAAAGCTGACCTCGGACTGCTTCGATGTGCTTGTGTTCCATCGTTATGATCCCTTAATGATGAAGGAGATTTCCGTACATTCGATCGTCTATGATTTGACGGCATCTCAAGACGTGGAGCGGGACGCACAGTACGCATCCTCTTTATTTTCACATTCACAGCAGCAGCCCCGTCTTCTTTTCTTGGTCAATGGGCTGATACCGTCAGGCGAGATAGCGGGTTCGGCTGCCGAATGGATAAGCTGGCCTGCCGACGATATCCTAGAGGCCGTACGGCGCATAAGCCAAGCCGCTCCGGCTTCCGGTTTTGCACCTGCATCCGATGCCTCCTCCGGCCAAAGCTCCTTTAAGGATTTGCTGGTCGATTCCAGAAAAATGACGGCGTACCGGGGGCAGGCGCGGCTTGATTTGACCAAGACGGAATATGAGCTGCTGCAGCTTTTTCTTCAATCGGAGGGTGCGGTGCTTTCACGGGAAGACATCTTGAATCAGATCTGGGGAAGCATGTATTTCGGTGGCAGCAACGTGGTGGACGTTCATGTGAAAAGCTTGAGAAAGAAGCTCGGCGATTCCGCCGGGAAAGCCCGGTATATCGCTACGGTAAGAGGTGTCGGCTACCGGCTGGCGGATGAGTGAGCGGTACCTTCGCCTTCATCTTTCCTTCATGTAATCTTCATTCGAACATCATGATTTGAAGGTCAGCGCATGTTAATATCATATCAAGATTTAAATTAAGTCTAAATTTAAATATAAGGAGCTGCTTGATATGAATAACAGACTGACGACAAATCAGGGTGTGCCGGTAGGCGATAATCAAAATTCGAGAACGGCGGGTCAACGGGGACCGACATTGCTGGAAGACTATCATTTACTTGAAAAGCTGGCTCACTTTGACCGCGAACGGATTCCGGAGCGTGTCGTTCATGCCCGCGGCGCAGGCGCTCATGGCGTATTCCGGACGGAAGCCGGCATGAAGGCATATACGAAGGCTCACTTCCTGCAGGAGGCAGGGAAGGAGACGCCGGTTTTTGTAAGATTCTCTACGGTAATTCATGGTACAGGGTCACCGGAAACGGCCCGCGATCCCCGCGGATTTTCCGTGAAGTTTTATACAGAGGAAGGCAACTATGATTTGGTAGGCAACAATCTGCCGGTGTTCTTTATCCGCGATGCGATTAAGTTCCCGGACATGGTTCATTCCTTAAAGCCTGCTCCGGACACCAATATTCAAGATCCGGCAAGGTATTGGGATTTTATGACCTTGTCTACTGAATCTACACATATGATGACCTGGGTATTCTCCGACTACGGGACTCCCGCCAACTATCGGCAAATGGACGGCTTTGGCGTTCACGCCTTCAAGTGGGTGAATGCGGACGGCAAGGTCGTTTATGTGAAATATCATTGGAAGTCGCTTCAGGGCGTTGTGAATTTGTCGGCTGACGAGGCACGCGAAGTGCAGGGCGGAGATTTTAACCACGCTACTCGTGATTTGTTCGACAACATCGAAAAGGGCAACTTCCCGCAGTGGGAGCTCCATGTTCAGATGATGCCGGTAGAGCATTTGGACCGCTTTGCGTTTGACCCGCTGGATGCGACCAAGGTATGGCCTGAAGATATGTATCCTTTGCACAAGGTCGGCACCATGACGTTGAACCGGAATCCGCAAAACTATTTCGCAGAGGTGGAGCAGTCCGCATTTGCACCGAGCGTATTGGTTCCCGGGATCGAGCCGTCGGAGGACAAGCTCCTTCAAGGCAGACTCTTCTCCTATCCGGACACCCAGCGGTACCGTTTGGGCGCCAATTACCTGCAAATTCCGGTCAATTGCCCGTATGCTCCGGTAAGAAATCATCAGCGAGACGGCTTGATGAATGTGAAGCAGGATCCTAGCCCGGTCAACTACGAGCCGAACAGCTTCGAGGAAAGTCCGAAGGAGACTCCGGAGTATGCGGAAAGCCGTTCACCGCTTCATGGCGCTGCGGGACGCCAGCGTATCGATAAAACGGACGATTTCACCCAGGCCGGCGAACGTTATCGCAGCTTCACCGATCAGGAGCGCGATCATTTGATCAGCAATCTGGTCAATGATTTGAAGCAGACCAATGAAAACATTCAACTTCGTGCCGTTTGCAACTTCTTCCGTGCGGACCGTGAGTACGGTATGAGACTTGCGCAAGGCCTCGGCGTCGACATCAGCCAATTTATACCGAAAAACTAAATAGAAAAAAGAATTAAGAGAAAAGGGAGGTAAACGTTATGCAGCAAAACTTGCACGAAACGCTCAATACACAAATCGCCAATTGGTCCGTCTTGTTTGTTAAGCTCCACAATTATCATTGGTATGTGAAGGGCCGGCAATTCTTTACGCTTCATGCCAAATTTGAAGAGCTCTATACGGAGGCGGCAGCCCATGTGGATGTGCTTGCTGAACGTCTGCTGGCGCTGGGAGGTCAGCCTGTCGCTACATTGAAGGGCTACTTGGAGCAGGCTTCCGTCAAAGATGCAACAGGCGGTGAAACGGCCGAACAAATGGTCAAATCGATCGTTGACGATTTTGAAATCATTGTCGGTGAATTGAAGGACGGTATGAAGCTGGCTGAATCGCAGAAAGACGAAACGACCGGCGATATGCTGCTCGGCATTCATTCCAGTCTCGAAAAGCATGTATGGATGCTGAATTCGTTTTTGGGTAAATAAGCGTATACGACGTAGAGGGGTGTCCGCACACCCCTCTTTTTGCGGTTCTGCCGCTGATTCGCTCCGCACCTTTCGCGTCCCCAAGACTTCGTCCTTATCCGTTAACTGTTCCACCAGCGCTTCAGGTCTTCCCACCATGTGCCGTTCTGATTTCTTTTGGCCGGAGGGGTGTCTTTGCCGCCTTCGCTCTGTACCGGCTGCTGCGTGCAGTATTCCGTTGGCTCCGTGCCTTCAACGAAAGCCTCCATCCGCGAATCGGGACAGCTCTCGTTGGCGAGCTTGCCGCTTGCCGGATCGATGTAGACGTTCACGACGCCCTCGGGGATCGGGAACAGCTTGGGGGGCACCGACTCCAGCGTACGCTCCGTGAACTCGGCGAAGACCGGCGCTGCGAGGTGCGATTCAACCGCGCTGATGTTGCGGTCTTTATCATATCCGACCCACACGGCTGTCGACAGCTCCGGCGTGTAGCCGACAAGCCACGCGTCCGTGTTCGTCGTGCCGGTTTTGCCGGCCACAGGGCGTTTAAGCACGCGCGATACGCGGCTTCCAGTGCCGCCCTGATCGAACACGCTCTCCATGAGCTTGGTCAGCACATAGGTGTACGCGGGCTCGATGACCGTCTCCTGCTTCGGGGCGGCCTCGTAGAGCACGCGTCCGCGCCGGTCCTCGATGCGCAGAATCGCCGTCGGTTCGACGCGAACCCCTTGATTGGCCAAAATGCCGAAGGCTGATGCCATCTCGAACGGGCTGACCGGAAAGGTGCCGAGCGCCAAAGACGGCATAGGCTTCATCGGACTCGTGATGCCCATCCGCCGCGCCATCTCGATGACACGCTCCGGTCCGGTTTCCAGCACGGTATGCACTGCAAAAATATTATCCGATTTGGCGATAGCGGTCCGCAAATCAATCCAGTCAAAATATTTATTGCCGAAATTGCTGGGTGTGTAGGTTTGTCTGCCCTGATCATAGGTGAATGTCGTCGGCTCGCTGAGAAACCGGGTAACCGGGGAGAACTGCTTTTCCTTCAAAGCGGTTAAATAAACGATCGGCTTGAAAGACGATCCCGGCTGCCGTGTATTTGCGAACGCGCGGTTGTATTGGTTTTGTCCGTAGCTGCGCCCGCCGACCATCGCCTTGACATAGCCGCTGCGAGGGTCGATCGCAACCAGTGCCGTCTGCAGCTCCGGGTAGTCCTTCAGCTGCTCTGAGATGACCTCTTCAGCAATCTTCTGCGCTTTCAGATCCAGAGATGTATAGACCCGAAGCCCGCTCTCCTCGAATTCCTTTTCCTCCATGCCAAGCAGCTCCGTCGCGGCTCCCCGTACATAGTCGCGGAAGTAGGGCGCGGTTATCGGCTTTTTCTCCTCCAACGGCAGGATATTCAGCTTTTCCCGCGCCGCCTCATTCGCTTGATTTTGCGTAATATAGCCGGCCTCGACCATGGTTTGCAGCACCGTTTGTTGCCTGTCCATCGCATTTTGCCAATCATAGTAGGGGGAATAATACCGCGGACCTTTAGGGATCCCAGCCAGCAGCGCGCTTTCGGCAAGAGACAGCTCTGAAGCGTTCTTGCCGAAGAACAGCAGGGAGGCTGCTTGAATACCGTATGTCGAGTGACCGTAATAAATTTGATTCAAGTACTGCTCCAAAATTTGATCCTTGCTCATTTGGAGCTCCATTTGCACGGCATAGTAGGTTTCCTTCATTTTGCGCGCCCAAGTTCTCTCGTGCGTTAAATACAGGTTCCGCGCGAGCTGCTGGGTAATGGTGCCTGCTCCCTGAACCTTGGACATATGCTGAAGGTTGACCCAGGCGGCCCGGGCTATGCCTTTGGGGTCAAAGCCGTAATGACTGTAAAAGTTCCGGTCCTCAATGGCCAGTGTCGCTTCAATGACCTTCGGGGACATTTCCTTCAAAGAGATCATCTGGCGGTTTTTGCTCCCGCCGTACGCTTCGATCATGGTACCGTGAACATCGTACATTTCGGAGGCCATGGCCATTTTGGATACGGGAAGCGACTGTGAACGCATGAACAGCAATAGAACCAGCATCACGGCCGCGCCCAGAAGAAGACAAGTAAAAGAAAAAGAGATCCACGCCTTTATACGCTTCACTAAACGATCGAAGGGATCGCTTTCCGCGGCAGTCCGTCTGCTCCGCTCCTCGTTCATGTCATTCACTCCTTCCCAAAGAAAATAGGTTCTATTCTCCAGTATGGAAAAACATAGAAAACCGTATTCATGCGAATGTAACAGAAACGTTAAATTTTTTTTAAAATCCTTTGGATTCCCTGCGTTCGTATTTGCATTTTCGGGTAGATACACTATAATACAATTTGACATGCAAGAGACCGGCTAAAACATACCAAAATAATAGTTGTCCGCCCGTCCTGCGGTTTCTCCATTGGGATGGAAGCCGATGAAAATGCGCTTATGCGAAAGGTGGAATTACATATGGAATTGTGGTACACAGAGAAACAAACCGATAACTTCGGCATTACAGCCAAAATCAGCAAGACTCATGTCACTGAAAAAACGGATTTTCAAGATCTTGCTATGATCGAAACGGCCGAGTGGGGCACGATGCTCGTGCTGGACGGAATGGTTATGACTACCGTGAAGGATGAGTTTGTTTATCATGAGATGGTGGCCCATCCTGCGCTTTATACGCATCCAAACCCGAAGCATGTTCTGGTCGTCGGCGGCGGCGACGGCGGCGTCATCCGCGAAGTGCTGAAGCACCCGGAAGTGGAAAAAGCGGTCCTCGTCGAAATCGACGGCAAAGTCATCGAGTATTCCAAGAAGTACCTGCCTTCCATCGCCGGCGAACTGGACAACCCGCGCGTAGAGGTGATCGTCAACGACGGCTACATGCATATTCACGATCATAAAAATACTTATGACGTCATCATGGTGGACTCCACCGAGCCTGTAGGTCCGGCTGTTTCCCTGTTTACACAGGGCTTCTATAAAGGGATTTACGATGCGCTTAAGGAAGACGGTATCTTTGTTGCGCAAACGGACAACCCTTGGTTTAAGGCGGACCTGATCCGCAACGTAAACCGCGACGTAAAAGAGATTTTCCCGATTGTGCGCGTATACTGCGCTAACATTCCGACATACCCGAGCGGCCTCTGGACGTTCACGCTGGGCAGCAAAAAGTATGACCCGCTTGCTGTCGACGAAACGAAAATTCCGGAGATCGATACGAAGTATTACACGCCGCGCCTGCATAAAGCAGCCTTCGCACTGCCGAAGTTTGTTGAAGATTTGACGAAGTAATCGCCAAAACCAAGGAGATCAGAACCTATGAAACTCGATCAAAAATATTCCGGCAACGTCTTTATTCTCAGCTCGGACGACTATGCGGCGTCCCGTGCGGTGATTTACGGCATGCCGATGGACTATACGGTCAGCTTCCGTCCGGGCTCCCGGTTCGGCCCTTCGCGCATCCGCGAGGTGTCGATCGGTCTGGAGGAGTACAGCCCGTATTTGGATAAGAGCCTTGAAGAAATCACTTATTTTGATGCGGGCGATCTGCTGCTGCCTTTCGGTAACGCAGGGCGCAGCTTGGAGATCATCGGCGAGTACGTACGCGGTCTGCTGGCTGACGGCAAATTCCCGTTTGGTCTGGGCGGCGAGCATCTTGTATCCTGGCCAGTCATTCAGCAAGTGTATGCCAAGTATCCGGACCTCGCTTTGATTCATATCGATGCCCATGCCGATCTGCGCGAGCAGTACGAAGGCGAGCCGCTGTCCCACTCGACGCCGGTCCGCAAAGCGGCTGCGCTGATGGGCGGCAAAAACATTTATCAGTTCGGCATCCGCTCAGGCTCCCGTGAGGAGTTCCAGTTCGGACGCGAAAACATTAACTTCCACCCGTTTGAAGTACTCGAGCCGCTGAAGAAAGTGCTGCCGGAGCTAGCCGGCCGCCCCGTTTATTTGACCATCGATATCGACGTGCTTGATCCGATGTGTGCTCCGGGCACGGGAACCGCGGAAGCAGGCGGCATTACGTCCAAAGAGCTGCTCGCAGCGATTCACGCCATGGCTGCGTCGGAGCTGAATTTCGTCGGCGCCGATATTGTCGAAGTGGCACCGGCCTATGATCCGACAGAACAAACCCAAATCGTAGCCAGCAAGCTGATCCGAGAAATGCTGCTGGGCTTGGTAAAGTAATCGATAAATGATAAAACCGGCCTTTCCGTCTTTTTTCAGGCGGAGGGGTCGGTTTTGTTTGTATAATCGTATATTCAGGGGCCTCAGCCTCCTTAGGCTTGGCGCTGGGTGAGCACGGTCAGCTCCGTCCGGTACAGGAACAGGATTGGCTGTAGCGGTGCATCATAAGTAGCTGTCGCCTCTGCTTTTCTATACCATAAGTATACCAGAAATGACGGGAGAGGATCGTTGAAATGACGGACAAGCAAACGGCGTCTGACCACAGGCGCCGGGTCGACATTACTTTAGAAAGCTTGGCTGCGGGGGAACGCATCGTGCGGCGTATGGAAGGCGACTTGTTTTTCAAGGGGAAGCAGGTGTACGTTCGCTATGATGAGCCGCCGGAAGCGGAGATGGGTCAAACTGTTACTACGGTCAAGGCGGAAAAGGGAGAGCTTCGTATCGTACGGCATGGGGATGTCCGGTTTGAACAAACCTTTATCCCCGGGAAGCGGCATAGAGGATACTTGCAAACCCCGCAGGGTCGGATGGAACTGGAAACGGAAACGCTCAGTTTGGAGGTATGGCAGAGGGATACTCCGATCAGCTTAGACGGCATCGAGGCTCCGGAGGACCTGCTGACGATTGACTGGAGCTATAAGCTGTCCGTTATGGGCGAAAGTGCCGGGGAATACCGTCTTTTGCTTCGTGTAGTTCAGCGGAAGAGTCCGGTTCAGCCGCCCCTGACCAGCTAGCAGACTTTATTTGTTTAAGGCTGTTACCGCGCGCAAAGCATGAATTTCTTTGATGCTGCTTATTTTTTTTCTGGATTTGATAATAAACCTGGAGCTTTTGCTTAAAATTCTCTTGATCGTGAAAGGCTTTAATCCAGGTCTTCGCGCAAGCATGAGTGCGATGACTCCCGACACGTGCGAGGTGGCCATCGAAGTGCCGCTCAGCTCATGGTATTTGCCGCGCGGCCAGGTGGAATAAATTTTCTCCCCGGGAGCATAGATATCAATTTGCCGGCCCACGTTGCTAAAAGGTGCAATGCGTCCCTTGCGCGTAGTGGCCCCGACGGCAATAACCTGGCGAAGCCGTGCGGGGTAATCCACTTCCGCTTGTTTACCTTCGTTGCCCGAGGAAGCGACAATGACGATACCCGCCTGGTAAGCGCTGAGGACTGCAGCCTCCAGTGCTTTGCTGTACGTTTTCATGCCGAAGCTCATATTAATCAGTTGAATACCGTTTGAGACGCACCATTCAATCCCGCTGACAATGTCCGATACAAAGGCTCCGCCCTGGTGATCGAACGCTTTAACCGGATGAATGAGCGCGCCGGGTGCCACGCCGATCATTCCTTTATTTTGGTTATAAGCGGCGATGGTTCCTGCGATATGTGTTCCATGGCCGTTATCGTCGATAGGAAGCAAATGGCGGTTTAGAATGTTCACGCCGCGGGAGAGGCAATGGCGAAGATCGGGATGGGAATAATCCGCTCCGGTATCGATGATGCCGATACGTACTCGATCGCCCCGTGATTTGGTCCAAGTCTGGGGTGCACGGATATGGCGGACTCCCCAGGGAATGACCGGTTTCTCGATTCCCCTGCTGTCTTCGGAGGGTGAATGCGTTCTTGCCATATTCTTATTCCTGAAGCTGTGTACTTGTGCACGGTTGTCCTCTTCAATGAAGTGGATAAAAGGAATGGAGTTGAGCTTTTTTGCCGTCCGCAAAGGACATGAGATACCGCGAATCAACCTCAGAGGCTGAATGTGCTGAAGCAGGGGCAAAGCTTTGCGCTGCCGGATGAATTGCCTTGCAAAGGCAGCGTAATCGTGCCCATGAGCAAAACGGATGATATGCCGCCTCTCGGCATTTTTCGAATCGTCCACCGCTTCATGAAGCCACGCGACAAATGTTGAAGGATTCATTGTTTTTTCCCCCTGGCTGACGAGCATTCCTTTATGTATCGTATGTAGTGGGGAATCCTTCCGTATGAGCGCATAACCTTATGTCAAATAAATAGGTTGCAGGCCGTGTCAAAGGGCTGGGGCTTACATAGGATATCAAGGGGGGTGTCTAATGTTCTCCCTTCCAGGATCAGAGGAACAAGTGGCGGGCCGATGAGTCCGGCTTTGGTCTTTTGAGGGTACAGTCAGAGCGAAGGGTTCTTCATACAGGGCAGCCCGGTGGTTTTCGGGAGTTGGCATATGAGGAATCCTTCGTTTCATTTTGGGCTTTTCTTATAAAACCCCGGCAACCAGTTGCATTTTTAGATAAAATAAGGTTTACTAATTGAAGATAGTGGATATTGTAGTGGTAAAAGTTGACGACTGTGAGCGCCTGCGCTCCTCTGAAAACAGTTGCAGCGTATATAAATGTCGGAAGGGATGTGCCCCGAAATGAGTGCTCAGAACCTGCTTAAAATCGGTGCGGAGCAAGCCAAGGAAATGCCTATGGTGGATCTCGCCTTTGAATTGCTGAAGGCGGCGAATACGCCGTTTTACTATCGGGATCTGATGATGGAAATTGCCAAAATTAAAGGTCTGTCCGATGACGAAGTCATGCAGGTCATCGCACAGCTATATACTGAGATCAACATTGACGGCCGTTTTGCGTGTGTAGGCACCAATCTGTGGGGCCTGAAGCGTTGGTATCCTGTGGAAAAATCCGAGGATGCCATGTCCAGCGGCAAACGTCCGCGCATTATTAATGACGAAGATGACGACCTTGATGATGAGGATTTGTTTGCTGAAGAAGAAGACGCATTCACGGAAGAAGAGGATTACGATAGCTACGATTCGCCTCGCGACGACTTCGACTCGGATGAAGAGGTGGAGGAAGAGACCGAATTCTTCGAAGAAGAGGATTCCGAGGATGAAGAGTTGGATGATGTCGAACTAGATGATGAAGACTCCGAGCTGGAAGAGGATGCCGACGATCTGGATGAAGAAGACGAAGACGCTGACGACGATAAAAAATGACAAATAAAAGCAGCTTCTCGTTTCTCCTTGACAGCTTGGTCCGATCAGAGTAAACTATTTTCTGGGCTTTGGATAAACGTTACGGACCATGAGGTCCTTTTGGATAAAAGTGCCCCGCCGAAGCGGGGGGCTTTTTCTTTTTTTTAGGCAAGCTAAACTTGGGAGGTATTACATAATGACAAAGTATATTTTCGTGACCGGAGGCGTTGTTTCTTCGCTTGGCAAGGGCATTACAGCTGCGTCGCTCGGAAGATTGCTCAAGAACCGGGGGTTAAAAGTCACGATTCAAAAATTCGATCCGTATATCAATGTTGACCCGGGAACGATGAGTCCTTACCAGCATGGAGAAGTGTTCGTGACCGACGACGGAGCGGAAACGGACCTTGACCTTGGTCATTATGAGCGTTTCATCGACATCAATTTGTCGAAAAACAGCAACGTCACGACCGGTAAAGTGTATTCCTCGGTCATTGCCAAAGAACGCCGGGGCGAATACTTGGGCGGTACGGTACAAGTGATTCCGCACATCACTAACGAGATTAAGGAGAGGGTATTCCGTGCCGGACGCGAAGCCCAGTCGGATGTGGTCATCACTGAGATTGGCGGTACGGTAGGCGATATCGAAAGTCTCCCGTTCCTTGAAGCCATACGTCAAATTAAAAGCGACATCGGCCGGGATAACGTCATGTATATTCATGTCACGTTGATTCCTTATTTGAAGGCGGCTGGAGAAGTCAAAACCAAGCCGACTCAACACAGCGTAAAAGAGCTCCGCGGCATCGGCATTCAACCTCATGTGATCGTCTGCCGTACGGAACACCCGCTGGCCGAAGACATGAAGCGTAAGCTGGCGCTGTTCTGCGATATCGATCCGGGTGCGGTGATCGAAGCGCGCGATGCGGAGACGCTGTATGAGGTTCCTATGATGCTTCGCGAGCAGGGGCTTGACGACATCGTGGTCAATCACTTGAAGCTGTCGACAAACGAGCCGGATATGACGGAATGGGAAAACCTGATTAAACGCGTTAAATCACCTAAAGAAGTGACCGAAATCGCCATTGTCGGTAAGTACGTAGCGCTTCACGACGCTTATCTGAGTATTGTTGAGGCGTTGGGCCATGCCGGTATCGATTGCAATACCGAAGTGAAAATCCGCTGGGTGAATGCGGAGGAAATATACGACCACAACGTCGGTGAGCTATTGGGCGGCGTACACGGAATTCTGGTTCCGGGCGGATTTGGAGATCGCGGTATTGAGGGCAAGGTAACGGCGATCCGTTATGCCCGTGAGAATAAAGTTCCGTTCTTCGGCATCTGCCTCGGCATGCAGGTGGCTGTCGTCGAGTATGCTCGTTCGGTGCTCAAGCTTGAGGGTGCAAACAGCTCGGAAATTCATCCTACGACGCCTTATCCGGTCATTGATCTGCTGCCCGAGCAGAAGGATATTGAGGATTTGGGCGGAACGATGCGCCTTGGCTTGTATCCTTGCAAGATTAAAGAGGGATCGCTTGCGATGCGCTGTTATGAGGACGAACTCGTATACGAACGTCACCGTCACCGCTACGAGTTCAACAATGAATACCGCGACACGCTTGAAGCTGCAGGCTTGCAGGTGTCGGGTACAAGTCCTGACGGCCGTTTGGTGGAAATCATTGAATGTCCGGACCATCCGTGGTTTTTGGCGGTGCAGTTCCATCCGGAGTTCACTTCGAGACCGAACCGTCCGCAGCCGCTGTTTAAACACTTTGTTCAAGCGGCTTACTCCCACGCACGGTAATATTGGTTAGTCTGGAGTGCCCTGCCCTCCGTATGGATAGGCGGACAGCCGAATAAATATAGAAAAGGGGGGCGTTGCCCCTCCTATATCGGTAATACGGACGAAGTCTGTAATGTCTGCTTGATTTGTAAATCTTTTCAAATTTTTTTGCCGGAGACAGCAGGAATCGTGTTCCCGGTATAGAATATTTTGTTAGGTATACAAATCAGGACGGAATTTCCAGGTTTGATTAGGGAAACCAAAACGGGAGGGTACTCATTTGAAGAAGAAATTGCTCATCGTAGACGACCAGAACGGTATCCGTATTTTGCTGATGGAGGTATTCAGCAGCGAAGGGTACGAAACCTACCAAGCTTCCAATGGCAAGCTTGCGTTGGAGATCGTAAGAAACGTGTCGCCTGATCTTGTTCTTTTGGATATGAAGATTCCCGGTATGGACGGTCTTGATATCTTGAAGCACATCAAAAGTATTGACGCCTCGATCAAAGTCATCATGATGACGGCTTACGGGGAACTGGATATGATTAAAGAAGCAACCGATCTTGGAGCGATTATGCACTTTACGAAGCCTTTTGATATTGATGAGCTTCGGCAAGCCGTCAATCAGCATCTTCGTTCCTCGAATAACAGCTCATACGCCGTGGGATCCTGAAAAGGGTCTCTTTTTTCTAAAGAAGCGACAAAGCTTACGTTCCAAAGAAGACCGAACATTCGATTGATGCTGGAAAAAAACCGATCCACCCCAGCCCGAGTACAGCTGTGGATACCGGGACGCACATTGACCCCGGGATTCTCGTTTGCGCATTTGTATGGTATAATGGGCCAGTATGACTTTAGAACGGTATACAAGCCGAAGAGTTCAATTTATACTAGGAGGAGAGAAATACCATGCCACTTGTTTCTATGAATGAATTTTTACCTAAAGCCAAAGCAAATAAATTTGCCGTAGGCCAGTTTAACATGAATAACCTGGAATTCGCCCAAGCAATTACGGAGGCGGCCGAAGAATTAAAATCGCCTTTCATTTTTGGTGTTTCCGAAGGTGCATTGAAATATATGGGTATGGAATATACGGTAGCGTTGGCCGAAGCTGCAGCGAAGAAGTCCGGACTTCCGATCGCGCTGCATCTGGATCACGGCAGCAGCTTTGAAGTGGCCATGAAATGTATCCGTGCCGGCTTCAGCTCTGTTATGTTCGATGGCTCACACTACTCGTTTGAAGAAAATATTCGTTTGACCAAAGAAGTGGTAAAGGCGGCTCATGCGATGGGCGTATCCGTTGAAGGAGAGCTTGGCACCATCGGCGGCGTAGAAGACGATATTAGTGTGGACGAGGCTGACGCGTCTTTGGCCAAGCCTGAAGAAGCGATCCGTTTTTACGAAGAAACGGGAGTCGATTGCCTGGCCATTGCTGTAGGTACAGCGCATGGAATGTACGCAGGAGAGCCGAATATCCGCTTTGATATCATCGAGAAGGTGGCGAGCGCCATTCCGGTTCCGGTTGTACTGCATGGCGGCTCCGGCGTTCCGGATGAGATGATTCGCAAAGCCATTGCGGCAGGTGTAGGCAAGATCAATGTCAATACTGAGAATCAAGTCGCTTGCACGCAAACGATCCGCGATGTGCTGAACAAAGATGCGAAAGTGTACGATCCTCGCAAATACCTCACTCCTGCTCGCAAGGCCATGGTTGAAGTGGTCAAATCCAAAATCCAGCTGTTCGGAAGTTCCAACCAAGCTTAAGGATACAGCGGGAAATACACCGGTTTTAGGTGTGTTTCCCTTCTGTTTTTTTAAAACGATAAAGAAAGAATGCATTTTCAGTGAGCTGAACGCTTTCTTTAATCACAAGAAAACCTGCCTCTGAATTGCGGGCGCTCATCCTTGAATGGCCTCGTTAGGGGTTTTGTTATCATCCCGCACGCAAAGTTATTTGTATTTTGTTTGAACGCCTTATTGTGGTGAAGTAGGAGGAAGAACAACGAAATGGAAAAACTGATGATTGCCGGCGGGCGTCCGCTGCGTGGAACGGTTCAAATCAGCGGAGCCAAGAACAGCGCCATCGCGCTTATACCGGCTGCCATTTTATCAGAATCCGCCGTAACGCTGGATAATTTACCGGCATTGAGTGATGTTGCGATATATACGGAGATTCTGGAGGAACTTGGCGCAACTGTAGATTGGCAAAAAGACAGAATGATCATAGATTCGAGTCGGTTGGTTTCCAGGCCTATGCCTAACGGTAATGTTAAAAAGCTTAGAGCGTCATATTATTTAATGGGTGCGCTGTTAGGTCGATTCCGGGAAACGACGATCGGCATGCCCGGCGGGTGTAATTTTGAGCCGCGGCCCATCGATCAGCATATCAAAGGCTTCGAAGCATTGGGCGCATCGGTCACCAATGAGAACGGGGCCCTGCACATCAAAGCAAAAGAGCTGCGCGGAGCTAAAATATATCTCGATGTCGTCAGTGTAGGAGCGACGATAAATATTATGCTGGCGGCCTCGCGAGCCAAAGGCGTCACAACGATCGAAAATGCGGCCAAAGAGCCTGAAATTATAGATGTAGCAACGCTTTTGAATTCGATGGGAGCCAAAATTAAAGGCGCAGGAACCGAGACCATACGGATTGAAGGTGTGGATGCGCTTCATGGCTGCAGGCATTCCATTATTCCGGATCGAATTCAAGCGGGAACTTATATGATTGCCGCTGCAGCGACACGCGGTGACGTGATTGTGGACAACGTTATCCCTAAGCATTTGGAGGCCATTACGGCCAAGATGCAGGAGATGGGCGTGCATATATACGAAATGGACGAATCGATTCGTGTCGTAGGGCAGCTTGATTACGAAAGTGTGGATGTGAAGGCGCTGGTTTATCCGGGCTTTGCAACGGACCTTCAGTCTCCTATGAGCAGTCTGCTCACGCAAGCCAAGGGTACCAGCATTCTGACGGACTATGTGTACAGCAACCGGTTCAAGCACATCCCTGAACTCGTTCGCATGGGGGCCAATATTAAAGTTGAGGGGCGCTCGGCGATAATCGAGGGAGGACCTCTTATGGCAGCCAAAGTCAAAGCTACCGATCTTCGCGCAGGAGCGGCGCTCGTCATCGCGGGATTGACCGTTGCACAAGGCGTTACTGAAATCACTGGCGTGGAATATATCGATCGGGGCTACGATCATCTCGTAACCAATCTATCAAATCTGGGAGCCGAGGTTTGGCGTCAGCAGGATTGAAACCTCGGTATACTTTTCTTTCGAAATGGGTATGGTTATAGTAGATATTTTCTGTAGTTGAAAATTTAATAGTTTGGTGGTTGGATAGGTATGGATATGCATCTGGCGCAATTGGAAGCGCTGAAGCTCACGGAATTATATACGCTTGCTAAAAAGCATCAAATTCCGTATTACGGGCAGATGAAGAAAAAGGAACTTATTTTTGCGATCTTACGTGCTCAAGCCGAACAAAGCGGCTTGATGTTTATGCAGGGCGTGTTGGACGTTTTGCAAGAGGGTTTTGGATTTTTACGGCCGATCAACTACTTGCCCAGCAGTGAAGATATTTATATCTCCGCTTCCCAGATTCGCAGATTCGATCTTCGCTCCGGTGACATGGTTTCAGGGAAGTGCCGGCCTCCTAAAGAAAACGAACGGTATTTTGGTTTGCTGCATGTGGAAGCCGTGAACGGAGAGGATCCGGAAACGGCGGCGGAACGCCTGCACTTCCCGGCGCTGACACCTCTTTATCCACAAAAGAAACTAATCCTGGAAACCTCCCCTACTAAACTTTCTACCCGATTGATGGATCTGTTAGCTCCCGTAGGATTCGGACAACGCGGTTTGATCGTTGCCCCTCCGAAAGCGGGGAAAACGCTGCTGCTTAAAGAAATTGCCAATAGCATCTCGACGAATCATCCTGATGTAGAATTGTTTGTTCTTCTGATCGACGAACGTCCGGAGGAAGTGACGGATATGCAGCGTTCGGTGAAAGGTGAAGTGGTCGCATCCACCTTTGACGAGGTCCCGGAAAATCACATCAAGGTGGCGGAGCTGGTGCTTGAACGCGCTCAGCGGCTGGTTGAGCACAAGAAAGACGTGGTTATATTGCTCGATAGTATCACACGTTTGGCTCGTGCGTACAACCTCGTCGTTCCGCCGACAGGACGCACGCTTTCCGGGGGGATTGACCCCGGCGCATTCCACCGTCCGAAGCGCTTCTTCGGTGCCGCGCGCAACATTGAGGAAGGCGGAAGCTTAACGATTCTCGCCACCGCACTTATAGAGACGGGTTCGCGGATGGATGACGTTATTTATGAAGAGTTTAAGGGTACCGGTAACCTGGAGCTTCACCTTGACCGCAAGCTGGCCGAACGACGTATTTTCCCGGCGATCGATATTCGCCGCTCCGGAACGCGCCGCGAAGAGATGCTGCTGACCAAAGAGGAGCTTGATAAAGTATGGGCGATACGCAAAGGGATGAATGATTCCCACGATTATATTGAAGCTTTCTTTAAGAAGTTTGGCGAGACAAAAACGAACCAAGAGTTTCTGGAAACGCTGGAGCCTACCGGTGGCAGTCCGCAATCCGGGGGCGGGGGCAGCGCTTCCCGACGGGTGAAGCATTCTGTCTCGTAGGAGGGTTGATTCATGAATTTGGTTTATGCCGATCGTGACGGCAACGTTTACGATCATCCGGAGTTTACGGGTCTTGGACGCAGCGGCGACGCGGTAACGGAGATTTTAGAGGAAGAGCTTATTCCGCTGCCGGAGGGAGCTACCCTTGTCAGTTTGCCGGATACACGCCCCATCGGCATCGACACTCGAACGGGCGAAATGCAAATCGTACCCGGAGAAGTATCGGCTGTGGGCGCTTTGCTGCCGCAGGGCTTCACCCGACTGCTCCTGCCTGGCTATGTGAAGGCCGATAAGACCAAAGTACTTCCTTTGTTCGGCTACACGGCGGTCGTTTGGAAGGACGGAGGTTTCTACGTCGCGGCTGAAGCGAGTGACGATCCTGAGCGTTGGAATCCCCGGAATTGTGATCCGGATGAACTTGAGCTTCAGGTTCAGCGAATTTTGGGTCAATACAAAGATAACCGGTTGTATCAGCACTTATCGAATTGTGCACTCGGATACGAATGTTTAACGGCTTCGAACACCTTCCTGAATCGTTGGGAAGGCGCCGTTCCCGTGTCCTTCTCCTGCAATGCCGGCTGCTTCGGCTGTATCTCCGAACAGCCTGAGGACAGCGGGTTCCCTGCGCCGCAGACCCGGATGAACTTCAAGCCTACCGTTGAGGAAGTCGTTGAGGTGATGCTGGAGCATCTCAAGGCCCCTGAGAGCATTATCAGCTTCGGGCAAGGCTGTGAAGGCGAGCCGTCGACACAGGCCAAGATTATTATCGAAGCGATGCGGGAGGTCCGTCGTCAAACGAGCACGGGTTTTATTAACATTAATACGAATGCGGGACTGACCGATCATATCCGCGGTATTGTCGACGCAGGGCTGGACCTGATGCGGGTCAGTACGATCAGTGCGCTGGACGACCACTATAATGCATACTACAAGCCGCGCGGCTATACGCTGAAGAATGTAGAGAAATCACTCCGCTATGCCGCGGATCATGGCGTTGTCACTTCGATTAACTATTTAATTTTCCCGGGTGTAACAGACCGTGAGGAAGAGATGGAGGCCATGATCGATTTCGTGCGCCGAACCGATCTGAAGCTCATCCAGCTGAGGAATTTGAACATAGATCCGGAAAGCTATTTGGAGCTGATTCCCAAGCCCCGCGGTGAGCGTTATGGAATGAAGCAGATGCTCGATATTTTCCGGGAGGAGCTTCCGGGTGTTGTGTTTGGCTCTTATACGCATATTCCGCAAGAACTGGCTGATAAGCGAAAGAAGCACTTGCAACGCTGATAGCTGCATGGTATAATCCGATCATGTGTGCTAGAAGATAACTCTGATTCACATGGTGTTTCAGGGCAAAAGAGGTGAAAGAGTAATGAAAGAAGCTATTCATCCGACATATCATCAAACGACGGTTACTTGCGCTTGCGGTAACACGTTTGAAACGGGATCCATCAAGCAAAACCTCCGCGTAGAGATTTGCTCCGCTTGCCACCCATTCTTCACCGGTAAGCAGAAATTCCTGGATGCCGGCGGTCGCGTCGATAAATTCAAAAAGAAATACGGCATTTAATTTTTGTCAGATTCTATACAGCATGAACCGCGCCTCCTGTGGCTATTCTAAGATTACGTATCTTAGTGCTGCAGGAGGTGCTTTTTTATGAAATTTAGAATTTATTTTCTGGTAACGGCATTGCTGCTGGGCTGCTATATAACGGGCTGCGGGAGCGTTAAAGCAAGGCAGGAAGTGAAGACGCACAGCAGAGACGGCTTGCTGGGAATTACGGAAGTAAATCCGAACATGCCGTTAAGCAAGTCATACCGGACCTACTCCGATGACGCTCGCGTGATGGAAACAGCCGTGAAAGAACGGTTTCCAATGGTCACCAACACAACGATCACTCTTAATGGCCCTGTAGCCCACGTGCGGCTCGATGTACCTGCCGGGACAAGCATGGATGAGATAGCCTTCATCAAACGCGAAGCGCAGGCTGTATTGGCCGCTGCCTCGCCGAGATACAATATAGATATTGACGTTGCTGCCAAATAACTCCCCCGGTTGCTATTTTCACTGGGATCGACTATACTTATCTATGCCGTGCTAGACGGGGAGGTAGCGGTGCCCTGTAACCTGCAATCCGCTGTAGCGGGGTCGATCGCCTATTCGCGGTATTGCGATGTGAGGGTTGGGTTTTAAAATCGGTGTTGAGAGTCGGGTCCTTCGCAATGGATGCCTGTGAACCCGGTCAGGTCCGGAAGGAAGCAGCCGTAAGCTGGATGTTTCATGTGCCGAAGGGTGGCCTAACTTGAGTCGATGATAAAAATTCCACTCGGATCGTAATATCAAGGTAGGTGCACGGTTTTTCTTTTCAAGCAAAGTAAATACGGTAAACGAGAACACACCGAATTGAAGGCCTTCCGGCTTGCGATTCGGTGTTTTTTTCATTACGTATATCTTGTTATCATAGTTCTATAGTAGGTCATGCTCCTTGCTCTACAACGATTGAAAAGTTTTCTTGGACAATTGGAAGGAAAATGAAAATAATAGGAGAATTGTATACTAAAGTTAACTGGGTCAGGAAAGACGTGAAGCTATAGGTTTTGGGCGGTGGGTTCTCATAGAGAAAACAGGGGGGAGAGAATTGCGTTGCAGCATGAGTTGAATTTGCTCCAGCAATTTGCAGGCACGTTCTTAAGGGATGTCAACTTGGGAGTTATGCTGATCAATCCGGATTTTGAGCTCATTGATATTAGTGATATGGCCTGCCGCGTACTTGGTTTAAATAGAGAACAGGTCCTTCAGCTGCCGATGGAACAGGTGTTTGCCGATTTGCCGGCAGAACATCAATTGGTCCAAAGAAGCATTTTGGATGGGATGGTCGTACGCAATCATGCTCTGTCTTGGACTAACAATCAGGAAAGGTACGAGCTGCTTGTCGATTCGAATGTATTAAGGGATGAGGAAGGCCGGGTTGCAGGGGCATACATCATTTTTAAAGACGTTACGAATCTTCGATCCTTGGAAGAACAGGTACAGCGAAGCGACCGATTGGCCATGATCGGCCAGATTGCAGCGGGTACCGCTCATGAAATCCGAAATCCGCTTACTTCCATTAAAGGCTTTCTTCAGGTCATTCGCAAAACACTTCAAGAGCAGGGGCTGGAGAAGGAAAGCGGTTATACCGAAGTGATGCTTCAGGAAATCAACAGGATTAATGAATTGGTCAACGAGTTTTTGCTGCTGAGTAAACCGAAGAATGTTACATACGATAAGGTGGATGTATCCCAGGTGCTGAGGGATATTTTGCCGATCATTAACAATGAAGCGATTTTGCATCGGGTTGTCGTACAGTACGAAGCGACGTACGATCTTCCCCACGTTGTAGCCGATCGCGAGATGCTCAAGCAGGTTTTTCTGAACATATCCAAGAATGGAATCGAAGCTATGGGAGATGGGGGATTTTTGACGATAACGGAAAAAGCGAATATGGAGGAACGGAAGGTCAATATTGTTATCCATGATACGGGTCCGGGGATTCCGATGTATGTGGTGGATAAAATTTTCGATCCGTTTTTTACTACGAAAGTGGAAGGGACGGGTCTTGGTTTGTCCGTTTGCCAGCGCATAATACATGATATAGGGGGTCATATTCGAGTTTCATCCAAAGGTTTCGGAACCACCTTCACCGTAAGCATCCCATTCCCATGAGGCCGGGAAACTTCAAACCTGCTCTTAAGTGTAGTATAATAGATTGAATAAATGAACATTTGGAGAGGGCAGGATGGCACATATCGCCTTATACCGAACATGGAGGCCTCAATCCTTTAAGGATATGGTAGGCCAGAAGCATATTGTCCAAACCTTGCAAAATTCGCTTCGCGAAGGCCGGTTCAGCCACGCTTATTTATTTAGCGGTCCCCGGGGGACGGGGAAGACGAGCGCGGCCAAAATATTGGCCAAAGCCGTCAATTGCCAGAACGGTCCGGCAGTGGAGCCTTGCAATCAGTGTGAAGCCTGCCTGCGGATTACCGAAGGAGCCGTAATGGATGTTGTCGAGATTGACGCTGCCTCCAACCGCGGGGTTGAAGAGATCCGGGATATTCGCGACAAGGTAAAGTATGCGCCTACAGAAGTACGTCAGAAGGTGTACATCATTGACGAGGTGCATATGCTGACTACAGAGGCGTTCAATGCGCTGCTTAAGACATTGGAAGAACCGCCTGGCCACGTGATGTTTATTTTGGCAACGACGGAACCGCATCGTATTCCCGCTACTATTATTTCCCGCTGCCAGCGGTTTGACTTCCGCCGCGTATCGCTTGATGAACAAGTGGAGCGTCTTCGTGAGGTTTGTTTGAACGAACAGATCGAGATCGATGAAGATGCGCTGGCATTCATTGCCCGGCTATCCGATGGAGGGATGCGCGATGCGCTCAGTTTGCTCGACCAGATCATCGCTTTTGCGGGACAACGGGTAAGTTACGAGGACGCACTTTCCATAACGGGCGGGATGGCGTCCGATCAGTTCGAGAAGCTCGTTACAGCTATTCAGGACAAAGACTTCGGCACGGCGCTGCGATTAATCGATAACTTTATGCAAGAAGGAAAAAGTGCGGACAAATGCATGGAAAATTTGATCTACTATTTCCGAGACTTGCTGATGGTTAAGATGGTGCCGGGCTCAGAGGCGGTCACTGAACGGATCGTGGACGTGAAAAGGTTCTCTGAGGTGGCTCAGCGGTTTACAAGCGAGAACCTGATTGCCATGATCGATACGCTCAACTATTATCAGACGGAAATGAAATATTCCGTCCAGCCGCAGACGCTGCTTGAAGTGGCCGTGATGAAGCTGTGTACTCAAGTGGGCGGTTCTGCCGCGAGCTCTGGCTCCGCCGTCTCTGTACCGGTTGCCGGCGCACCTGAACGCCAAGATGGATTGGTGAACCAATTGATGGGCCGCATTCAGCGTTTGGAGGAACAGCTTGCGCAGCTGCTCAAGCAAGGGGTAGTCCCTTCCGTGGGCAGTCCTGCACCAAGCGGCAGGAGCGGCGCAGGGCGCCAGGCCTCTGCTCCGGCTGTGGTGAAGAAAATAGAGAAGCTGGACGCTTACCTGCAGGGTAGAGAGGATGCCGCATTCCGTGGCGTGCTTCAGCAGTGGAGTCAGGTGCTTGCCCGGGTTAAGGAGCTTAAAATTACCGTCCATGCCTGGCTGGTCGACGGAGAACCGGTTTCTATCCACGAGGGGCAATTGTTAGTCGCATTCAAAAGCGCCATGCATCGGGAAACGACCGAAAAGCCTGCCAACAAACAGCTGATCGAGCAAGCGATGAATGAAGTGCTTGGACAGCCGTATCGGCTTGTCACCGTGATGATGAAGGATTGGAAAGCCGCATCCGATCAGGCAGGGGGCTCCGAAGCGCCTAAAGAGGAGCTGCAGCTCGTTGCCGAGGATGAACAGTCCGGCGGCAAGGAAGCATGGATTGAAGAAGCCATCCAATTGTTTGGTGAAGATTTGGTAAAAATAAAAGAAGACTAATTTTGAACGAGAAGGAGTGTTTCATATGAACAATATGAATCAAATGATGAAGCAAGTGAAGAAGATGCAGGAGCAAATGATGAAGGCCCAGGAAGAGCTGGCGAACAAATCGTTCGAGGGCACGGCCGGAGGCGGTGTGGTTAGCATAACGGTGAACGGACATAAAAAGGTAACAGCCGTAGTGATCAAGCCGGAAGCTGTAGATCCGGACGATGTGGAAATGCTGCAGGATTTGGTGCTTGCGGCCATTAATGATGCGATGACGAAAGCGGAAGAAACAGCCGGTAAAGAAATGTCCAAACTTACCGGAGGTCTCAACATTCCGGGGTTATTCTAAACAAAGACCGGATTACTGTCCGTGTGAGGCTTTAGAGACCTTTAAGTTCAAAGTGTGAGGAGCTAATCGCTTGTTTTATCCCGAACCATTAGCCAAGCTGATCGATTCATTCTCCCGGCTTCCGGGCGTCGGGCCTAAGACGGCGGGGCGCCTGGCGTTTCATGTGCTTCGTATGAAGGAAGACGATGTTATCGATTTTGCCAAAGCGCTCGTGAATGTCAAAAGAAATTTGCACTATTGCTCGGTCTGCTGCAATATTACCGATACCGATCCGTGCCGTATTTGTCAGGATAAGAGCCGTGACGGTTCAACGATTTGCGTGGTGCAGGAACCCAAAGATCTGGTGGCCATGGAACGGACGAAAGAATACAACGGATACTATCATGTTCTTCATGGAGCGATTTCGCCTATGGAAGGCATCGGACCGGATGAGATCCGGATTGCCGATTTACTGAAGCGTTTGAGCGATGAGCGTGTGCAGGAGCTTATTCTGGCCACCAATCCGAATATTGAAGGTGAAGCAACCGCAATGTATTTGTCCCGGTTGGTTCGTCCCTTTGGGTTAAAAGTGACCCGGATTGCTCACGGTTTGCCGGTCGGCGGAGATTTGGAATATGCCGACGAGGTCACATTAACCAAAGCGCTTGAAGGGCGAAGGGAATTATAATGAAATTGGAAGCCTCCAAGAGGTCCTGCCGGGGCATGCGGCTGTTTAGCCGTATGCCATGGGAGGGCTTTTTTTAGTTCTATCCGAGTCTTGTTCTCTATATGTATGTAATGTATGGGACAATCCTGATGGAATCTAGGAGGCAGATACATGAAGCGTTGGATGGGAAAGCTGTGGAAAAGAAAAGAGAGGGCGCAGGAGGACGCTATTTACAAAGACAAGCTTTTGCTTGTGCAGGAAATACGCAAAGCACATTTGGAATGGGAAACGGCTCAGAAGCGATTTGATTACGTTATAGAAAAGGAACAAGTCGATTATGCTGTGTTCGCTTTGGAGGCCGCTGAAAAAAGGTTTGAGATGCTCATCAAGCAAGCTAAAAATATGAGAGTTTCGGCGAATGAAGTATGGGCCAGCCGTGTATTGGAGGAGTCTTCATGAAACTATATATGCTGTGGGGAGTTTTTCTCCTGTCCGGAGGATTGCTTGCTGTCTTATTGATGAGAAACCGGCATGCCTTTCAATGGTTAGGTAAATTGTGCCTGCATCTTGCTTTTGCTTGCATGATATTGTATATTGTTAATCTGTTTAGTTCGTATACCCACTTGGAACTTCCGCTAAACGCGGTAACGGTAGCGGCGGTCAGTATTCTTGGAATTCCGGGGCTGGCTGTTCTTGCAGCTATAAAGCTATGGGTATTGTGAGAAAGCAGGAAAAAGTTCCTCAAAAAAAAGCTTGCATTGATCTAGCCAGATATGATATATTAATCAAGTCGCCGCTAAACACGGTGACAATAAACGACAATAGCGTACAATCGAAATTGTCGAAAAAATTGCCCTTTGAAAACTGAACATCGAGTGAGTGTTTTAATAGAGAATCGTATGATTCTCGCTAGTGTTAAATTTTGAGCTATATCAGCTTTTCTTTAATGGAGAGTTTGATCCTGGCTCAGGACGAACGCTGGCGGCGTGCCTAATACATGCAAGTCGAGCGGATTTATCCTTCGGGATAAGTTAGCGGCGGA